>DASSHC010000350.1:0-6007 GCA_035693105.1 Thermomicrobiaceae bacterium | reverse complement strand
GATCCCTCGACTCCGCTCGGGATGACAGGGTTAAAGATGTGGCGGACGACGATGATCAGTGTCGTCCGCTAGGCCGCTCGCTCACCCTGGCATTCTGAGCGCAGTCGAAGGATCCAAGCTGCACACGCCACCAACCGGTGTCGAGAGCCTCGTCTCTGCCGTAGACATGGGCCGGCTCTTGCGTATTTTTCGTTGGCGAACGGTCGGAGCCCAGAGGAGGCACATGGCGGAGACGACCCACGAACTGGAAGCGGTAGTCACGCGCGCCCCGCGCCCGTCGCCCGCGCCGATCATGGTGCAGCGGCGGCGCGGGCGCGCCTTCCTGATCGCCGCGCTGTTCGCCTTCGGCGGCTACCTGGCGCTGCTGGTGCTGGTGCGCTTCAACCGCCAGATCCGGCTCGACATCGACGCCACGCTCCACTTCCAGCGCCGCCGCCACCCCTTCCTGGCGCGGCTGATGACCGCCGTTAGCTGGTTCGGCTTCCGCCCGCAGAGCATGCTGCTGCCGGCCTCGGTCGTGGCTGCGCTCTGGGCGCTGCGCTTCCGGCTGGAGAGTCTCTTCCTCGGCCTGGCCTGGCTGGCCAGCTTCGGCAACTTCCTGACCAAGCTCGTAGTCAATCGCCCGCGCCCGCAGGGCTTCGGCATTCGCGTGGCGCCGGCCAAGATCCTGCACAGCAGTTTCCCCAGCGGCCACGTGTTGCACTACCTCGCCTTCTGGGGCTTCCTCAGCTACATCGTCTTCACCAGGGCCACCAGCCCGATCCGCTGGGCGGTGCTGATGGTCGTCGGCGCCTTCGTAGCGCTGGTCGGCGCCTCGCGCGTCTATCTTGGCCACCACTGGCTGACCGACGTGCTCGCCTCCTACCTCCTCGGCTTCGCCTACCTGATCGGCCTGATCGCGCTCTACCGGTATGTGCGCGCCCGCCTCGTGCGCGAGCACGGACCAGGCGCCGCGCCGTGAACCCCGCCCGCCCGCTGATCATCGCGCACCGCGGCGGCTCGCCGCGCGATGTCGAGAACTCGCGCGCGGCCTTCCGCCACGCGCTGGCTGTCGGCGCCGACATGCTGGAGTGCGACCTGCGCCGCACCCGCGACGGCGCCCTGGTGCTGATCCACGACGCGGCGGTGACGATCGACGGGCAGCGCGTGGTGGTCGCCGACGCGGATTATGTCGAGTTACGCCGCGCGCTCTCCTGGCTGCTGACGCTGGCCGAGTTTCTGGAGGAGTTCGGCCACGCCCGGCCCTTCAATCTCGATCTCAAGACCCACGGCTACGAACTGGCCGCACTGGCCGAGATCGAGCGCCGCGGCCTGAGCGAGCAGGTGCTCTTTTCGACCGGGCACATCCTCAGCCTGCGCCGGCTGGCCGCGGCGCGGCCCGGTCTGCGGCTGGGGCTCTCGCGTGGCCACATCAACAGCCACCGCTGGCTGCGCGCCGTCACGCTCCCGCTCCAGTGGCTCCTGGCGCGCCTCTTGCCGCTCATGCTGCGCGCCGCGCACGCCACCGCCGCCATGCTCCAGTACCGCGTAGTCGACCGCGACCTGGTCGAGCGCCTCCACCGGCTCGGCTACGAGGTCTTCAGCTGGACCGTCGACTCGCCCGCCGAGGCCTTCCGCCTGGCCAACGCCGGCGTCGACGGCATCGCGACGAACGTCCCCGCGCACCTGCTGGCAGCGTTCGCCGAACGGGACGGGCGCCGCACCATGCCGGAAGACGCGGTGGCGGCGACGAGCACAGAGCGTGGATGAGGACGGACCCTTCGGCGGGCAGAGGCTGACAGAGGAAATGCGGGGCCTACCGGACGAGGCCAATCCCCGTCGTCAGCCCCAAACCTCCCCCTGTCATCCCGAGCGCAGTCGAAGGATCTGTCCTCGTGGGCGCCTTGGGTTGTCGTTGGCCCGTCCTACGGCGTCTCGCCGGCTCCGGTCTCCGGCTCGGCCTGGGTCGTGGGGCTGGCGCCGGGCTGCTGATCGACGTTGCTCACGTTGAAGGTGTACTGGTAGCTCTGCACATCGTTTGAGCCAGCGCGGTGAAGCACCTGCTCGACCTGCTCGTACTGCCCCTTGAAGGGGCGCACGAAGACGAGCAGGCGCCCCTGATGCGCCAGGTCGGAGTAGCGCCGGGCTACGTCGTCCGGCACATCAAGACCCAGAATACTGCCGATCCAGGCGCCGGCGCCGGCGCCGACCGCCAACCCACCGAGCGCCAGCAGGACCGGACCAATGCCGGGGATCGCCAACGCCGTCCCGGCCCCGAGGAAGGCGAGCGCCGCGCCGCTCACGCCGCCGATGGCCGCGCCGACGCCCGACTGCTTCACGGCCTGCTCGCTGGCGGCGATATTGGGGATCTCCTCACCGGCAACACTGTTGCGCGCTACGAGAGTAATGTCCTGGTTGGTATAGCCGGCCGCGCGCAGGTCCTCGATCGCGCGCTCGATCCCGGCGTGGTTGTCGAAGACGGCGACCACGGTGCGGTCGCCACGCGTTGGCTGCTCTTGCTGGTACGGCTGATTGCTGGTCGTCATTGGCATTCTCCGTCGCTGCGCCCTGGGGCGGCGGGTCGTCGCCCTGATTGGCGATGCAAGGCCCGTGCCCCGCGGAAGCTAGGGCACGGGTTTGCCGTAGCGCCAGCTGTAGTAATGCCGGCCCACGTTGCCCATCTCGACGCGCCAGGCGGGATCGTTGCCCGGCGTGTAGGTGATGACCCGGCGCTCGAAGGCCTGCACCAGCACCGGCTGCTCGACGCCCTTGACGCGCGTGCGCACCCAGTAGGGCTCGCTCAGCGGGCGACCTACCACGTAGAGCGGATCCCAGCCCTGGGCGCTCATCCAGTCCCAGAAGATGCCGGCGACGTTGTGGCCGGTGGTGGCGTCGTAGTGGCCGAGTTTGGTTACGCCGGCGAAGGAGCCGTCGAGCCCGGTCTTGCCGTCTTTGGTCAGGGTATTGATCCCCGGCAGGCCAGTCTGATCGGGGACGGAGCCGGTCAGGTGGGTCAGGCTGGCGTAGGTCGGGGCGCCGGGGTTGGCCGCCTCGTCGCCGGCGATCGGGATCGCGGCCGGGCTGGCCGGGGCGAAGCTGTCCTGGCCCGTCTGCACCCGACCCTCGATCATCTCGCGCACCAGCAGGCCATTGCTGACGAACCATTGGCTGGAGCGGTCGGCGCCGGGATCGCTGATCTCCATGCGGCTCTTGTCGAAGTAGTAGACCTGGCGCTGGCCGCCGGGCGAGCCGGCGTACGGCTCGTTCTTCGCGGCGAAGCTGTCCGGACCCCAGAGCCAGCTCTGCTGCAGCCAGCCCTGCGCCAGCGGCCCGTCGGCGCTCCACCACAGGTTCTGCACCGCCGGGTCGGCCGACTTCAGGCCGGGCGGGAAGTCACGGGCGCCCGCGAGCGTGCGCGCGGCCGGCGACGCGGTCTGGAAGCTCCAGGTCTTGGTAAACGGCGCGCCGTTGGCCGTGCCGCCGGCGGTCACGGTGTAGCTCGTGCCGGACTGGAGTGGGGCGCTGGCGGCGATCATGAAGGTCTGCTGGGTCAGCCAGCCGCTACCGGTGGCGCTGAAGAGGGGCACGTCGTGGCCATTGGCGGTGAGCTTCGCGCTGCTGTAGCTGACGGAGCCGGGGCCGAAGTACTTGAGCGTGATCGGGTAGCCGACCGGGTAGTCGGCGCCGGGGAAGGGGTCGGGGGTTTCGCCGTCGAAGCTGGTGCCGACACCGCTGGTGCCGTCGGGCGGCCAGGCGGTCCACTCGGGCGTGGCGGTGTCGCTCCAGCTCGGTGCGCCGACATCGATGACCTCGATCTTGGCCTTGCCGTCGTTGATCACGCCGAAGCCGATGTCGGTATAGCGCGGGTCGATCAGCGTCAGCCGGTGGTTGATCGTGCCGATGAACCAGTCGAGGCTCTCCAGCAGATCGTCGCTGAGACCGATGTTCTCATTAGCCCAGCCGTCGTAGCCCTGGGCCTCGACCCGGTCCTGCATGTCGGCGCCGGTGAAGCCCGGCTTGCCCGGCTGCTCGGCGTGCAGCCCCATGCCGCTCAGGCTGGGATCGCCGTAGTTGAGTTGGTAGTAGCGTGCGTGAGCGGTGGCCGAGGCCTCGAGCGCGGCGCTGCGCGTGATCGGCGCCACGCCGGCCCAGGCGCGGTAGCCGTTGATCAGGGCCAGCGCCTGGGCGGTCTCGTCGGCCGGCGCGGCCGCGACGCTCGGGACCATGCCGGCGGGCACGAGCAGCGCCAGAATCGGTAGAATGAGCAACAGACAGCGGGTAAACAGTGCGCGCCAGGCCATGATGGCCCTTCCCTCCCAGTCGAGCGCGTGGCGATCCCCTGTCCGATGGTACAACGCCCAACCTGTCCGCTGGTAGCGCCAAGGGTCGTGGTCAGCGGGGGAGCGGCGTGCTATACAGTACCCTAGATACCCGCTCGGTTCGGGACGGAAAGGACTTTCGAGATGTTTATCGCCATCCTGATCGCGGTGTTTCTGATCGCCGTGCTGGCCATCTGGATCACGACGCATCTGGTCGGGCTGCTGATCACGCTGCTGGTGGCCGGTTTCATCGGCTGGCTAGCCGACAGGATCGTGCCGGGCAAGATCCCCTACGGTATTCCCGGCGCCATCGCCTTCGGCCTGATCGGCAGCTGGCTCGGCGGGCACTTCATCCACTTCGGCCCGCATCTGGCCGGTCTCGCGCTGATCCCCGGCCTGATCGGGGCCATGATCCTGGCGCTGGGCGTGCAGCTCTACGGCACCGTCGCCAGCACCCACCTGCGCTAGCGAAGCGCCCGGTACGCCTGGGCTTGAGCACCGCCGCTCCTTGTCGGGAGCGGCGGTTTCGTGTCTCGCGGCCACCGACAGGAGTTCGTGCCGCACCAAGACGGATCCCTCGACTGCGCTCCGGTGGAAATAGCGGCCCGGCGGCCGCCCGTTTTCATGCCGCCGTGGCGAGCCGAGGCTCATGACGACTCGGGATGACAGTGCAGAATTGGGGCATATGACAAAGACATGCCTCGCCCGATAGGCGGCACCCCTCTCCCGGTCATCCCGAGCGCAGTCGAGGGATCCGTCCTCACGAGGCACGCACTGTATTCGACGGGCACGCCCACGCCCACGCCCACCACCGAAGTTGCCGGAAACGCAAATGCGTGGTATGCTTGCGGGTCAATATCGTTGAGCGGCTGTGACGGAAACGAGTACGCGGGGCCGCCGGCGCAGCGAGTCCGGAGCTGGTGCGAGCCGGACGCCGGGCACCACGCGGAAAATCCTTCCCGAGCCGCCACCCGAACGGCGCGAGCCGAGTAGACGTGGCCGGGGCGCCGCCCGTTAGCGCGGCACGGATGCGTGACCCATCGTTGGGTCGCATCCGGCTGAGTGGGCCTCACCTGAGGCCAACTGAGGTGGTACCGCGGGTTCCCCCCGTCCTCAACCGAGGACGGGTTTTTTGTGTGTGTTTGTGCGAGTGGGGCGTGCCGAGCGGAGGCATGGGGATGTTCAAAGCGGTAACCAGCAAGGTCGATTTCCCGGCCAGAGAGCGCGAGACGCTCTCCTGGTGGTACAGCCACGGGATCGTCGACCGCTATCTCAAAAGGAACGACCAATCGGAGCGGCGCTGGTCCTTCCTCGACGGCCCGATCACGGCCAACAACCCGATGGGCGTCCATCACGGTTGGGGCCGCACCTACAAGGACGTCTACCAGCGCTTCCATACCATGCTCGGCGAGCAGCAGCGCTACCAGAACGGCTTCGACTGCCAGGGTCTCTGGGTCGAGGTCGAGGTCGAGAAGGAGCTGGGCTTCTCCTCCAAACGCGACATCGAGGCCTACGGCATCGACCGCTTCGTCGAGAAGTGCAAGGAGCGCGTCTGGAAGTTCGCCGGAGTGCAGACCGAGCAGTCCAAGCGGCTCGGCCAGTTCATGGACTGGGACAACTCCTACTACACCATGTCCGACGAGAACAACTACACCATCTGGCACTTCCTCAAGGTCTGCCACGAGCGCGGCTGGATCTACCGCGGCCAG
>DASSHC010000349.1:0-7417 GCA_035693105.1 Thermomicrobiaceae bacterium | reverse complement strand
CGGTCGGAGCCGGCGTCGTTGATGCCTGCGCGCACGAGTTGCTCTGCCAGCGAATCCGGCGTCACACCGTGCCGCGCCGCCTCCCGGGCCAGTCGCAGGTACTCCTCGGCATCGATCTCAATGGTCAGCGTTCGCGTCTTTGTCATGGGTAGAGTTTACCGTCGCTCGCCTCACGCGGGCGACGGTACGCTGTGATGGAGTGGTGGCCCTATGGCGCCGGCTCCCGCGGCTCGACCGGTTCGGTGGGCGTCAGACCAGCGAAGGAGCCGATCAGCACGCCGAAAACGCTACCGATGATGGCGCCGAAGACGCCCACCAGCCAGGGATCAACCCCCGGCGCGAAGACACCGCTGCCGACCAGCCCCAGGACGAAGCCGACGATCGCGCCCGGCACCAGGCTGAGCGCGATCAGGCGCTCCGAGCGGTCCAGCTCGCGCGCCTCGGCGGCGCTGGCCGGCTGGCCGTCCTCGGTCAGCACCTCCTCACTGGCGTAGATCTCGCCCAGGGTGCCGCCGTAGGCCAGGTGCAGGATCAGGTTGCCCAGCAGCGGCAGCGGGCCGGCGTGGAAACCGAAGCCGAGGAATCCGCCGTTGGCAATCGGCAGCACGACCAGGATCGAGATCAGCCAGGGGAGGAGCGCGAAGAGGAGGCCCCGCGCCCAGCCCGAGCCGCGCAGGCGCGGCTCGAAGATCGCGGCGTAGATGATCGCCCAGACGATGCCGGCGCCGAAGTTGATCACCAGCGCCAGCGGCAGGTTGACCCGCGCGGCGTTCGTCGCCGGGTTGTGCGTCAGCGACCAGAGCCAGTGCGCGAAGAGGGTAGCGTTGGGCGCGCTCGAGCCGAGCACGCTGGCCGCGCCGTAGGCGACGAGGAGGATCGACGTCAGCACCCCGGTCGCGATGAAGCCCGAGGTGACCGCCATCGACAGCCAGTCGGCCGGGCGGCCCGTCTGCGTGCGCTCCAGCCCACGGTGCGCTCGCCCCTGATGCGGACGCGCCTCGCGGGCGGAGGCGAAGCTCGGCCCCAACGTCTCACTGCGCCGCCAGCTGTAGGCCAGCAGCACCAGGCCGCCGATCAGGAAGATGATCGTCAGCGCGACCTGCCCCCAGAGTCCCTTGAAGGCGTCGTCCACCAGGATTGGGATCGATAGCACCAGCAAGATCACGTAGCCGATATCCCAGGCCGAAAGCCGGTGGGTCTGCATCGCTCGCTCCTTCCTTCACGGCCCGGAGGCGCCGGTTGGCCGGCGCGTCGTGCGTCCGGTCAGCAACTGCCGTGCCTCGTTTAACAGCATACGCGCCAGACCGTATTCCGGATAGCGAACATCACGACATTTCCATATGCGCATCCCGTAAGTGTCCATAACGGGCCAAGCGGGCACGCCGGCGCGGCAGCGCGAGCGCGTGTCGCGGGGGTGCCTTGAGGTCGATCAGCGCGGAGGGTGGACGTGCGGTCTCAGGGTGTGGCTGGCGGCTCGTGGGCCCCGGCAGAGAGGTACTCGATGCCGGCAACCGGACGCGGGCCGAAGGTCTCCAGCTCGCAGCGGCCGGAGTCACCCTGGTAGAGAACGCGGCCGCGCTCCTCGACGCGGAGCGTGCCACGGCCGAACTTCGTGTTCAGGCAGTACCCGTTTCGGCCATCAGGGTAGGGGTAGCGCAGGCCGACCGCATCCGCGGCGTCGGCGCTCATCGCCAGACGCGCCCTGGTGCCGCCCGGCCCCGGCAGATCGAGCTGCCAGCGCAGATCGCCGGCACGCGGACGCCCGGCGAGCCAGCGCGCCGGGCGGTTGAACGAGAGCTCGCGCCCGTCCGGGAGCCGCACCAGCAGCAGCGAGAGCCAGGGCGAGGTCATCGGGCCGAGCTTGAGCTTGGCGCTGAAGCCATCCAGATAGGCTCCACCCGTGAAGAGGCCGTTGCCGTACGCGTAGCGAAAGGCGTGCTCGCGGCCCCAGTTGTGCCCGTGCAACCCCTCCCACCCGGCGAGCGCGTGCCGCTCGCCGTCTACCTCGATCCAGCCGTCGAGCCGCCCGCGTGGGATCGGGGTGAGCACTTTCTTCTTGGGGAAGCCGCCCTCGTACAACCGCCGGGCCGGAAAGAGGATGGCCGGCGGCGCCGTGGGCTCCAGCCGGACGTCCCAGGCCAGCCGGTGGCCGCCGCCCGTCACCTGTGCCTGCTCAACCAGGGCATCGCCGCGCAACTCGAGGGTCGCGTCGCCGAGCCGCAGCGACAACGCGCCGCGCCGCGCGTCCACCGCCTCGCGCGGCAGCAGCTGACCCGCCGCGACCTGCCGGCCCTGCTCGCCGTCGAACCAGACGCCCCACAGCTCACCCTGCAACGCTTCGGGATGGCCAGCCGGCTCCAGCAGATTGAATTTCAGCCACAGGCCAAGCCGGCGCTCGGGATGATTGGCCTTGATGTAGAACGACTCATAGTGCCCGCTGCCGGTGGCGGCGTAGCGGATCGCCGCCAGCGGCGTGGCCCAGCCGGCGATCACCCCGGCGCTCACGCTGTGGAGTCCGGGTCTTGCTGGCCGCCGGCGCGGGCCGAACGGGGCGCGTTCGAACTCGGTGTCGCGCCGGGGAGATGGCGCTCGAGCCAGGCGAGCAGCTCGGCCGTGGCCGCCGCATGGCAAAGGTCGTTGTGGACCTGGTGGAAGGCGCCGGGGTACTCGTGCAGCTCCTTGTCAGGCGCCGTCACGCTCGCCACGAAGCGACGGCTGCCGTCTGGCCGCGCCAGCCGATCGGCCTCACCGTGCTGGATCAGCAACGGCACCCGCAGCTCGGCGGCGTGCGCCTGCACCCAGGCGACGGCTCGCTCCAACTCCGCGCCCAGGCGCGCCGAGCCGACGCCGTGGACCAGGGGATCGGCGCGATAGGCGGCAACCACGCCCGGGTCACGCGAGAGCGCGGAGGCATCCAGCCCGGTGCGCAACGAGAAGGTTGGCCAGACGCGCGCGACGAGCCGGGCCAACCGCATGAGCGCCGGCGAGATGCCGATCTCCCCGATGGCCGGCCCGATCGCGACGACGCCGCTCAGCCCTTCGGGATAGCGCAGGGCGTAGTCGAGCACGATGACGCCCCCGAGGCTGTGTCCGAGGAGGAAGCGGGGCAGGCCCGGCCGTTGTTCCGCGACAAGGCGCAGGAAAGCCCGCAGGTCCTGCCGGAAGTCATCCCAGGAGTTGATGTGGCCTCGCCGGCCGGGCGAGCGGCCGTGACCACGCAGATCGAAGCCGTACAGCGCGAAACCGGCCGGGGCGAGCTGTTCAACCACATGGCGATAGGCACCGCAGTGCTCGCCGACACCGTGGACGATCACGACGACGCCGCGCAGCGGTGTGCGCCTGGCGCTCCACGCTTGGTAATAGAGGTTCAGCCCCCCGTTTCCCCCGAACCAGCCCTGGCGTACGTCAATCTGGTCCACGAATCCTCCCTCGCTCGCCAGTATGCGGCGCGAGCCAAACGTCGGCAACGCATCCGCGCGCTTGACCCCCGCGCCGGACTGGCGCACCATGCGGCGGGTGGTGTGGGAGGAGCGAGCCATGCCCGAGGCGATCCGGGTCGATCTCTACAGCGACACCCTGACCCAGCCCAGCGCGGCCATGCGCCGCTTCATGTGCGACGCGCCGGTCGGCGACGAGCAGCGCGGCGAGGACCCCACCGTCAATCGCTTGCAGGCGCTGGTGGCCGAGCTGCTGGGCAAGGAGGCAGCGCTCTTTCTCCCCTCGGGCACGATGTGCAACGAGATCGCCTTCGCCGTCCACTGCCGCCCCGGCGACGAGATCCTGATGGACCGCACCGCCCACCCGCTCAACTTCGAGGCCGGCGCGCCAGCGGTCCTCAGCGGCGCGCAGATCCACCCGCTCGACGGCCGGCGCGGCATCTTCAGCGCCGCGCAGGTGGAGGCGGCCATCCGGCCGCGCAGCCGCTACGCCGCGCGCAGCCGGCTACTGGCCGTCGAGCAGATCACCAACCTCGGCGGCGGCGCCGTCTGGCCGCTCGACGAACTGCGCGCCGTAGCCGGAGTCGCTCAACGCCACGGACTGGCGACGCACCTCGACGGCGCGCGCCTGCTCAACGCGGTGACCGCCAGCGGTGTCGCCGCCCGCGACTACGCCGCCGGCTTCGACAGCGCCTGGATCGACTTCTCGAAAGGGCTCGGCGCACCGATGGGCGCCGTGCTGGCCGGCTCCGCCGAGTTCGTCGAGGAAGCCTGGTACTGGAAGCAGCGGCTGGGGGGCGCGCTGCGCCAGGCCGGGATCGTGGCCGCCGCCGGGATCTACGCGCTGGAGCACCACGTCGAGCGCCTGGCCGAGGACCACGCGCACGCGCGAATCCTGGCGCGCGGGCTGGCGGCCCTCCCCGGCATCGGCCTCGACCCGGCCGAGGTCGAGGCCAACATCATCCTCTTCGACGTGGCCGGCACCGGCCTGAGCGCCGCCGAGTTCGTGCGCCGGCTGCGCGAGGAGCATGGGGTGCGGCTGGGCGCCTTCGGCCCCAGCACCGTTCGCGCGATCACGCACCTCGACGTCTCGCGCGCCGGCATCAGCCAGGCGCTGGAGGCGGTGGCGCGGCTGCTGGGCTGAGCCAGCCGGCGCGCCGCACGATCTCCTCGGCCACGGCGCGCACGCCGCGCCCCTCGGTCTCGACCAGCAGGTCCTCGACCGGTCGCGCGTCCATCCGCGCCGCCAGCTCCCGCGCCCGCGCCAGATGCCACTCCAGTCCCGCGCCCAGCTCGCGCCGGGCGACGCGCGCCGCCAGCGTCTCCGGCGCCGCCCGCAGCCGCACGACCGTGATCGCGGCGCCCGGCAGGGCGCGCTGGTAGCCGGCCAGCTCGGCGCGATCCTCCAGCACGTCGGCCAGCACCAGGCGCGTCGCGCCGCAGGCCGCGAAGTTGGGCCAGATCGCGGCTAAGTTGCGCAGCGCCAGCCCGGCGCGGAAGCGGTCGCCCGGCGGGCCGGGGTAGCACCAGCGCAGCGCGTCGATGTCGACGAAGGCGTGCGCAATCCTGGCCGCCTCCAGCAGCTCCGACACCTCCGACGCCACCGTCGTCTTGCCCACACCCACCGGCCCGGTGATCAAGAGCGTTGGAACGATCGTCGCCACCTGTCGCTTCTCTCCAGCCTGTTCGAGATCGCGGGCAAACGCACCCGCCGGACTATGCTACGCTGACGCTCGTTCGATGTGTGCGTTGTTCGGGTGAGGTCCAGCCGCCGATGCCGACCGTGAAACACAAGGCGTTCGCCTACATCACCAACGCCGGGCGCCTGCTCGTCTTCCGCCAGCCGCTCAGTGCCGAGGCGGGCATCCAGGTGCCGGCCGGGACCATTCGCGCGGGCGAGGCGCCGGAGGCGGCGGTCATGCGCGAGGCCTTCGAAGAGACCGGGCTGCGCGGTCTCGTGCTCGCGGGGTTGCTCGGCGTGCGGTGCGACGACATGTCAAAATTCGGGCTGGATGAGCTGCACCGGCGCCACTTCTTCCATCTGCACTGCCCCGGCGCGCCGCCCGAGCGCTGGCGGCACCACGAGTCCGACCCCGCCGATGGGAGCCGGCAGCCCATCCCGTTCGACTTCTTCTGGGCGCGCCTGCCCGGCGAGTCGCCGGCGCTCATCGCCGGGCACGATGCGCTGATCC
This sequence comes from Thermomicrobiaceae bacterium, assembly GCA_035693105.1. Taxonomy (GTDB): domain Bacteria; phylum Chloroflexota; class Chloroflexia; order Thermomicrobiales; family Thermomicrobiaceae; genus DASSHC01. The sequence goes on along the minus strand of DASSHC010000349.1, from coordinate 1,788 downwards.
CGCGGCTGCTGGAGATGCTGGGAGCGAGAGGGGAACTTGATGGCTGACGAAATCGTGCGCGCGGCGGTGGTGCAAGCGGCGCCGGTGGCCTTCGACCGCGCGGCGACGCTCGACAAGGTGGCGCGGCTGGCGGCGGAGGCAGCGGGTCGCGGGGCGCGACTGGCGGTCTTCCCCGAGGCCTTCGTCTCGGCCTACCCGCGCGGCCTGACCTTCGGCGCGACGGTTGGCGGCCGTACGCCGGAGGGGCGCGAGGAGTTCCGCCGCTACTGGGAATCGGCGGTCGACGTGCCGGGGCCGGCGGTCGAGCGGCTGGGCGCGATCGCGGGCGACAACGGGCTCTATCTCGTCATCGGCGTCATCGAGCGCGACGGCGGCACCCTCTACTGCACCGTCCTCTTCTTCGCGCCGGACGGCGCCTATCTCGGCAAGCATCGCAAGCTGATGCCGACCGCCGCCGAGCGGCTGGTCTGGGGCTACGGCGACGGCTCGACCTTGCCGGTCTTCGACACGCCGTTGGGCAAGCTGGGCGCGGTCATCTGCTGGGAGAACTACATGCCCTTGCTGCGGATGACGATGTACAGCAAGGGGATCCAGCTCTACTGCGCGCCGACGGCCGACCAGCGCGACTCCTGGATCGCCAGCATGCGCCACATCGCCTGCGAGGGCCGCTGCTTCGTCCTCAGCTGCAACCAGTTCGCGCGCCGTGCCGACTACCCCGACGACTACGCCGTCGGCTGCGACGATCCGCAGGCGGTCCTCTGCCGCGGCGGCTCGGTCATCGTCTCGCCGCTGGGCGAGTTCCTGGACGGCCCCTGCTTCGAGGGCGAGGCGATCCTGACCGCCGACCTCGACCTGGGCGAGATCGCCCGCGGTAAGTACGACTTCGACGTCGTCGGCCACTACGCCCGCCCCGACGTCTTCCAGCTCGTCGTCGACGAGCGCCCCAAGCCGCCGGTTGTCACCCGCGGGGAGTGCGGCTAGGCGGTGGCTGGCGACAAGGCATCGCGTCGCTCCAGGACGGATCCCTCCACTACGGTCGGGATGACAGGGAGAGTAACGGGCGGACGAGGAGGATGGGTCGTGGGCGAAGACCTTCCTCGTCCGGTAGGCCCGTATCTTTCCCTGTCATCCTGAGCTTGTCGAAGGATCCAACGTGGAGCGGCTCCCAACGTGTTCGTCAGACAGCGCCTACGCCAGCGCCGTCACCGTGATCTCGACCTGGGCGTTGGCGGGCAGCGCCTGGACGCCGACGGTGGTGCGACCGGGAGGGTTGCTGGTGAAGTACTCGGCGTAGACCGCGTTCATCGCGTTGAAGTCGCCGATGTTGACCAGGTAGACGGTCGTCGCCACCACGCGGTTCATCCCCGAGCCGGCCGACTCCAGGATATTCTTGATGTTCTCCAGCGTCTGGCGCGTCTCGGCCGCGATGCCGCCCGTGACCATCTGGTTGGTCTTGGGGTCGATTCCCTTCTCGCCGGCCACGAAGATAAAGTCGCCCGCCCGCACCGCCTGCGAGTAGGGGCCGATCGGTGCGGCGGCCTTGTCGGTCTGGATCACCTCGAGCTGTCGCGTCTCTTGGGCCATGCGCCCTCCTTCCAGGCTGATCATAGCGCGGCCCACTCGATATTAGGACAACTAGGGGACGGTTTCGCCGCCGGCGGCAGGCGATACTGGTCGCGCTAGAAAGGTCTGGAGCGAGCGTGGCCGTGACCGGTCCGGAGGAGCAGTTTGAGACCACCCCGGCGCCGGCCGAGCGCACCGGCCGGCTCAGTCGGCCGGTGCGCCCAG
>DASSHC010000348.1:0-8525 GCA_035693105.1 Thermomicrobiaceae bacterium | reverse complement strand
GGGGGAGTATGGGGCGGACGAGTACGTCAATGCGTGGTCGTTAGCTCCTCACTAACCCCGTGATCCTGAGCTTGTCGAGGGATCCGTGCCGCACGCGGCACTGCACGTCCTCGAGCGGCGCCGCTGCTACTCCCGCAGCCGGCCGTACCGCCGCATGATCTCGCGCAGGCGGTCGTGCGGCAGGGCATGGACCACGTTGCCGTCGCGGCCGACCATCGTCTCGGCGGCCACCATGGCATTGAGCACCGCTTCCGCCGTGGCCTCGACCGTGGCCTGGAAAACCTCGTTGATATGATCGTCCGAGAGGCGCACAGAGGCGATGAACGGCTCGTCGCTCTGGCGCGGGACACGGTTCTGCGGCGTGTTGGAGAAGGCCAGCAGGAGGTCGCCGGAGGAGTTGCGCGCGGTCGAGCCGACACGGCCCAGCCCGAGCATCCCGCGACGGCAGAGGCGCGCGAGCTGGCGGTCGCTCAGTGGCGCGTCGGTGCCGATGACTACGATGATCGAGCCCTCGCCTGGAGTGCCCCGCTCCGACAGCAGGTCGGTGATCTCCAGCCCGACGGGCACGCCGTCGACCAGCAGATTCTCGCGCGCGCCGAAGTTGCCCTGCACCTCCACCCCGATGGTGTAGCGCCGCCCGCCGAGCTCCACCTGGCGCGACGCGGTGCCGACGCCGCCCTTGAAACCGAAGAGCGTCATGCCGGTGCCGCCGCCGACGTTCCCCTCGGCCACCGGCCCGCCGCTGGCGCCGTCGATGGCGGCGAAGACGTGCTCGCGGGTGACGTGCTGGGTCACGGCATCGTTCAAGAAGCCGTCGTAGGTCTCCGCCACCACCGGGATGACGAACCAGGGGCCGAGGCCCGGCTCGTGGACCGCCAGCCAATCGATGACCGCGCGGTGCACCGCGCCGACGTAGTGCGTGCTGGTGATCAGGATCGGCGACTCGATGGTGCCGAATTCGTCGACCTGGGAGCGGCCGGTGATCTCGCCCGCCCCGTTGAGGATGGCGATGGCGGCCGGCACCAGCGAGGTGAAGGCCGAGCCCTCGTGCGGGTGGATGGCGGTGACACCGGTGCGCGCGGCGTTGGCCCCCTCGCCCTGAATCACCGTGGCGTGGCCCACGCGCACCCCCGGCACGTCGGTGATGGCGTTCAGCGGCCCGGTCGGCATGGTGCCGATGGTGATGCCGAGGTCGCGCAAGCGTGGCTTCGCCTGCCCCACGCTCATGATGCTCCCTCCCCCTCCGCACGCAGCAGGTCGATCGTCTCCACCGCGTGGCGCAGGTGGGGGATGACGATGCTCCCGCCGACGATCAAGGCGACGTTGAGCGCGTCGTACAGCTCGTCGTCGCTCCAGCCGACCTCGACGCACTGGCCGAGGTGATAGTCGATACAGTCGTTGCAGCGCAGCACGGTCGAGGCGACCAGCCCCAGTAGCTCCTTGGTGCGCGGGTCGAGCGCGCCCGGCCGGTAGGCGGCCGAGTCGAGGCTGAAGAAGCGCTTGATGCCGAGGTGGTCGATCTCGCCGATGCGCGCGTTCATGCGCTCGCGGTAGGCGCGAAAGGCCCCCAGGCGGTCGGTCTCCTGACTCACCGCGCCACCGCCTGCGCCAGCACCCCGGCGCGGTCGAGCCGGGCGTCGATCTCGCGCAGGTCCTCGTCGCTGAGGTGCCACTCGGCCGCCGCGACGTTCTCGGCCACCTGCTCCGGCCGGGTGACTCCCGCGATGACCGAGCAGATGACCGGATGCGCCAGCAGCCAGGCGATGGCCAGCTCGGAGACGCTGTGGCCGCGCTCGGAGGCGAAGCCCTCCAGCACCTCCAGCGCCTTGAAGTTACCCTCGGTCAGGCGGCGCTCCTGCCAGGCGGGGTTGTTGTGGCCGCGCACGCCGGTCGGGATCGCTTCCCCCTGGTGGTATTTGCCGGTCAGAAAGCCGCTGGCCAGAGGCGAGTAGGGCACCAGGCTCATACCGAAGTGCTTGCAGGCGGGGATCACGTCGCGCTCGACCTCGCGCTCCAGCACGTTGTAGAGCGACTGGCTGACGACCGCCGGCACCCAGCCGCGGCAGTCGGCCAGCGTCTCCAGCTCGGCGATCTGCCAGCCGGTGTAGTTGGAGCAGGCCGGGTAGCGGATTTTCCCGGCGCGCATCAGGTCCTCCAGCGCGCGCAGGCTCTCCGCGATCGGCGTGTTGGGGTCGGGCCGGTGGAGGTAGAAGACGTCGATGTAGTCGGTGTCGAGGCGCGTGAGGCTGGCCTCGACGCTGTTGAAGATGCGTCGCCGCGAGAGCCCCTGCTCGTTCGGCCCCTGGCCGAGCGCGAAGCCGGTCTTGGTGGCCAGGATCACCTTGTCGCGCTGTCCCTTGATCGCCTGCCCGATGAACTGCTCCGAGACGGTGCCGGTGTAGGTATCGGCGGTGTCGATAAAATTGATCCCCTGCTCGATAGCCGTCTGGATCACCTTGGTCGTCTGCGCTTGATCGACGGCGCGGCCGAACTGGTTGCTGCCGATGCCGATGACCGAGACGAAGAGGCCGCTGCGGCCGAGTTGCCGGTGCTGCACTGTCGTACCCTCCCACGCGCTGCTGCCCAGGCTCTAGACGGCAGGACTGTAGCCGATGGTGGCGGGTGGGACAAGGCGAGGCGAGCCCTCATCCCCCCGCCCCTTCTCCCAATACTGGGAGAAGGGGAGCAGCTACAGGAACATCTCCATGTTCCTCCCACGTTCTCCCCTCTCCCAGTATTGGGAGAGGCTCCGTCCGGGCCGGGGGTGAGGGCGCGCCCGCGATCGGCTATAGTCACACGAGGTTGAGGAGGCGGCGTGCTCTTTGGGATCTTCGACATCATGCAGGTGCTGGTCGAGACCAGCTCGCGCGAGGCCTACGCGCGGCATCTGAGCGACGTGGCGCTGGCCGACCGGCTGGGGCTCGACTTCTACTTCACCGCCGAGCGCCACTTCATGCCGCACTACCGCACGCCCTCGCCGAGTGTCTGGCTGGGCGCGGTCGCGGCCCGCACCCGGCGCATCCGCCTCGGCGCGCTGGCCTACGTGCTGCCGCTGCACAACCCGGTGCGCCTGGCCGAGGAGGTCGCGATGCTCGACCACCTCAGCAATGGGCGCATGGAGGTGGGCATCGGGCTGGGGCACCGGGTCGAGGAGCTGCTGAGTATGCGCATCGATCCGCGGGAGCGCGAGGCGCTGATGATGGAGGGGCTCGTGCTCCTGGTGCGCGCCTGGCGCGGCGAGCGCTTCGACCACCCCGGCCAGCGCTACGACTTCGCCGATATCTACGTCGAGCCGCCGCTGCAGCGCCCCTTCCCGCCCCTCTGGTACGCCGGCAACAACCCCGAGGCGGCCGCCTGGGCGGCGCGCAACGGCCTCTCGCTGGCGGTCGGCTTCCAGCCGGCGGAGCGGCTGGCCGCGCCCTGCGCCGCTTACCGTGAGGCGCTGAGCGCCGTCGAGGCGGCGGATCAGCAGCCGGCCGCGGCGCGCCCCCCCTGCCGCCTGGCGCTGATGCGCCACCTCTATCTGGCTGAATCCGACGAGCGGGCCTACGATGAGATGGCGCGCGACCTGATGCGCCTCGGCGACCTCTTCGCGGCCAGCCCGTCCCAGGTGGCCGCCAGCGAGGCGCCGCGCCGGCTCTCGCGCTCCGAGGCCGAGCAGCAGGTGGAGCAGCTCCTGCGCGACGAGACCGTGATCGGCGGTGGGCCGGAGCGCGTGGCGGCGTCAATCGCGGCCAGCGCGCGGCAACTGGGACTCGACGTCTTCCTGGCCAACCCCTACCTTACCGGGGTCGAGTCGCGGCGCGTGCGGCGCACGCTGCGGCTCTACGCCGAGCAGGTGCGGCCGCGGGCGCGGGAGTTGCTTACCGCGGCCTGAGGGCCCGTCCGGTTGGACAGGCAGGCCGTGACCGGACGGGCGATTCCGACTGGCGCGGACGTGGCAAGATTATGGCAAGTGAAGGCGGTCGTGGCCCGTGAGGGCCGAAGGAGCAGGAAATGAGCAGCAACCAGAACGGGTCGATGTCGCACAACGGGCACGGCCAGGAGCCGCGGCAGGAGCCGCACGACGTCGATTGGGAGCGCCTGGCCAGCTCCTGGCGCGAGGTCGGTGACCAGGTACAGGACCTCTTCTCGCGCATCGCCGGCGCGTTCCGGCAGTCATGGTCGCAGGAGCAGCCGATCAGCCGCCCGGGCGGCATCGAGGACCTGCGCGGCGCGGCCGACCGCCTGGAGCGCGTGGTGCGGCAGGTGGCCGACCAGACGGAGCAGGAGCGCGAGGCCGCCAAGGAGGCCACCAGGCAGGCGAGTGGGCGCTCGATGGAGGAGGCACGCTCGGCCGCCATCAGCGGCCTGCGCATCCTCAACACCCAGATCACGCGCCTGCTGCGCAGCATGGAGCAGGAGAGCGGCGGCGAGCACCGCCAGGAGCCGCCGCGCCAGCTCCCGCCGAGCGGCGAGCAGTAGCGGCGCGAGGCATTTCCTGTAGGGGCAGACCTCCGTGTCTGCCCTGTTGCCCATACGCCTCCGCAACGGGGACATGAGTCAACGTGGGTGGCGAACTAGGGATTCAGCGGCCGCCCACGAGGGCAGACACAGGGGTCTGCCCCTACAGCGCTGGTGCGGGGCGACGAACCTGACTACCCCCGCTTCGTCTCGACGGGGTTTCCGCCGGCGTGCATCCACTCGGTCTCGACGATACGGGGCGCGCCCGCCTCATGTTGCTCAGACTCAACCGGCCGCCCGCTCGCCTGCCAGGCTTCGGTGCCGCCGCGCACGCTGACGACCGATTGGTAGCCAGCCTGCTTGAGGAACTGGGCCGCGCGCAGCGAGCGCGCCCCCGAGCGACAGATGGTGTAGATCGGGTGATCGCGCGACACCTCGTCCAGCCGCAGCGCCAGGTCGCCCTGCGGCAGGCTGAGCGCGCCCGGCACGTGCGCCTCGGCGTACTCCTCCGGCTCGCGCACGTCGAGCACGACGGCGTCGTCCGGCATCGTCTCCAGCGCCTCGATGTCGACCTCTTCGACCTCGGGCGAGCTGGTCAGCATGGCCCAGGGGAGGTCCGCCAGGCCGCGGTTGGTGGCCTCGATAGCCGCGATGTTCAGCGGGCGCGCGGCCACGCTGCCGGTCAGCTCGTCGAGGAACGCCTCGCGGTCGAGGCGCAGCAGCGGGTTGAAGAGGCGCTCGAAGCCGATGGTGGTGTTGGGCCGACCGCACATCCCCTTGCCGCACGGCCCCTCGAAGTGGCCGGGGAAGACGGCCACGAAGTCGGGCAGGCGCAGCAGCCGGTTGACGCTGTCGTACTGGTCGCGGGCGTCGCCGCCGCCGAAGTCGGGCCGGCCGACGTCGCCGACCAGCAGCGAGTCGCCGGTCAGCACCATCGAGGGCTCGGGGCTGCGCGGCGGGTTGATCACCAGCACGGAGATCAGCTCCGGCCGGTGCCCCGGCGTGTGGATGATGCGCAGGCGCAGTTGCCCCAGCTCCAGCTCCTCGGCGTCCCTCAGGCCCCGAAAGGGATAGCTGACGCCGGCCGACTCGTGCAGGCAGAGTTCGGCGCCGTGCCGCGCGGCCAGCGCCCGGCCGCCGGAGATGTGGTCGGCGTGGACGTGGGTGTCGATCACGTAGCGCAAGGTGAAGCCGCGCTCGCGCAGCAGCTCGTCGTAGGTCTCCAGCTCGGTCGAGGGATCGACGATCGCCGCCTCGTGCGACTGGCGCGAGGCGATGAAGTAGGAAGCACAGCCCAGCCGCTCGTTGAGAACCTGTTTGAAGTACACGAGGCACTCCTTCGTCATGCCGCACACTCGTCCGGCTGCCAGAGTAGCGATCGCGCCAAGTTGCTGATAAACGATAGCACGATTGCCCGGATGCGTGCCGGCCGCGTGGGAAGATGCGGCCGCGCGGCCTCTTGCGCGGCGTCGGACCTTCTGCCATAGTGGCGCCATCTTCCCAGCCATGCATAGCTTGCCGTCGACCCGTTTCGTTAGACGTTACCGTGACTCGTGATCAGTGGATCGGAGCGCGCATGGCCCGCCGTCGTCTGATGATGCTCGTCGTCGCCGCGCTCGCGCTGCTCGGCGCGCTGCCGGCGGCGGCCGAGCCGGTCGGCAACCCCGCCTTCCAGGCGGTCTGGGCGCGCACCGACCGGCCCGTGGCCGAGCTCCACGTCAGCCGCACCTGGATGTGGGGACCGGCGGCCTACTCCAACCCGACGCCGGAGGCCTATGTCGAGTCGCCCAACGGGCGGCGCACCGTGCAGTACTTCGACAAGAGCCGCATGGAGATCAACCAGCCTGGCGCCGACCCGACCGGCGAGTGGTACGTCACCAACGGGCTGCTGGCCCGTGAGATGCTGACCGGCCAGATCCAGTTCGGCGAGAACCTCTTTGCCACCTTCCCGCGCGCCCAGGTCAACGTGGCCGGCGATGTCGACGACCCCAACGGCGTGACCTACGCCACCATGAGCAATGTGATGGGGAGCGCGCCGCTGCCGAACAGCGCCGTGATCACGCAGACGATCGACCACAACGGCGACGTCGCCGACGGCGGCGCGCTCGGCGGCCTGCTGGCCCAGTACCACGTCAGCGCGGTCGGGGTCAGCGCGCCGACCCACCACACCGTGGCCTCGGTCTTCTGGGACTTCATGAATAGCAGTGGCCTGGTCTACGACAGCGCCAGCGGCCAGGAGATCACTGCCCCGCTCTATAGCAACCCCTTCTACGTGGCCGGCTACCCGCTGACCGAGGCCTACTGGACCATCGTGCGCGTCGGCGGCGAGGGCAAGCGCGTGCTGGTGCAGGTCTTCGAGCGGCGCGTCATGACCTACACCCCGGACAACCCCGCGGGCTGGCAGGTGGAGGCCGGCAACGTCGGCCAGCATTACTACGCCTGGCGCTACGGCCAGCTCGGCAACCCGACGGCGGCCGGCGTGGCGGCGACGCACAACTGCGGCGACTTCCCCTCGCAGTTGGCGGCCCAGCTCTACTTCGACTTCCGCGGCGGCTCGGCCGGCAACAACATCGAGGGGCTCGACAGCAACCGCGACGGCGTGCCGTGCGAATCCAACCCGGCGCCCTACTCTAGCCAGTACCGCGCCCAGCACCCGGCCTGAGCCGCGGGAAGCGGCACCGCTTTTGCGACCGCGCGCCCACGTGGGGAACCACTCCAGCGCGGCGTGACAGTCAATCGAGGAGGTGCCTGGTGAGCATCGGGCGCAGCGTTCTCGCCGTGGTGGGCGATATCACCGCGATGAGCACCGACGCTATCGTCAACGCGGCCAATACGGACCTCTGGATGGGCTCGGGCGTGGCCGGGGCGATCAAGCAGGCCGGCGGCGAGGGGATCGAGCGCGAGGCGCTGGCCCAGGGGCCGATCGCGCTGGGCCAGGCCGTCGCCACCAGCGGCGGGCGCCTGCCGATCAAGGCGGTCATCCACGCCGCCGCCATGGGCTACGACGGCGGGCAGCTGCTCGGGCCGAGCGCCGAGACGATCGGCCAGGCCACGCGCGCCGTGCTGGCGCTCTGCGACCAGCTTGGACTGGAGTCGGTCGCCTTCCCGGCGCTCGGCACCGGCGTCGGCGGCTTCGACCTGGCCCGCTGCGCGGAGGTGATGGTCGAGGCCGCCACCAGCTACCTCTCCGACCCCACCAGCCACCTCCGCCAGGTCGTCTTCGTGCTGCGCAACGAGAACGCGCGCCAGACCTTCGCCGAGGCGATCGAACTGGGCGGCGCAGTGCCGTAGCACCCGCCCGTCAGCCACGCCAGGTGCCGACGCTTCTGATTCGATTGTCTCGGCAAGCGAGACGATGCGTGCGGCGGTGCCGCAGCGGGTGCGATGCTGCTATCGTAGGAAGTGATGTTATTGTTTGCGGTGAGAGGCGGGGGAAAACGGTTTGGAGAGCAGGCCGTGAACGACCGGCGGAAGCCGAATCCCCAACAGGTAGCGCGTGCTGGAGAGCATTTAGTAGCGGCGGAGATTCACCGTCGAGGCGCGTATGCTGTGACATTCGCGGGGAATATGCCCAAGATCGATGTCATCGCGAGCGATAAAGTACAAAATCGGAGCGTGACGATCCAGGTCAAAACCAAATCTGGAAGCTCGCCGGGCTGGCAAACACAGACTACGAGAGGACAGCAGCGGTCGCCCGATCCAGAAGAGTCGCGCTTCTGGATCCTGGTAGATCTTGACGAAATCGGAAGTACTCCGAGCTACTACATCATTCCGGAATGGTGGATGCAAAACGACATCTACGAGGCGCATCAGGCGTACCTAAACCAGCACGGTGGTTCGCGACCGGTGACTCAAGCATCCAAACACCACAAGATCGAGCGACGCCGCGTTGAGCAGTGGCGCGATCGCTGGGATCTGTTAGGGGTCTTCGCGGACGAAACGAACGCGCCAGACTAGCGGATGGTGGATAACTCAAACGATCTCGGCGGTTCTGACTTCTAATTCGGCAGGAACCCATTCACGAGGACGAGTTCCTGCTCAAGCGCGGGCACCCCTTCACGTATAAGTGTTTGAAGTCTGAG
>DASSHC010000347.1:0-2393 GCA_035693105.1 Thermomicrobiaceae bacterium | reverse complement strand
GCTGCGCCGTCTCGTACTCTACGTGCGCGATCGCGATCGTGATCCCCCGCTCGCGCTCCTCCGGCGCGTTGTCGATGCTGTCGAACGAGCGGTACTTCGACGCCCCCGACAACGCCAGCGTCTTGGTGATCGCCGCCGTCAGGGTCGTCTTGCCGTGGTCCACGTGCCCGATCGTCCCGATGTTGATGTGCGGCTTGCTCCGCTCGTATTTCTGCTTCGCCACGCTCTTTCCCTCCGACAGGCGATAGGTGACTAACCAATGACGACTGGCGCGACTGCCCTCGACCAGGTTCGAACTGGTACGCTCCCGTCGAGCCGAGGGCACGACATGCCAAGCGGCCCATCGAACGATGGGCCGGGTGGGGAGGGAGGGATTCGAACCCCCGAAGCATTGCGCACCTGGTTTACAGCCAGGCCCCTTTGGCCGCTCGGGAACCTCCCCCTGGAGCCGACGGTGGGACTCGAACCCGCAACCGGCTGTTTACAAAACAGCTGCTCTGCCAATTGAGCTACGTCGGCGCGGCCCGGTGCGACCACCAGACGCGTAAGTATAGTGGCGCACCGGCCCGTCGTCAAGCGCCAGAAACCCCCGTGTTAGCGGCCCAAACGCGCGATAATCGCGTCCGTCATCGCGCTGGTTGAGGCCGCTTTTTCCCGGTTGCGATCGGGCCGTAGATCGTAGGTGACGTGGCTCCCCTCCTTGATCACCTCGGCCACGGCGTTGTCGACCGCCTCGGCCGCCGCCTGTTCGCCGATGTGCCGCAGGAGCATCACACTGCTCAGGATCATAGCGGTCGGATTGGCCTCGTTCTTGCCGGCGTGCGACGGCGCGCTGCCGTGGATCGCCTCGAAGACCGCGCCGCGCTCGCCGATGTTGGCGCTCGGCGCCACGCCCAGCCCGCCGATCATGCCCGAGGTCAGGTCGCTGAGGATGTCGCCGTAGAGGTTCGGCATCACCATCACGTCGTAGAGATCGGGCTTCTGCATCAACTGCATGCACATGTTGTCCACGATACGGTCGTTGAACTCGATCTGCGGGTAGTCCGTCGCGACCTCCTGGGCGACCTTGAGGAAGAGGCCGTCGGTAAACTTCAGGATGTTGGCCTTGTGCACCGCCGTCACCAGCCGGCGGTTGTTCTTGATGGCATAGTCGAAGGCGAAGCGCACGATGCGCCGCGAGTTCTCCGGCGAGATCGCCTTGATCGAGATAGCCGACGACTCCATGATCTTCTTCGGGCTGCGCTCGTTGATGAAGTCGATGACCTGGTGGGTCTCGTCGCTCCCCTCGGGGAACTCGACCCCCATGTAGAGATCCTCCATATTCTCCCGCACCACCACCAGATTGATGTTGTGGAAGGTGCTCTGCACCCCCTCGTAGGTGCGGGCCGGACGCAGGTTGGCATAGAGATCGAGCGCGTGGCGCAGCGCCACGTTGACGCTGCGGAAGCCGCCGCCGATCGGGGTCGTCAGCGGACCTTTCAACGCGATCCCGTTCTGCTCGATCGACTCGATCACCGCGTCCGGCAGCACGTCGCCGGCCTTCTCCAGCGCGGTCATGCCGGCGTCCTGCACGTCCCACTCGAACTGCACGCCGGTCGCCTCCAGCACCCGCCGCGCCGCGCCCGATACCTCTGGCCCGATCCCGTCGCCGGGGATCAACGTCACCTGATATGCCATCGTTCCCTCTTTTCTCCCAAGCCGCTCGCCACTTTTCACATCCAGGCCGATTGTAGGTTTGCCGCGAAATCACTGTCAAACCGCGCGCCACCGCGGAATGCCGGCACCGCCGTCAGCGTTCGAGAGGCTGACGGCATCAGCGAGCATGAAGGGAACGGGACCGGTGGCCAACAAGCAGGAGATCGAGGACGCCATCCGCCAGGGCGAGGAGCGGGTGCAGCACACCTTCGGCAATCTGACCGACGAAGAACTGAACCGCGTGGTTCATTCCGGTGAAGGAGGCTGGACCGCCAAGGAGGTGCTGGCGCACCTCGCCGGGCGCGCCCAGGGCTACGAGCGCACGGTGCAGATGGCGCAGAGCCAGGCGCCCGCCCAGCCCGCCGGCGCCGGCTTCGACGTCGACCGCTGGAACCGCGAGCGCATCGAGGAGCGGATTCACAAGAGCCGGGACGAGCTGCTGCGCGAATTCCACGCGGTCCACGACGACCTGATCGCCAAAGTCCACACCCTGACCGACCAGCATTTGGAGCGCACCGTGCCGCGCCCGACCGGCGACATCACCGTGGGCGAGGCCCTGGCCCGCGGCGGCGGCCAGCACGCGATCAACCATACGATCGAGGTCGAGCAGGCGCTGGGCAAGGAGCCGCCCACGTCGTAACGCACAAGCGCACGACTACAGATGGTGCAATCGAGGACGGCTTCCTCGACTGCCCTCG
>DASSHC010000346.1:0-13978 GCA_035693105.1 Thermomicrobiaceae bacterium | reverse complement strand
CGGATCGTCAGGCGCAGGAAGCGGGCGGCGGTGCCGTGAATCGGCGCGAACGCGCCGTCGAGCGTGTTAGTCTGGGCCGACCAGACGAAGTCGTCCAGCTTGCCGCCGGCCAGCACCGGCTGCGGGCCGTAGTGCGGGCGGAAGATCAGGTCGCCACTCGCGGCGGCGCCACGCTCGAAGCGTTCTCCGTCCGCATACACGTCGGCTGGCGCGAAGCGGAAAGTAACGGCGTCGCCGGGGCGGGAGCCGGGCGAGGCGAGGGTGAAGCGGTAACGCCCCCCCGCCGGGTCGTCCAGCGGCGCGAAGGTGAAGGTGAGGTGGCTGTTGTCGCGGATCTGGCGCGCGTTGATGGCGGCCTGCCGCACGGGGTCCGGCTCGCCGTCGCGGTAGAGCCGCAGGATGACGTCCTGGTCGTTGACACGCGCCGGCTGGGGAAGCTGGGCGAAGCGGTCGAGCGCCACGTAGCCGCCCTGGCCGTCGGGCAGCGTCACGCGCGCCCAGCCCTCGGCCGACCCGGCAACGGGCAGTTGGCTGCCGCCCGGCACGGTCGCCAGCAGCGCGCCGTCCACCGGCAGCGCCAGCACCGCCACCGGCCCACCTGGCTTGAGCGTGCCCAGGCCGTTGCCGGAATCGGCGCCGAAGGTCGCGACGCGCACGGTGATGCCGTCGAGGCTGGCGTAGCGCGAGACGAAGCTCTGGCCGATGGTGCGATCGCCGGTCAGCTCGCCGTCCCACTGTTGGTCGTCGGGCCAGTCGTGGAAGGCACCGTCCGGGTAGGCGGGGTCAAGCTCGGGCGCGTAGCTGAGCTGGTAGCTGGCCCCGGCCGCCAGGCGCGGGAAGGTCTCGCCCTGGGCCACCTCGGGCGCCAGCCCGACGCTCAGCCGGTCGAGCCCATCGACCGGGGCGTAGAACGCCTGGCTGGCGCTGCCGGCCACGCTGACTACCCCGTCGGCCTCCGGCGTGGTGTCCATCAGCGCGGTCTGCACCCCGCAGGCGGAGAGGAGGAGGAGCGCGGCCAGCGCCGCCAGCAGCCGGCTAGCCCGTCGCATCGCCGGTTCTCCAGGTTGTCAGCGGGCCGAAGCGCGCGCGCAGGATGCGGTAGGCCATCCAGAGCGAGACTGCCGTGAAGACGCTGCGCACCACCCCGAAGAAGAGCGCGATCGGCACCTGCCCGGCGATCACCAGCAGCGGGTTGGGCAGCCCATCGGCCAGCCCTTTGCCCAGCGGCAGCAGCAGATCGACCGTCATCTCGCTGCTCCACTGGAACGCGAAGAGCGCGATCAGCACGATCTGCAGCCCGTGGTAGACCAACAGCTTGCGGTCGCGGTCGATGGTCAGCGCCAGGAAGGGCACCAGCCAGATGGCGTAGGGCGGGTGAAAGAAGGTCAGGGCAAAGAGGACCAGGAAGACCGCCGCGCCGGCCGCGGCGTAGGCGTCGGCCCCAGCCGGGCGGCGCTCGACGAACCACAACGTCAGCAGCGTGAAGGCCGCCGGGAAGAGGAAGAGGCTGTCGTGCAGCGTCAGCGGCAGCGACAGATCGACCAGATAGTCGATGTGCTGGTAGTGGGTCAGGAGGGTCAGCGTCGGGCTGGAGCCGGTCAGCACCAGCGCGCTCACCTCGACCACGCCCCAGATCGCGACCAGGCCGCCGAGCAGCAGGCTCGCCTCGCGCCGGGAGCGGCTGAAGGCCACCACGTAGAAGGGCGCCAGGAAGGCCGGGAAGAAGCGGGTCACCGCCGCCAGCCCGAGGAGGGCCAACCCGGCGACCCGCCGCTCGCGCAGCGCCAGCAGCAACGAGAGCGCCACCATCAGCACGGCAATCGAGTCGTGCCGCCCGTAGGCCGCGCTGGTGTAGATCACCAGCGGGTTCAGCAGCCAGAAGGCGAGCACGAAGCGGCGCCGCTCCGGCGCCACCAGCCGCGTCAGCACGTATCCGGTGGCGAGATCGGACGCGACGTAGGGCAGCTTCATCAGGAAGAGGGCGCGCGGCAGGTAGGGATAGGTGATGAAGAGGTCGCGGAACTCGCCCCAGTTGGCGCCGGCGCCCATCACCCCGGCCGAGGGCGACCAGATACCTTCGTTGTGCGGCAGCAGCCAGTGGATCAGCCAGAACCAGCCGTTGTGGAGCATCTGGATCACCAGCTGGCTGCCCCACTCCAGCCACTGACCGTGGTAGACGGCGTCGGCCGAGCGCGAGTAGATGTGGTAGAGGTCGAGGTGGGCCGTGAAGGGCATCAAGACCAGCCGGATCGCCAGCCCGCTCAGCCAGATGGCGGCGGTCACGCGGTCGACCCGCGCCAGCCCCAGCCGGCGCAACCGGCCCACCGGCTCTAACCGCGACCCGCTCAGCGCCACGCGCCGCTCCAGCTTCCGAGGCGGATCAGGCCGAGCAGCGCCGGCAGCGCCGCCAGCAGCACCGCGCGGTGCAGCACCGCCGCCGCCAGGATCGCCGCCAGCGGCAGCCCCAGCGCCGCCGCGATGGCCGCCATGGCGCCCTCGCGAAAACCGATGCCGCCCGGCATCGGGGAGATCTGCCCGATCAACAGCGGCAGGCTGGAGAGGAGCACCGCCGCGCCCAGCCCGAGCGGCACGCCGAGCGCGGTGATGGCCAGAAAGACGGCGGCCAGGTCGAGCAGCCAGCGCCCGGCGGTCAGCAGCAAGATCGGGACGCGCTGGCTGCGGTCGCGCGCCAGCATGCGGGCGCTGGCCGCGACCGCGGCGCCGAAGCGGCGGGCGTAGCGGCGCACCAGCCAGAAGGCCGGCGCCGCCAGCAGGAGCAGTACGACGCCGCCCGCCGCCAGCAGGGGAACCGAGGGCACGCGCAATTCGTGGAAGAGCCGCGCGTTCACCTCGGGCCCGACGGCTGCCAGCCCGAGCAGCGACCCGGCCAGCAGCGCCAGGGCATCCAGCCCCTGCTCGGCGGCGAGCGTCGGCAGCGAGCGAGCGATGGCGATACCGTGGAACTGCCGCGCCAGCAGCCCCTTGGCCGGCGACCAGAGATAGCCCGGCGCGGCGTAGTTGACCATGGTGGCGGTGACCGTCAGCTCCAGCGCGGGCACCAGCGGCAGCTCGTCTCCGACGGCGCGCAGCAGCGCGCACCAGCGACGGGCGTGCAGCACTGGCAAGAGGAGCCCGGCGCCCAGCAGCGGCAGCAGCAGCCACCAATCGGCGCCGGACAGCGCGGTGCGCATCCGAGCTGCCTCGCCGGTGAGCGCCAGCGCCGCCAGCGCGAGCAGCACCGAGCCCCAGACGACCAGCGGCAGCAACCAGCGACGGCCCCAGGTGCCTGCGGCCCGCGCCTGCCCGCGCTCGATCACTTGGCCGGCTCCGTCACGGCCAGCGGCGCCGGGCGAGCCAGCGCCTCGACCACCAGCGTCAGGCGCGCTGCCTGGACGTCGAGGCCGGCGATGGCGAGAAAGGCTTCGCGCGCCGCGGCCCCCAGCTCCGCGCGCCGCACCGGGGCCGATAACTGGCGCAGCGCATGCGCCAGCGCGATCGAATCGTCTGGCGGTACGAGCAGCGCCGAGTAGCCGTCGTCGAGCACCTGACGAATGGCCGGTCCGTCGCGCGTCACGATCGCCGCGCCCATCGCCATCGCCTGGTAGACCTTGTTGGGCACGACCCGCGCCGCTTTGCCGCCGTCGCCAAAGATGCCCAGCACGACATCCGTCTGGCCGATCTCCTGCGGCAGTCGCTCGAACGGGACCCAATCGACGAAGCGAATGTTGTCCGCCTCCAAGATACGCGCGATACCCCTCACCGCTGCGCCGGTCTGCCCCTGCCCGATGACCGTGAATTCGGCACAGCGGCCGAGATGCGCGGCCGCGATCACGATCGATTCAGCGTCATGGAGCGGGGTCATTTTGCCGTAGAAGAGGACGCGCAGTCGCTGGCCCGGCTCAGGCGGGCGGTGCTGGGCGAGCGGCCGGAAAAGATCCTCATCGGCACCAACCGGCAGCCAGTGGAGCCGCTCCGCCGGCACGCCGAAGCGCGCGATCAGGAAGGCGCCGTTCTCCGGGGTATCGACCAGCACCGCGTCGGCCAGCGCCAGCGCCAGGCGGTCGATGAGCGCCACCAGCCGGGCGGCGAGCGAGCCGGGCCGCAGCAGCGCGCGGTCTTCGACCAGCGTATCGGTCAGGGTGACCAGTGGATTGAAGAGGATCGGGCGATGCAGCAGCCGCAGCAGCGGGCCGAACACCAGCATGTCGGCCTGCCCGATGTAGCCGATCACCACCAGGTCGACGCCGCGCAGCGCGTTCGGTAGGCGTGCGAGAAGGGTCAGGTAGGCACGCGCCATTCGAGCGGCGAACCGCAACAGCGCTGCCGGCCGCAGGAAGCGTCCGGTCTTATCGGGCTGACGTTCCCAGACGGGCATATGCAACTCGCGCACGTCGTAGCCGGCGTGGCGCAGTCCCTTGATCGTCAGAGCGTTGCGTGGGTAATCACGCTCGTAGGTTCCGAGATAGAGGATCTGCCTCACCGCTCGCCGTTCCGCCCATGGCCCTCAGCTCCGCGCTACCACGCGGGGATTATACGGCGCGACGGCGGGCGGCTCGGGAAAAGGTCGAGGTACGCCGGCCATCAAGCCGTGAGGCGGCCAACCTGGGCGCGCATCGGGCTGCTGGTCGCGCGGGTGGCGGTCACCGTGAACGGCTTGGAGCTGCGCAGACCCTCATTCAGCTCCCCGCAGCGGTGGCGCCAGCGCGTGAAGCAGAGGTAGCTGATCTGGTGGGGCTCCAGCCCCGCGTCGAGGAGATTGGCTAGTTCGGCGGGAGTAATTCCGGGCATGGTCTTCATCCCTTGATCCGCGCGCTGCTCGCGCGCCGTGTCCAATCGAGCTCCGTCCACGTTCCCCCTGTAGACGGAACGGAGCGCGCGCCGGCCGAGCGCCCACGCCCTCGTCCACGGTCGAAGGCCGCCGCCCGGGCCGGTACTCGCGGGCTTCGGCTTGCGGCTCTCGGGCTGTCCGGACCAGCCGGAACGCCGGCGACGACTGCGTGCTTGCACCACCTGGCTCCGACCTCGACAGCGCTACGCTCGAAATCTGACCGCCTGGGATCGCGGTCCGCTGACGACCGGCGGGGCGGCGTACCTCCCGCATCCGGTGTCGCTGAGAAGGGCTAACGCAGGGTCTGTGCCGTAGTCCTCCTCGCCCCCTGTCCGATGCGGGTAGACTAGGAGCGTGGTGCGGCGCTCCGCACGAACTGCGCGATGGGCCACCGGCGACGAGACAATGACGACCCACGATGACAACCAGGCGGTTTGGCCGATCCCCGAGCGGGCGGCCTTCCTCGCCACGCAGCGGCTCTTTCACTCGCTGCAGCCGGAGACGCTGACGGCGATCGCCGGGCGCATGCGGGTGACCCCGATCGCCGACGGCGAGTTCGTCTTCGTCGCGGGGAGCCCGGCCGATGCGATCAATCTGCTGGCCTCGGGCCGGATCAAGGTCATCCACGAGACCGACGAAGGCCGCGAGGTCATCCTGCGCCTGATCCAGCCGGGCGAGATTTTCGGCGGGGCCGGCGTCTGGGGCGCCGACGGCTACCCGGCCAGCGCGGTCGCGCTCGAGCCGGCGGTGGTGCTGCGCCTGCCGGCGCGCGAGGTCACCGATCTGGCGCGCGAGCACCCGGAGTTCGCGCTAGCGCTGGTGGCGGAGCTGGCCGCGCGCCTGCGCGAGGCCGAGACGCGCATCCAGGAGCTGCAAACCGAGCGCGTCGAGCGCCGCATCGCCCGCGCCCTGCTCCGCCTGGCCGACAAGCTCGGCCGCAAGACGGCGCGCGGCATCGAGATCGACCTGCCCCTCTCGCGGCAGGATCTGGCCGAGCTAGCCGGAACGACGCTGAGCACGGCCAGCCGCACGCTGAGCGCCTGGCAGCAGCAAGGGTTGATCCTGGCAGGGCGCGAGCGCGTCACCATCCTCCAACCGCACGCACTGGTCGCCCTGGCCGAAGACTTCGAGCCGCCGCCTGGGGCGGGGTGATTCTGCTTCGCTGCTTCCCTTCGATTACGCTCCGTGCCGCTCCACGACGGATCCCTCGACTGCGCTCGGGATAACCGGGAGAAACAGGGGCGAACGATAACGGTGGTCGTTGTCGTCTGCCACCTACTACCCCTGTCATCCCGACCGAAGTGGAGGGATCCGTCTTCCCTCACGTCCGACTCTCGTCGTGCGCCACCCATTCTCCCCCTCTTTGCGCCAGCGCAAAGACGCGACCGCCTCCTCGTGCCATGCTGGTCGGGGAACCGGGGCGCGCTCCCGCGCCGGCAGCGAGTGGACGGCAGGATGCAGGTCACGCAGGAGAGCTCCGTCGACGAGATCATCGCGCACGTCCCGCGGGCCGCGCACGCCTTCATCCGGCGGCGCATGCACTGCGTCGGCTGCCCGCTGGCGCGCTTCGAGACGCTGCGCGACGCCTGCCTCGTCTACCGGCAGCCGCTCGACGCGATGCTGACCGAGATTCGCGTGCTGGCCACCGAGCCGCCGGAACCGGCCGAGTCCATCTGAATCAGAGAGGATCGGATCGAGATGACCTACGTGATCGCTCAGCCCTGCATCGGCGTGAAGGACGGCTCGTGCGTCGAGGTCTGCCCGGTCGATTGCATCCACACCGACGACGAGGCCGACCAGTACTACATCGACCCCGACGAGTGCATCGACTGCGGCGTCTGCGCCGAGGTCTGCCCGGTTGAGGCGATCTTCTTCGAGGACGACCTCCCCGAGGAGTGGGCCAACTTCCTCGGCATCAACAAGCAGTACTTCGCCCAGGCACCGGCCCAGCGCGGCTAGAGGGGGCAATTCATGGAACCACGGATCCAATACAACAAGGTCGCGCCGGGGGCCGGGCATGCCATGGGCGCGCTCGAGCATTACGTACGCGAGAGCGGCCTGGAGCCCTCGCTGCTGGAACTGGTCAAGATGCGCGCCTCCCAGATCAACGGCTGTGGCTACTGCCTCGACATGCACAGCAAGGTGGCCCTGGCCCACGGGGAGTCTGCCCAGCGGCTCTTCACGCTCGATGCCTGGCGTGAGACGCCCTTCTTCTCCGAGCGCGAGCGCGCCGCGTTGGCCTGGACCGAGGCCGTCACGCTGGTAGCGCAAGAGCACGTGCCGGACGATGTCTACGAGCAGGCGCGCGAGCAATTCAGCGCCGAGGAGTTGGTTGACTTGACCATGGCGATCATCGCGATCAACGGCTGGAACCGCCTGGCCATCGCCTTCCGCAGCGTGCCGGGCACATTCCACCTCCCTGGTGCGCCGGCGGCGTCGGGTGCGCCGCCGGCTGGGGAGGGAGACGCGCGATGAGCTCGCTCCTCCTCTCCGAGACGGCCGTGATGGCGGCCCTGCACGAGGTCTACGACCCCGAGCTGGGGATCAACGTGGTCGATCTCGGCCTGGTCTACGGCGTCGAGATCGCGGACTCACAGGTGCGAGTCACCATGACGCTGACCACGCCCGGCTGCCCGCTGCACGACAGTCTGACCGCCGCCGTCGACGAGGCGGTGCGCGTCTTCGTGCCCAACGTCGAAGCGGTCGAGGTCGATCTGGTCTGGGAACCGCCCTGGTCGCCCGAGATGATCACCGAGGCCGGGCGCGATGAACTCGGCTGGTGGGGATAAGCGATGATCCGCCTTCGCAAGCAGACAACGACCGAGCCGATTCAGGGGTCGTGGAAGATCGCCGAGGTCATCAAGCGCCATCCCGAGCTGGTCGATGAGCTGGCGACCATCAATCCCGCGTTCAAGGCGCTCCAGAACCCGATCGCGCGCCGGGTGCAGGGTTCACTGGTGACGGTATCCCAGGCGGCGCGCGTCGGCGGCATCGACGAGGGGGAGCTGCTGCGCCGGCTCAACGCCGCGATCGGGTTAGCGAGCCCCGGAGCGCTGGAGCGTGATGGTGCCAGGGCAGCGGCGCAAGCCGAGGCGCCGGCGTGGACCCGCGAGGCGCCGGTGGCGGCCGAGGTCGACGCCCGCCCGCTGCAGCACGCCGGCGAGGAGCCGTTCAGCGCCATCATGGCCGGGGTGCGGCAAGTTCCGGCCGGCGCGGTGCTGCGCCTGCGCTCCACCTTCGAGCCGACGCCGCTCTACGACGTGCTCAGCCGGCGCGGCTTCACCCACTTTGCTCGGCAGCACGCGGACGACGACTGGGAGATCCTCTTCCTTCACCGCGACGAGCCGGCCACGCCGGCGCCACGCCCCGCCGCACCAGCGCCCCCCTTGGTTGAAGCCGACTGGTCGTCCGCGACGGACAGCATCACCATCGACGTCAGCGAGCTGGTGCCGCCCGAGCCGCTGATCCGGATCATGGAGGCGCTGGAGGCATTACCGCCGGGAGCGAGCCTGCTGGTGCACCACGTGCGCCGCCCGATCCACCTCTACGCGCGGCTCGAAGAGGAGGGCTACCGGCACCAGACGCGCGAGCCGGCGCCCGGCAAAGTCGAGCTGCTGATCGAGAAGCCGGCATGACTGTCGCGCCGCCCCGGCCCACCGGCATCTCGTCGGCGCACGCGCCGGATCTCGACCTCCCGGCGCGCTTCATGGCGCTCGGCATGGCCGCGCTGGTGCTGGTGGCGCTGGTCTTCCCGTTCGCGCTGCCGCTGCTGGCACGGGGGTTCGCCGCGCCGCGCGTGCTCGCCTTCGTCCACCTCAACACGCTCGGGGTGATCGCCGCCGTGATCATGGGCGCCAGCTATCAGCTCGTACCGGTGGTCTTGCAGACGCCGCTGGCCTCGGTCGCGCTCGGCCGCGTCACCTTCTGGCTCCATCTCACCGGCCTGGTGCTCTTCTTTCCCGGCCTCTGGTTCGCCTGGACTCCCGGCGTCGGGGCCAGCGCGACGCTGCTCTTCAGTGGGCTCCTCCTCTACCTCGGCGTGATCGCGGTCACCATCGCCCGCGCGCCGCGGCGCGACGTCGTCGCCTGGCACATCGCCGTCTCGCTCGCCGGGTTGGCGGGCGGCGTGACGCTCGGGCTGCTGCTGGCGCTGAACGAGGGCGCCGGCTTCCTGGGCGGGCTGACGCTGCGGCTGATGGCCGGCCACGCCACGCTGATGCTGGGCGGCTGGGTGGCGGTCCTGCTCGGCGGTGTCTCCTACCGCCTGGCTGGCATGTTCACTCTGGCCGAGGACCGGCTGTCGCAGCCGGTCGCCTGGCTGGAGTTGGCGCTGACCGCGCTCGGCGCCTGGGGCGTGGCCCTGGCGCTGGTGCTGAGCGCGCCCCGCCCGCTGCTGCTGCTGGCCAGCCTGGCGCTGCTGGCCGGGCAGGCGCTCTTCGCCGGGCAACTGGCGCACCTCTACCACGTGCGCCGGCGGCGTGGCCCCGACGTCCACATCCCCTTCGCCCTGGTGGCGGCTGCCGCCGGAGTCGCCGCCGCCGCGCTGCTCGCGGGTGGGCTGGCGGCCGGAACCGGCCCCGGCGCGCGGCTCTGGCCGCTGGTCGTCTGGCTGGCCCTGGTGGGGCTGGCCGAGACGGCGATCCAAGGGTTCTTCTACAAAATCGCGACCTTCCTCGTCTGGCTCCGCCGCTACGCGCCGCAAGCGGGCAAGCGGCGTGTGCCGAAGCTGGAGGAGCTCTATGGCCAGCAACTCGCCCGCGCTGGCTGGGCCTGCTGGACGCTGGGACTGCCGCTGGCGGCGGCGGGCCTGCTGAGCGCCAGCCCGCTCGTCTGCCGCCTGGCCGGGCTGGCCGCCGGGCTGGGGCTGGCGGCCTTCCTGATTAACGTCGCCCGCATCGCGGCGCACTGGCGTGCGCCGTCGGGTATCACGCATCAGCGCGCGCTCGGCTCCTCGCGGGCGGGCGCGCCGGAGAAAGGACCGCTGTCGTGAGCAGTCACACCACCGAGACCTATACGCTGGACGTGCGCGAGATCGCGCCGAAGGTGCGGCACCCGCTGATCTTCAGCAGCGTCGATGAGCTGAAGCCGGGCGAGACGCTGCGCCTGATCAACGACCACGACCCCAAGCCGCTCTACTATCAGTTGACAGCCGAGCGTCCCGGCCAGGTCGGCTGGGACTACCTGGAGAGCGGGCCGGAGGTCTGGCAGGTGCGCATCACCAGGCTCGCTGCGGGGAGCGAGTAGCCCGCCGGACAGGCGTCCAACGCCCGAGCAGGTCCTGGAGGAGAAGCGCCATGCAGTCCACGGAGATTCTTCGCACGGAGCACAACGCCGTCCTGGCGGTGCTGGAGCAACTGGACCGAGCGACCGCGCTGGCGACGAGCGGCATTCCGGTCCCTCGGGATATCTTTGAGGATATCCTGGAGTTCTTCGTCGTCTTCGTCGATCACTGCCACAACGGCAAGGAGGAGGCCGCCGTCTTTGGTCAGATCGACTGGGACGCACGCGGCAAGCGCCTCGTATCGCAATTGATCGCGGAGCACGAGGTGAGCCGGCGGCTGGCGGCTGCCTACTCCGACGCGGTGACGGCCTACGTGCCCGGCGATCGCGCGAGCGCGCTGGCCCTGGCGAACGCGGTTGGCGCCTATGGCGCTGCCCTGCGACAGCACATCACCGAGGAGGACGAAGAACTTCTGCCGTCGATGGAGCAGACATTCGCGCACGATGAAGATACGCGGGTCGCGCACGAGTTCGATCGGATCGAACTGGAGGAGATCGGCGAGGGCGTCCACGAGCGCCTGCACGGAATGATCGACTCCTTGCCCAGCCGAATCGGGCGCTGGGCACCGAACGTGCCAGTTTGATTGCCAGGGGCGCGCTGCCCCTCGATCACGCTCGCCCGCGATACGCGAAAGGCTGGATGATGACCGAGCGCAGACGTGCCCCAAAGCTCCGCCCCCAAAACCGGCTGAAGCGACAGACCGGGGCGCCGGAACCCGACTTCCCCGCGCCGATCTCGGCGGACATCGTCGATATCGCCTCAATCGACTCCTTCCCGGCCAGTGATCCCCCGTCCTGGATTCCAGTCTCGTTCTCACCCCGGGGACCGCTCGAGCCGCCGCGAGATGAGACCCCGGAGGAGCAGGGGTAGCGTGCCTTGCCACGTCCTGGGCTCATGACGCCGTTCGCCCGGGCTGGGCAGACCGGGGTGTCTACGCTGCCCTCGCGATCCTGCCAGCACGCACACGGGGGCCTGTGCCACGGGGCGAGGTGCTGCTATCGCTCCGGCGATGACGGCAGGATGGCCAGGGGGGCATCGGGACAGCCCCGGCCGTAGGCCACCGCTGTGCACGCGGATCACATCGCCAGGGGACATCGATCGACCATGGGCTGGAAAGGGAGTTGGGCGGATGATATCGACTACCGAGCAAGCCACGAAATCCCGCGTGCCGGCCTGGCCGGCCGCGGCGACAGGTGCGCTGCGCGCCGTCTTCGGCGTCGTCTGGGCGATCAGCGCCTACCTCACCTATCGTGCATCCTTCGCCAACCACTACGTCGGTTACATCCAGAATGCCTCGCAGAACCAACCGTCGTGGCTGAACCCCTGGTTCAACTTCTGGATCAACGTCGTCTCGGCCCAGCCCGATTTGTTTATCTGGGCCACCCGGATCATCGAAACCCTGCTGGCCATCGGCCTGATCTTCGGCATCGCGCGCAAGCTGGTCTATATCTCCGGTGCGCTCTTCAGCCTGCTGATCTGGAGCACCGCGGAGGGCTTCAGCGGGCCCTACACCGCCGGCGCGACCAACCTCGGTCCAGCGCTCGTCTACGTCCTCCTCTTCATCGCCTTCATGGTCATCGACCGCGACGAGGGCCGTAGCCCGTATAGCATCGACTACTACCTGGAGCAGCGCTGGCCAGTCTGGCGCCGCGTCTCGGAACTGGCGCCGGCGCCGAAGTTGCAGCGCGCCCCGGTGCGCCTGAGCTGGCCGGCGCAGATCCTGGGAGCGGCGGGCCTCGTCATCGCGCTCATCTTCCTCTTCGGCACACTGACCAGCGCGATGAACGTGTCGGCGCCGACACCCAACAATGCCGCGGTGGCGGTGTCGCCCCTCTCGCTCACCACCGGTGAGCCGGTGCAGAACGCCTTCAACCCGGCGCTGCCGCCGCTGATCGGGACCGGCGACAGCGTCGACGTCAACCTGACGGCCACGGATACCACGGTCGAGATCGCCAGCGGGGTGAGCTATCAGGCCTGGACCTTCAACAGCTCGGTGCCGGCGCCGATCATCCACGTGCGCCAGGGCCAGACCGTCAATGTGACGATGACCAACCACGGGTCCATGAAGCACTCGATCGACTTCCACGCGGCGCAAGTGCCGGCCAACGTCGACTACCGCGACGTCGACCCTGGCCAGTCGATCCAGTTCTCGTTCAAGGCTGAGGTGCCGGGGGTCTTCATGTACCACTGCGGCACGCCGCCCGTGCTGTTGCACATCGGCAACGGCATGTTCGGCGCGATCGTGGTCGATCCGGCGCGAGGTATGCCCCCCGCCGACGTGAGCTACGTGCTGGTGCAGAATGAGTGGTACACCCGGCAGGTCCAGGGCTCGACCATGGCCGGCGACTACTCCAAGATGCTCGCCGCGACGCCGGATGAGGTCACGTTCAACGCCATCGCCAACCAGTACAAGGACCATCCGCTGACAGCCAAGGCGGGCCAGCGGATCCGCATCTACCTGGTGGACGCCGGTCCGAATCTGACGACGGCCTTCCACGTCATCGGCGGCATGTTCGCGGCAGTCTACCCAGACGGCGATCCCAGCCATGCGCTGACCGGCGTGTCAACCTACCAGGTGGTGCCTGGGGAAGGGGTCGTCTTCGACATCATCATCCCGAACCCCGGCCAATACACCTTCGTGGACCACAGCATGCGCAACGCGGCGCTCGGCGCGGCTGGCGTGCTGGACGTCTCGCCGTAGCGGGACCACGGCTGGGCCGTCACTCGGCCGCGAGGCTTCGGGGAAGATCGCGGCCAGGACAAGCCGGGTCAGGTCGCGTCGCCGGGCGCGGATGCGATCGGGCTCGCCACAACCCCGCGCAGGCGATCGGCCTTGAGCCGCACCCGCGCTGCTTCTTGCACATAGCCGGCGCGCTGCAGGCGGCCGATGGCTTCCTCGTATGCCGCCTGGGCTTCGCCACGCGACGCGCTGGCCCGGAGGTTCGCCTCGTCGCCCAGCAGTTCCAGATAACGCGCCGCGAGCAGCGCGTCGCTTTGGTCGAACTCGCGCTGCGTGGCCGGGCCACCGCCGTCCGGATGGGGCAAGGAATCTGGGTCGAACCGCTCCGTGCCCGCGGGCGCCGGCTCTGAGTCCACCAGCATGGCAAAGAGCGGTGGCATGGCTCGCGTCCGCGGCGAGTTGGCGACGAGCGTGGCGAGCAACGGCGCCTGTTGCTCCGGCGTCAAGTCGAGCGCGGACGCCAGCCGGTTGAGCGTGGCCAGGCGCGGCAGGCTGCGTCCGCCCTCCAGATTGCTCAGTCCCCGCACGCTCAGCCCGGCGCGGTCGGCGAGTTGCTCCTGCGTCAGCCCCGCCGTCAGCCGGTAGGCTCGCAGCAGCTCCCCGGCGGCGCCCTGGCGCGCTCCCCCGTGGCTCATCCCACCCTGCTTCTCGCTCAGCTCAATCCCTTACGAACGTACAATAGCCGAAGCGGTGAGGAAAAACTATCCCCCAGCGAGCACAAACTTCCAGTGAACTGCCGGTGAACTTCATGGCCGGGCAGGCGACCGGGCTCTAGCATAGGGACTATCGAAACTTTCGCCTTCGAGGGGGAGAACCGGACGCGCCGGAGGCGGAACCACGACCGTAGCGGACCCGGCCAGGCCATGACCGCGGCCCTGCTGCGGCCTGTGGCGCCGTGATAGGGGGAGATGCATGAGATTCTCGACCCGCCGACTCGCCGGCGCTGGCACGCTGGTGCTGGCGCTACTTCTGGCGCTGCTGCCGCTCGGCGCCAGCGCCGCGACCTCGACCAGCACAGCCCTCTCTGTTCTTGGCACCCCCACGATCGGACAGAGTGTATCGCTTCAAGCCGTTGTTTCGGCGAGTCCGCTTCCAAGTGAGGGCACCGTCGCCTTCAAGGACGGCGGCA
>DASSHC010000345.1:0-7167 GCA_035693105.1 Thermomicrobiaceae bacterium | reverse complement strand
TTCCAGCCAAGCCCGACTTCGAGCGCGTCCGGGCCCGGCCTTCCGCCGCTTCCCGCCGGCTTCCCGCTGATGGCCGGCATGCAGGCGGATGGTCCGCCACCCGGCGAACCGGGGTTGATCGGCCGCTGGACGACCTCGGCCAGCGGGGCGGAGGTCTACGCATTCCTGGAGTCGGCGTTGCCGGGCGCCGGCTACCGGGTGGACCTGCTTGCGCCTGGTGACAGCGCGGCGGTCATTCGCTTCACGCCCCCCGGCGGGGAGCAGCTGCAGGTCGACCTCGGGCAGGAGGGATCGGGCACCTTCATGGAGCTGCGGCTGCCGCGGGACTGACGCGTGAGCAGCCGGCACGCCGCTGGCCGAAGCGGGCGGTGGGTGATAGGCTCCCACGACAACCGAAGAGCGACAGGGGAGCGCCAACGGTGCGCTGAGAGTGCGGTGAGCCGCAGACCCTCGAACCTGATCTGGGTCATGCCAGCGAAGGGAGTCGGTTTGGATCGCTGCAACGGCGCGCCCCGCTGGGTGCGCCGTTCGTCGTCTCCGAGGACGAACCCGCAGCGAGGATGAGCAACGAGCGACATGAAGGTCGTGCTGGTGGCCGGCGGCTCGCCGCAGGCCGGTGACGAGCGCTGGCTGGAGGGCGCCGGCCTGGTCGTCGCCGTCGACGTGGGCGCAGCATGGCTGGCGGGGCGTGGCATCCGGCCGGATGCGGTGGTGGGCGACCTCGACAGCGTTGATCCGGGCCTGATCGCGGCGCTGGAGGCCGATGGAGTGGCCATCGAACGCCACCCCACCGCCAAGGACAGCTCCGACACCGACCTCGCCATTCGTTACGCGCGGCGCGCCGGCGCCGACGAGGTGGTGGTGATCGGCGCATTCGGCGGGGAGCGGCTTGACCACGAGATCGCCAACGTGCTGCTCCTTGCAGCCGGCAGTCCGGGGGAGACGAGCCTGGCCCTGGTCCGTGGCGGCGCGCGCGTGTCGGCGATGCGCGGCGGCGAGACGCGCCAGCTGGCTGCGCCACCCGGCTGCCTGGTCAGCCTCTTCGGGGTGGGCGGCGACGCGACCGGCGTGACGACGTCCGGCCTGCGCTACCCGCTGGCCGGCGAGACCCTCGAAACCGGCAGCACGCGCGGGCTTTCGAACGTGGTGGATTCAGCGCCGGCATCGGTCCGGCTCCAGGACGGGATGCTGCTCATCATCGAGCAGCTGGATGAAGGAGACGAGAGATGACGAGCATGGTCGCGCCGCAGAGCGGCTGGCGCGTGGTGGACATCGTGGTGGCATCGGTGCTTGGCGTGGCCTTCGGGGTCGTGTTCCAGGTATGGAACGGTGCCTGGGAGCTGGCAAAGCCGATCTTCATCGGCTTCCCACCGATCCAGGGCGTGATGTACGGCATCTGGCTGGTGCCTGCCGTGCTGGTGCCGCTGATCGTTCGCCGTCCCGGCGCCGCCCTGCTGGCCGAGACGGTCGCCGCGGCCGTGTCGGCACTGCTCGGTGCGCAGTGGGGCCTGCAGACCCTGGTGTATGGGCTGCTGCAGGGCGCGGCCGCCGAGATGGCGTTTGCCTTCACCCTGTACCGGTCCTGGAACCTGGTGACGGCCATGCTGGCCGCCGCGCTGGCCGGCGCGGCCGCCGTCCTGCTGGACCTGCAGTTCTTCTACGCCGATTGGGCCGCCGGCTACCAGGTGGCGTACGGCGTGACGGTGATCATCGGCACCGCCCTGGTGGCCGGCATCGGATCGTGGCTGCTCGTCCGGGCGCTGGCCAATGCCGGCGTGCTCGGCGCCTTCCCGGCCGGGGGCGAGCAGCCGGAGGTGTGAGCGGCTCCGGCGCTTCGCGCTCGGTGGCACCGGTCGCCATCGAGGCTCGCGGCTGGGGCTGGCGCCACGCCGGCCGGCGGGACTGGGCGCTGCGCGGCCTCGACCTGCGCATCGAGGCAGGGGAGCGAGTGCTGCTGGTCGGGCCGTCCGGCGCCGGCAAGTCGACGATGCTCAACGCGGTGGCCGGGCTGCTGGATCCGCACGCCGGCCACGCCGAGGGTCGGCTCACCGTCGACGGCAGGGATCCGCGCGATGCGCGCGACACGAGCGGCCTCGTCTTCCAGGATCCGGAGAGCCAGCTGGTGATGGCCCGGGCCGGCGACGACGTGGCGTTCGGGCTCGAGAACCGATGCCTGCCGCGCGACGCCATCTGGCCGCGCGTCGAGGCGGCGCTGTCGGCGGTCGGGTTCGCGTACGGGCCGGACCACCCGACCGATGCGCTGTCCGGCGGCGAACAGCAGCGGCTGGCAATCGCCGGTGTCGTCGCCCTGCGCCCGGGCCTGCTGCTGCTCGACGAGCCGACCGCCAACCTGGACCCGGAGGGCGCTGCGCTGGTGCGCGGGGTGGTCGCGAGCGTGGTGGAGCAGCTGGGAATGACGCTGCTGATGGTCGAGCATCGGGTCGCCGACGCGATCGAGCTGGTCGACCGCGTCATCGCGGTGGAGGCGGGCGGCGGCATCGTGGCCGACGGCCCGCCCGACTACGTGTTCATGCGCCACGGTGATGCCCTCGCCGATGCCGGCGTCTGGGTGCCCGATCGGCGGCTGCCGGCTCCGCCGGTGCGCGCCCGCCCTGCGGCCGAGACGCTGCTGATGGCCGATCAGGCCGAATTCCGCTATCCGGGCAGCGTCCTGCCGGCACTGCCGCGCACCGACCTGCAGGTCAAGTCTGCCGAGGCGCTGGCCGTGGTCGGGCCCAACGGCAGCGGCAAATCCACGCTCGCCTTCCTGCTGGCCGGCCTGCTGCGTCCGACCGGGGGCTCGGTGGTCGCCGGCGAATCGCTGGCGCCGGGGCGCGGCCACGAGCCGATCGCAGCTTGGCCGGCCGGCGAGCTGGCCGGGCGGATCGGCACGGTGTTTCAGGACCCGGAGCACCAGTTCCTCACGTCGCGCGTGCGCGACGAGCTCACGGTTGGCCCCCGCGCTGCCGGCCTGGACCACTCCGCAGCAGTCAAGCGCGCGGAGGAGCTGCTGGCCCGCCTTCACCTCGAGCGCCTGGCCGATGCCAATCCCTTCACCCTGTCCGGCGGCGAGAAGCGCCGCCTGTCGGTGGCGACGGCGCTGGCCGCGGCGCCGGCCGTGCTGATCCTGGACGAGCCGACGTTCGGGCAGGACCGCCGCACGGCGATCGAGCTGCTGCGGCTGTTGGCGGCGCTGCGCGACGAGGGCCGGGCGGTGCTGTTCGTGACGCACGACCGCGAGTTCGCCACGGCGCTGGCGGACCGCACCCTGCGGCTGGCGGCGCGTGGGAGCGTCCCGGCATGAGGCTGTTCACGCCGCTGCGTCCTGATCCGCGCGCGCCGCTGGCCGCCGCCAACCCGGCCATGAAGCTCGGAGCGGCTGCGGCGCTGATGGCCGTGCTGTTCGTGTCGGTCGACGCGCTGACAGCAGGCATCGTCCTGGTCGGCCTGCTGTTCGCCGTTCGCCTCAGCGGCCTGCGGGCGAGGACGCTTGCCGTCCGCAGCTGGCCCATCCCGGTCGCCGCCCTGTCGGTGGGCATCCTGAACGTCGTGCTGGCGCCGGCACGGCCCGGGCCGGAGCTGCAGGTCGGGCCGCTGGCAATTCCGGCCGAACAGCTCATGGCGGGAATCGGCCTTGGGCTGCGGCTGGCGGCGATCGCCTTCTCCGGCGTGCTGGCCATGGCCACCACCGACCCCACCCGCCTGGCCGACTCGCTGGTGGCGCAGCTGCATATCTCTCCACGCTTCGCGGTGGGAGCGCTGGCCGCGGCGCGGCTGGTGCCGGTGCTCGCCAGCGAGTGGCAGGTCCTGTCGCTGGCCCGACGCGCGCGGGGCGTGAGCGGCGGCAATCCCGTCGCGGCGGTGCGCATCGTGTTCGGCAAGCTGCTGGCGCTGATGATCGGCGCCGTTCGGCGCGCGACCCGGTTGGCGGCCGCCATGGAGGCACGGGGCTTCGGCGCTCGCCCATGCCGCACCTCCGCCCGTGACGAGCGGGTGCGGCCCGCCGATTGGCTGCTGCTGGCGGGCGCCGCCGCGCTGGGCCTGGGCGCGGCGGCGGTCAGCGTGGCCGCCGGCAGCTGGCGGTTCCTGTTCGGCTGAGCGCCCGCTATGCTCACCGCCGCCCGAGATGATCCACACCACACCATTCCACGACCGCACCAGCGTCCTGAACGAGACCGGCCTGTGGCAGCACTGGTCGGGCCACCTGGTGGTCACGCGCTACCAGGCCTCGGACAAGTTCGAGTACTTCGCCGTCCGCAACAGCGCGGGCATCTTCGACACCTCGCCGCTGTACAAGTACCGGATCGCCGGGCGGGACGCCGAGCGGTTCCTGGAGGGAATGCTGGCGCGCGACATCCGGAGCTGCCCCCCGGGGCACGCCCAGTACACGACCTGGCTGGATGAACGCGGCTTCGTGCTGGAGGACGGCGTGGTCCAGCACCGCGCCCCGGGCGAGTTCCTGCTGACGTCCGCCGAGCCGAACTTCGCCTGGTTCGCCGACCGCGTCGGCAGGCTGGACGTGACGTTGGAGGAGGTGAGCCTGGATATCGGCGCCCTGGCGGTCCAGGGCCCGCGCTCCCGCGACCTGCTGACGCGCCTCGTGCCCCAGGCAAGGGAGCTCTCCTTCTTCGGCATCACCAGCGGCCAGATCGGCGGGCGAACCGTGCACGTCAGCCGCACCGGCTACACCGGTGACCTGGGCTACGAGATCTGGGCCGAGCGCGCCGACGCCCTGGCCGTGTGGGATGCGCTCTGGGATGCCGCGGATGGCTGGGGAATCCTGCCGTACGGCATGGGCGCGCTGTACATGCTCCGCATCGAGGCGGGGCTGCTGCTGCTGGGCGCCGACTTCAGCTCGAGCCGCTTTGCCTTCAACGATGCGCATCGGTCCACCCCGCTGGAGCTCGGCTTCGCCTGGATGTTCAAGGGCCTGGAGGATGACGACCGCCCCTTCATCGGCCGCAAGGCACTCGAGCAGGAGCGGGCGAACAAGACCAGCCGCTGGCGGATGGTGGGCCTGGTGGTCGACTGGCAGGACTACGACCGGGTGTACACCGCGGCCGGCCTGATCCCGCCCAAGGACCACCGGCCGGTGCACGAGGACTGGATGGTGTACGACGCCGATCGGTCCCGCGTCGGCTACGCGACGAGCATCATGTACTCGCCCGTGCTGCAGCGGCACATCGCGCTGGCGCGCGTGCGACCCGACCTGGCGAAGCCCGGCACCCGCGTCTTCCTGGAGTTCACGGTGGACCACCGATACCAGCAGGTGGCGGCGCACACCGCTCGCCTGCCACTGTTCAACCCGGAGCGAAAGAGCGCCTGATGGACCGATGAGCAGGGAGCGCTACGACGCGATCGTGATCGGCGGCGGCCACAACGGCCTGGTCAACGGCGCCTACTTGGCGCGCGGCGGCCTGAAGACGCTGATCCTGGAGCGGCGCCACCTGGTCGGCGGCGCGGCCATCACCGAGGAGCTGCGCCCGGGCTTCTGGTTCACGACCTTCAGCTACGCCCTCTCGCTGCTGCGGCCGCAGATCATCCAGGAGCTGGATCTGCCGAAGCATGGCTTCCTGCCGCTGCTGATGTCGACCCGCTTTGCGCCGATGGAGAACGGAGACCACCTGCTCTTCACCCGTGACCATGACGAGAACCTGCGCGAGATCGCGCGCCACTCGCCGCACGACGCGGATGGCTACGAGCAGTACAGCCACGATCTGGACCGGGTGTGCCAGGCCATCAAGCCGCTGCTCGACATGGTGCCGCCCGACCCGTTCAGCGACGACCCGGAGGAGCTGCTGCGCCTGGCGGCGCTCGGGTCACGGCTGCGGTCGCTGGACAAGCGCACGCTGCACAACGCCATCCGCCTGCTGACCGGCAGCGCCGCCGACTTCCTGGACGACTACTTCGAATCGGACATCCTCAAGGGGTACCTGGGATCCACGTCGATCATCGGCTCCAAGGTCGGCCCTCGCTCGCAGGGGAGCGGCCTGGTGCTGCTGTTCCACTCGCTGGGGGAGCACGACGGCGAGTTCGGCACCTGGGCGTTCCACAAGGGCGGCAACGGCGGCTTCACCCAGGTGCTGGCGCGGGCGGCGGAGTCGTTCGGCGCGGAGATCCGCACGGAGGCGCCGGTGGAGCGGGTGCTGACCCGTGACGGGGAGGCGACGGGCGTGGCGCTCACCGACGGGACCGAGTTCGCCGCCGACATCGTCGTCAGCGCCCTCGATCCGCGGCGCACGTTCCTGGAGCTGGTCGATCCGCGCGAGCTGCCGGACGACCTGGTCGAGGACATCCGGCGCATGAAGTTCCAGGGCGTCAGCTCCAAGGTCAACTTCGCGCTGGACGGGTTGCCCTCACATCCGACCCTCGGCGCGAAGCCGGAGCTGTACCGCGGCTTCATGAACATCGGGCCGTCGCTCGATTACCTGGAGCGCGCCTTCGACGCCGCCAAGTACGGCTGGTACAGCGAGCACCCGTACATCGACTGTGCCATCCAGTCCACTATCGATCCGGACATGGCCCCACCCGGTAAGCACGTCCTTTCCTGCTTCGTGCAGTACACGCCCTATCACCTGCGCGAATCGGATTGGGATGCCCAGCGTGAGCCGATGGCCGATCGCGTGCAGGCCACCCTGGAGCGCTTCTTCCCCGGCTTCGGCGAGCTGGTCCTGCAGCGCGAGGTGCAGACGCCGCTCGATATCGAGCGAACCGTCGGGTTGAGCGAGGGGAACATCTTTGCCGGCGAGTTCCTTGCGCCGCAGATGTTCTTCCTGCGCCCCGCGCCGGGCTGGGCGCAGTACCGCACGCCGCTGCATGGCTATTACCAGTGCGGCTCCGGCACCCATCCCGGCGGGTGCGTGATGGGCGCGCCGGGGCGCCTGGCGGCGGGCCGCATCCTGGACGATCATTCCGCTCCTGGGCCTCGCCCCGCCTGAAATTGCGCGTCATCCGAAGAGCAAAGCCCGGGAGTACGCTCCCGGCATGCCACGGAGCGAGGAGCTCGCGGTTCAGGCCGGCGAGGCAGTCCTGGCCGGCACCCTGGCCCTGCCTGATGGGCCGCCACCAGACTCGCCGGGCCGTTATCCCGCGGCGCTGCTCTTGCCGTCTTGGCTGCCGCGTACCCGCGACGGATCGTGGGATCGAGTCGGCCACCCCTCCTGGTTC
>DASSHC010000344.1:0-13915 GCA_035693105.1 Thermomicrobiaceae bacterium | reverse complement strand
CCCACGCCCACGCCCACGCCCACGCCAACACCGGCCCCGGTGACGGTGCCGGCCCAGCTCCGCGTCACCGCGCTCGGCGACTCGGTGATGGTCGGGGCCGCCGGCGCCTTACGCCAGGTCATCCCCAACATCGGCATCGACGCGGTGGAGGGGCGGCAGGCCGACGAGCTGATCGCGGTCGCCCGGCAGTTGCGCGCTGAGGGGCGGCTCGGCGACGTGGTGGTGGTGCACCTCGGCTCGAACGGTCCCGTCACGCCCGCCCAGTTCGACACGCTGATGCAGCTCTTCAAGGGTGTGCCGAGGGTGATCGTGCTCAACGC
This sequence comes from Thermomicrobiaceae bacterium, assembly GCA_035693105.1. Lineage (GTDB taxonomy): Bacteria > Chloroflexota > Chloroflexia > Thermomicrobiales > Thermomicrobiaceae > DASSHC01. The sequence continues at coordinate 13,595 of DASSHC010000344.1, read as the reverse complement.
CAAGGTGCCGCGGGAGTGGGAGGCGCCGAACAACGCCGTGATCGCGCGCGGCGTGGCGCGCTCCCCCAACGCGGAGCTGCTCGACTGGCACGGCGCCAGCAGCGGTCATCCCGAGCTGTTCTACGGCGACGGCATCCACCTTCGCCCGACCGGCGCGGACTTCTACGCCCACCTGATCGCGGCGGCCATCGACGACGGCTAGCGGCGGCCCGCCGCGACCGTGGGCACGAGCGCGCCCAGGAGGAAGAGCGCGACGGCGACAGCGGCGGCCGGGGGCGAGCCGGTGAAGGTGTAGTAGGCGAAGAGGACGGCCACCTGGAGGAGCATGCCCCAGGTAAACCAGAAGGTGGCCGCGGGCAGCGGCAAGCCGGGGCGCTCGCCGGGCTCGCCGGGCGTGTCGATCGCGCCGGCCAGCAGCATCAGCCCGGCCGCGCAGCCTGCGGCCAGCCCGGCGCCGGCCAGCGGACCCGCCTGCCAGAAGAGCCAGAGACCGGCGGCCGCCAGCAGCGCCAGAACCGGGCGCGCGAGCGCGTGACGGTTGGGCAGTCCGGCGCTGACGCCGATCAGGCCGAGCGTGGCGCCGGCGGTCAGGAGCGCGCCGGCCGCCGGGAAGGCGAGGCCGGTCTTGACCTGGGCCAGTCCCAGGTTGCCGCTGATCAGGTGAAAGACGGCCAGGCCAGGGCCGAGCGCCGCCAGCGCCAGGGCCCCGAGCCGCGTGGGGCTGTGCTCGGCTGGGGTGAGATCACGCGCCAGCCAGAGCGCGGCCACGACCAGCGCTGTCACGATGGCGATCGTCAACTCGTCCGCGGCCGGGCTGGGGAGCCAGGGGAGATCGAGCCCGCGGCGGAGGACGCGGAGCGCCAGATCGAGCCAGAGCCCGAGCGTCAGGCCGAGTGCGGCCTGGCGGCGCCGCGTCAGGATCAGCGCGAGCGCCAGCCAGCCCCAGGTGACGACGCCGGCGGCGCCCAGCAGGAGCCGGGCTCCGGGCGCGCCGCTGAATTGGATGCCGAGGCGCGCCAGGCCGAGCAGCAGCGCGGCGGCGGCGATCAGCGCTCGGGGGCCGAGCAGGCGCAGCAGCGGTCCGCCCAGCCCGATCGCCAGGATCACCGCCAGCACGCTGCCGGCGATCTGGGCCCGCTGGCTCTGATCGAGCACGAAGACCAGGTAGGAGACGAAGACGCGCATCGCCTGCAGCATCAGCAGGCTGCCGCCGGCCATGACGGCCACGCCCGCCAGCCAGGCGCCCTCGCCCTCCCCTGCCGCCGTCGTGCGCGCGCGCGTCCAACCTGCGACCGCCACGCCGCCCCACTCCTTCCGGCTGCCGCCCGCGTCCGGCTGAGTCTAGCGCATCCCCGGCATCGCGCCAGCGAAGCGGCATCGCGCTTGCGTTAGCGATAGGGTGAACTTGACGGAATCCGCCGCCGGGTGCGCCGCGGCGAAGTGCCGCTCCGGTGGGCGGAGAACGGAAGGAGTCGTTATGCTGTTATTGGCGCGCAATTGGTGGGCGGTCGCCATCCGCGGCGTCGTCGCCATCATTTTCGGTCTCATCGCGCTTCTCTGGCCGGGTATCGCGCTCGGCGCGTTGATCATCGTCTTCGGCGCCTACGCCATCGTCGACGGCATCTTCGCGCTGGTGGCGGCGGTGCGCGCGGCGGAGCGGCACGCGGGCTGGCTGTGGCTGACGATCGAGGGCATCATCGGCATCATCGCCGGGATCGTGGCCTTCGTCTGGCCGGGCCTGACCGCGCTGGCGCTTCTCTACGTCATCGCGGCCTGGGCGCTGGTCACCGGCATCTTCGAGATCATGGCCGCCTTCCGGCTGCATAATGAGGCGGCCGAAGCCTGGGTGATGGGGCTGGCGGGGCTGGCCTCGATCATTTTTGGTCTGATCCTGGTCATCTTCCCCGGCGCCGGGGCGCTGGCACTCCTCTGGCTGATCGGCGTCTTCGCCATCATCTTCGGAGTCCTCTGGCTGTTTCTGGCCTGGCGCCTGCACGAGCGTCGCCCGGCCTTCTAGCCGCCGCGACCACGCCCCCACCCCCGGCCGGGGGTGGGGGCGTTCCGCTGCTGCAGACAGGTGCGACCGGCCCAGATCCGCGTGTTGAACCGCGCTCTCAGGCTCAGGCGCCAGTCGCCGCGAACCACGCGCCGCCAGGCGACGTGACGAAGACGATCGGGGCGATGCACGGACTTGGCAGGGACACCTGCGTGTGGATATGGGCGTCGCCGGACGCGGTGGCCGGGAAGAGGCCCGTGCTCACGTTGACGACGTTCGCGCCGCCATCGTTGATGCTGAGGCAGCTCACGATCGCCATGAAGCTCGGGACGGTATTGGTGCCCGTGTTCGGCCCGGCCGAGAACACCAGGCCGTGCACCTCAAGCTCCAGGGTGCCGTTGGTCAGCAGCACGCCGTGGCCATCGGTGATGGTCCAGGGCAAGCCGCCGCCGTTGATGCCACGAATGGGGTTGGTCGAGCCGACGAACGGACCGCTCACGCCGGTCATGGTGTTGAACTCCAGGATCGCGCCACCGCGCCCGGACGCCAGCGGGACCATGACCAGCGCGCTCAACGCCAGGCTCACGACGAGCAGGGCGGCGACCAGCTTGACGTTCAGGTTTCGCATACCTACCTCCCCTTCAGCACACAACCAACGAGTCGGAACGTCACCGGCTCTACGGACCCAGCCATGTCCCGGATGTATGGGCCACGGCCCAAGCGCGCGGCTGATCCGCTGTACAATCGGGCGAATGCCGCGGCGCGGCGCCGCGCGAGGAGAGGGTATGCCGGTCCGGCCCAGCTTCGACGCCAGCATCAACTACTACGAGATCCTGGATGTGCCGTACACCGCTACCAAGAGCGAGATCACGCGCGCCTACCGCGGCCTGATGCGGCACGCCCACCCCGACCGGGTGGCCGGCGAGCAGGCGAAGCGCAAGGCGGAGGAGCGCGCCAAGCTGCTCAACGCCGCCTATCAGGTGCTCAGCCGGCCGGAGCAGCGTCGCGAGTACGACAAGCTCATCCGCCAGCGCGCGGTCAACGATGCGCTCTTCCAGCGCTACACCGGCAACGCGCCAGCTCAGCGCGCGCTGGCCTACCAGCGGCGCACGGCCTCCCCGGGGATGGAGCGAGAACGGCGCCGGGCCACCTCCGCGGCCTTCGCCCACCTGCTGCTCTACGCCGCCATCTTCGCCGTCGCCATCATGGTGGTGCTGGTGGTGGTCAGCGCCGGCGGTTCGGCGCTGCACGGCCTCGGCCTCTAGCCCCGTGCGCGCTGTGCGTTGTGCGTTGTGCGTTGTGCGTTGTGCGTTGTGCGATGATGGGCGCGAGGGAGGGGATGGATGGCGATGCGTGCCGGTGAGGTCCAAGCGCCGGCGGGGCGCCCACCCCTGCCGCGCGCGGCCGAGGTGGTGGTCGTCGGTGGCGGGCTGGCGGGCTGCTCGCTCGCCTATCAACTAGCCCGGCGTGGCCAGCAGGTGCTCCTCTTGGAGCAGCGAGGCATCTGCTCCGGCGCCTCCGGCCGCAACGGGGGCATGACCGGCGCCGGGTCGTCGCTGCACAGCGCGACCGGCCGGGCCGTCTACGCCCTGACCAGCGAGAACCTGCGTATGCTGCGCGAAGAGTTGCCGGCTGAACTCGGCGACGACTTCACGCTGCGCCTGCCGGGCAACCTCGACATCGCGACCAATGAAGAGCAGTGGGAGCACCTGGCCCACAGCGTCGAGGCCCAACGGGCGCAGGGGATCGACGTGCGGCTGCTCGACCGCGCTGAGCTGCGGGCCATGGTGCCGGTCGTCTCGGAGCGGGTGCTGGGCGCCAAGTTCGCCCCCGGCAGCGGCCACCTCTGGCCTTTTGCCCTGGTCTTCGCGCTGGCCGCCGGCGCCCGTCGCCACGGCGCCAGGCTGCACACCTGGACCCCGGTCACGCGCCTGCTCGCGGCCAACGGTGCGGTGACGGGCGTCGAAACGGCGGCGGGGAGCGTCGAGGCCGGGACAGTCGTGCTGGCGACCAACGCCTGGACGCCACTCCTGCTCCCCGAATTGCCAGCGGGCGCGCTGGTCCCGGCGCGCGGCCAGATCCTGGTGACGCAGGCGATGCCCACCGTGCTGCCGCATCCCTTCGGCACCAACTTCGATAAGGAGTATGGGCGGCAGACCGCCAGCGGCCAGATCCTCTGCGGCGGCTTCCGCCGGCTGGATGTCGATGAGGGGCTCGGGCTCTACGAGGAGCGGGTCACGGCGCCGGTGCTCGGCGGCATCGCCGGCTGTTTAGAGACGCTCTTCCCGCCGCTGGGCGGCTTGCAGTGGGTGCGTGGCTGGGCCGGGATCATGGGTTTCACCGCCGACGGCCTGCCGCTGATCGGCCCCTACGCAGCGCTGCGCGGGCTGTACGTCGCGGCCGGCTTCAACGGTGGCGGGTTCTCCTGGGGCGCCGCCACCGGCAAGGCGCTGGCCGAGCTGATCGTCAACGGCCGATCCCCCTTCGATCTCTCGCCCTTCGACCCGGCGCGCTTCCAGCGCGCCGCCGTCACCTGGGCCAACCCCTTCACCGCCGGCGAGCGCAACAACCCGCGGCGGGCCGGTGGGCCCGAAGAGCCGTAGCTCCCGACACTGTCGCCATGATGATGATCAGGGCGCTGGCGTGGCCAAGTCATTGCGTATGAGTCATGTGCAGGATAAGATTGTACCTACGCGAGAGGTGCGAGCCATGACGACGACCAAGCCGAAGCAAGAAGACCGAATCCACGAGCTGACCAAACAGGAGGCTCGCGAGCTCTTCGACCAGGTGGCTCGCAAGTACCTGAACATGAGCGGCGAAGAATTCCTCCGGCGCTGGGACGCGGGCGAATTCCGCGATCAAGACACGCCGGCTCTCATCCAGGTTGCCATCCTCAGGCATCTCGCAAAGTAGAAGTGCTACCTAGTGGGCCGCCGCACACGCCCCGGGGCGATCAAGGATTTTCGCCGAGACATTCAAAGCGTCCTCTCGTGTGTCACCGATTCCTATCTTTCGAGTGAAACCAAGGAAGAGCCATACATACTTTCGACTGACCCACTAAAACCGCCCGAAATGCTTGCCGAACACGAACTGCCGCTCGTCATTCGTGTCAGCTTTGCGTATACCGTCGAGAGAGATCGGCAACGCTGACCACACGTTTCGACCAAGGAGTATCTCTTCACCCTTGCAACCACGAACGGGCAAGAACTCGTCTCGTACCAATGGCACCCAGCTAATCACCCCATCCAATACCCACATCTTCATATCGGAGCCGCCACTGGAGCGGATGTCGATCTGGTTCTCCGTGCTCATTACCCGACGGGGCGCGTGACGCTGGAGATGTTCATTCGAATGCTGATCACCCAGTTCAACGTCAGACCGCTAAAAGCAGACTGGGAGAGCGTTCTGGAGAAGACCGAACTCCGATATGCCAGGAGACGAAGCTGGCCTCCACGGGCAAGTTGGTGACAAACCGCGCGACACGGCAAGCGGGCGCCCGGTCGAGGAATTGATGCGCATCCTCAGCAGCCTGGCGCTTCACTGATGCCGGCTTATTTCCCAGTAAAACGCGGCGGGCGGCGTTCGGCGAAGGCGGCCAGGCCCTCGCGGTAGTCGCGCGTCTGGTCGAGCGGGCGGCGCAGCGCCTCGGCCAGCGCCAGTGCCTCGGGCAGCGGGCGGCCCTGCCCCTGCCGCAGCGCGGCCTTGGCGGCGCGCACGGCCAGCGGGCCGTTGGCGCGGATGGCGTCCGCGAGCGCGGCCGCGGTGCTCCCCAGCTCAGCCGCCGGCACCAGCCGCTCGACCAGCCCGATCGCCAGTGCCTCGCCGGCGTCGATGGTGCGCCCGGTGAAGATCAAGTCGGCCGCCTGGCCCGGCCCGACCAGGCGCGGCAGCCGTGCCACCGCGCCCGCGCCGGGAAAGATGCCGCGCTTGACCTCCGGAAAGCCGAAGCTGGCGTCGTCGGACGCGAGGCGCAGGTCGCAGGCGAGCGCGAGCTCGGCGCCGCCGGCCAGGCAGGCGCCGTGGATAGCCGCGATCACCGGCACCGGCAGGGCCGCGATGGCGTCGGCCGCCGCGCGGATCAGGTCGGTGTGCTGGGCCGTCTCCTCGGGAGTCAGGGCCAGGCGTTCGGTCAGATCGGCCCCCGCCGAGAAGGCACGTCCCGCGCCGCGCAGCACGACGACCCGCAGCGCCTGGTTCGCGCTCAGCTCCTCGATCTCGCGCCGCAGCCGGCGCGCCAGCTCCCGGCTCAGCGCGTTGAGCACGCGCGGCCGGTTCAGCGTGATCACGCCGATCCCCTCGCGCAGCACCGACAGCACGGGCGGCTGCTCCATCGTCATACCCACTCCAGCGGGCGGGTTGCAAACCCGCCCCTACAGCCGTACCTACTCCCTTCTCCCGCGCATCGGCTCCGTCCGTCTCCGTTCGAGAAGGGCTGGGGATGAGGGCTCCCCATGGCCGGGAGTGAGGGTCCCACCGGCACAGTATACGAGCGGCCGGCCGGACACTCGCCAGCGCGGTACGGAGGCACCGGCCCTACCCGACGAGTGCCGCGATTTTCAGTACCGCGATCCCAGGACCGCGGCCCGACGCCGGGCTATGCTTGACGTACAGTGTCGCGGTGACGCGGCCCAAGCGAAGCTGCCGGAATGGGGCCTCGAGTGCGATCGCAGGCGATAGCCGAGGTGGCACGGGCGGTTCAGCGGCAGGTTGATCTCGTCTGCCTCGCGGCTATGGAGCTGCAGCACGAGGAGCCTGACGTCTCCGTCGTCGGCCAGGTGCATGCCCTGCTGCGGGAGATCACCGCGCGGGCAGAGTCCGGCGGTGTCGCGCCGATCGTCGAGGGCGCTCGCCTGGTTACCCAGGCGATCGCGGTGGCCGACTTCGAGAGCCAGGCGCCGACCCCCTACATGGGCCACTTCGTCACCGCCACCGCCGCCGACCTGGCGCGCGTGGTCCACGCGCTGCTCGGCGAGCTGGATCCCGCGCCGATCCTCAGTCACGCCCGCGAGACCTTGCGCCTGATGCCCCGCCGCAGTACCGACTTCCTGGTCGAGGTCGATCTGGACGACCCGGAGCAGGTGGCGCGCATCTTCGCCGCGGTCACCGAAGAGGAGCCTGAGCTGACCGTGGTGCAGCCCGTGGCCCAGCGTGCCGCGCCGCCGAGCCGGGGGCAGCCGGCGCGCCTGCGCGAACTGCGCCAGCTCCTGGCCACCTACGTCACCCACGTCGAGAAGCTGCGCGCTCAGCCCGAGCGGCGCGAGACGCTGGACGACCTGCTGGTCGGCGCCAAGGCGCTGCGGGCCTCGGCCGCCGCCGCCAATCTGAGCGAGGTCAACCGGGTGCTTGGGCGGCTGATCGCGGTAATCGACGCCCAGCGTGCCAGTCCGGAGGGCACCACCTCCGACATGGTCGCCTTTGCCCTGGCCTGTGCGCGGGCTATCGGTGAGGCCATCGCCTCGCCGGACGGCAGCAGCGAGATGTTCGCCACCCTCCACGAGGCCTCCTCGCGCCTGCTGCACCACTTCCAGGTCGATACGCGCCAATTCCAGACCGGTCTCCTGAGCAGCGAACCGGCCGGTGAGCGCCGCACGCTCTACCAGGCCCTGAGCGCCAGCCAACCGGGGCTCGCCGCTCCTGAGCCGGTCCCCGCCGACCGGGACGAGCAGGAGCGTCTGCGGCAGGACCTCGCGGTCGCGCTGGCGCACCTGCCGGAGACGATCGCGCGCCTGGAGCGCGATCGCCACTCGGTCGCGGCGCGCGCCGCGTTGGCCCAGTTGATCCAACTGGTGCGCGATGCGGCAGGTGGGGCGGGGTTGGACGCTCTGAGCGCGCGCTGCGCGGAGCTGGAGCAGGCGCTGGTGGACGCCGGCTTCTCGACCGTGCCGGTCGACGCCCTGGCCGGCGCGCGGCAGTTGGCGCACGACCTGGAACGGCTGGTGCGGCGCGCCGACGCGCGCGCCGACGACGCGGCGCCGCGCGCCACGATTCCGGTGGACGTGGCGGGGCTCGGCGAGGTGGTGGGGCTGGCGCAGGAGTTGACGCTGAAGCGCGGGCAGCACGCCCACGAGGCGCGCTCGCGGCTGCTCGGCGCCGGGGTACAGGAGATCGCCGTCTTCGCCGACCGGCTGCGTGCGCTGGCCGAGCGGGAGGAGGCGTCCGGTTCGGGGCTGGCCGATGAGCTGGTGGAGCTGGCGGCGGACGCGGCCATCCTGGCCGCCGACGTGGGTCGCTGGCGCGCGCAGGACGACCGGCTCGATGCGCGCACCGCCCGCGTGCTGGGGCGCCTGCGGCGCGAAGCCCAGGCGCTGGGTCACGCGCCGCTGGACGAGCTGCTGCCACCGCTCGAGCGCACGGCGCGCGGGCTGGCGGACCGGCTCGGCAAGCAGATCAGCTTCCAGGCCGAGCTGGAGGGCGCCACGCTGCCGCGCGCCGCCGCGGGGCGCCTCGCCGACGCGCTCCTCCACCTGGTCCGCAATGCCGTCGACTACGGCATCGAGCCGCCGGACCTGCGACGCGCGCGCGGCAAGCCGGAGACCGGAACACTCGTTCTCCGCGCCCGGCAGGACGCGGGCGAGCTACTGCTGGAGGTCACGGACGACGGCGCGGGGATCGACGACGCGCAGATCGTGCAGCGCGCCATCGAGAGCGGCTATCCCATCCCCGCCGAAGGACTCAGCCGCGAGCGGGTGCTGCAGCTCCTCCTCCTCCCCGGCCTGACCACGCGCCCCGCCGGCGCCCGCCCCTCGGCCGGCCAGGGGCTGGCGGTGGTCGGCACGATCGCCGCCGAACTGAAAGGCTCGGTGCAGATCGCATCGACGCTGGGGGTGGGCACGACCATTCGTTTGCGCCTGCCGGGGACGCTCAGCAGCCTCACGGCGGTGGTGGTCGCGCTCGGTGACGCGCGCTACGCGCTGCCTTTTCTTCAGGCCGAGCCGGTAGCGCGCCCGCTGGTGCGGCAGAGTGACGAGACCGGCGACGAGACGGGCTTCGTGGCGGAGCTGGCTGGCCGCCGCTTCCCAGCGGCAGACCTCGGCGCGCTCCTGGGCCTGCGCTCGGCCTGGTCGGTCGATCATGAGGGCGGCACCTGGCTGCGTGTGCGCCAGGAGAGCGAGGAGCAGCTGATCCGGGTCGATGCCCTCATCGGACGCCGGGAGCTGGCGCTCCAGCCGCTGGATGCCGGAGCCCATCCCCACCCGCCCGGCGCGGTGGCGCGCGCCGAGCTGGAGCCGGGCGACATGGCGCTGGTGATCGATCTGGCACAGGCGTTCGCGTCTCGCGGCGCGGCCGCCGGGATGCCGGCGGGGGAGAGCCCGGCCGCGCTGGTGGCCGACGACTCGATCGCGGCGCGCCGCGCCATCGGGCGCGTGCTCGAGCGCCACGGCTGGCGCACGCTGGAGGCGCGCGATGGGCTGGAGGCCTGGGAACTGCTCGGCAGCGTGGCCCCCGCGCTCCTGGTGATCGATCTCGATCTCGCCCTGCTCGATGCGGCCCAGGTCATCCGCGCCGCGCAGGATCAGCACGGCATCCCGGTTATCGCGCTGGCCGGGCGCGCCGGCGCCGCGAACCAGCACCAGTTGCACGCGCTCAGAGTCGACGCGGTCCTGGGCAAGCCGATCGACGAGGACGACCTGGCCGCGGCGCTCGGCTACCTCGCCCCGCTGGCGCTGCGCCGCTAGCGGCTACAGCCTCCAGTATCGCTGCTGGGTCTGGACGGCCGCGTCGATCGCGGCGGCCTGGTCGGGCGAGACGGAGCGCGAGCTGGGCCAGGCGGCGATGCGCTCGGGCCCCATCGGCTCCTCGATGCCGGTGCGCTCGCCGGTCAGCTCCTCGACGATCGCCAGGGTGCAATACGGCCCGTAAATTTCCGAATATCCCCCCTCCTGGGCCACCACCAGCCGCCCGCCGGCCGTCTCACTCGCCAGGCGGCTCATCAATGCGGTCATCTCGCGGTAGGCCTCGGCCGACAGGCACATGCGGCCCAGCGGGTCATTGGCGCTGGCGTCTTGCCCCGCCGAGATCATGACCAACTGCGGCTGGAACTGGCGCGCGATCGGCAGCACCAGGCGCTCCAGCGCGGCCAGATAGGCGGCGTCGCCCGAACCGGCGGGCAGCGGGAGGTTGACCGTGTAGCCCTCGCCCGGCCCGGCGCCGGTCTGCTCCCGCTCGCCGAAGCCGGGCGGGTAGAGCCCGTCCTGGTGCAGCGAGACGAAGAGGACGCCGGGGTCGCGGTAGAAGGCGTCCTGGGTGCCGTTGCCGTGGTGCACGTCCCAGTCGAGGATCAGGATGCGCTCCAGCCCGTAGCGCCGCCGCGCGTAGTGCGCCGCCACGGCCACGTTGCTGAAGATGCAGAAGCCCATCCCCTTGTCGGCCATGGCGTGGTGCCCCGGCGGGCGCACCAGCGCGAAGCAGCGCGCTACCTCCCCCTGCAGCACCGCGTCGACCGCCGCCATCACGCCCCCGGCCGCCAGCCGGGCGATCTCGTAGGAGTCGGCCCCGGCCGGCGCGCCCTGGCCGGTCTCGCCGCCGCCGGCGCGGCAGAGCGCCTCGACCCGGCGCACGTAGTCGCGGTCGTGGTAGGCGCCGAGGTCCTCGACCGTGGCGGGGTAGGCCGCGATCGGGGTCAGCTTCGCGCTCAGCCCGGTCAGGTCGAGCAGCTTCTTGGTGCGCTCGACCAGGCGCGGGTTGGAGTAGTGGTCGACCGCCTCGACGAAGGGGAGCGGCGCCCCGGAGCGCAGCCGGTAGGGGTTGGTGTTGTGCTGCAGGTAGCGGTCGTTGAAGACCAGCCCGGTCGCTCGCGCCTGCACCTCGCTCATGAATGCAACTCCGCTTCCAGCTCGGGGACTATGCCGGGTCACGCACCAGCGGCAGCGTCGAGCAGTGGATGCCGCCGCCGTTCTTGTGGATCTCGCCGTAGGGGATCTCGACCGTCTCGACCCCGGCCTGGTTCAGCCGTTGGACGGTGCGCGGCGCGCCGGCGGCGATCAGCACGCGGCCGGGCCGTAGCGCCAGGCAGTTGACCGGCTTGTTCCCCTCCTCGGTCGGGTAGACGTGGATCGGTTGAATGCCCAGCTCCTTGAGCGTGTCGAGGAACCAGTAGGGGAGCCGGGCCATGTTGATGATCGCCTTGTCGCGGTCGACCATCACGAGGCAGCCGTCGAGGTGGAGCGAGTGGCCGGTGAGCGGCACGCGGATCAGGCGCACCCCCTGCTCGGCCAGCACCTGCTCGATCTGGCGCGCGCCCGCCTCGTTCTGGCGGAAGGAGAGCCCGAGCGCGGCGGTCGTCTCGTTCAGGAAGAGAAACGAGCCGCCCTCCAGCAGGCCGCTGCCGTGGATGGTGCGCAGGATCGGCATGCCGAGCGCCGCCAGCGCGCGGGTGACGTGCGCCTCCTCGCCGCGCCGCCCGTAGCCCGGCTCCTGGCCCACCGGCCCCATGCGGCAGATGACCGCGCCGCCGTGGACCGCGATCGCCTGATCGCGGGTGAAGACGGCTTTTGGGTCGCCCGGTGGGCCGTCGATGGGCACGACCTCGACGTCCTCGGCCTGGAGCGCCCCGACCAGCGCGTCGTGCTGCGCCTGCATCAGCGCCAGGTCCGGCCCGCGCCGGTCGCGCCAGTACCATTGCTGGTCGTCGTCGATCAGCGCGGCGATGCCGGGATCGTATTTAGCCGGGTCGATCACGCCGATCTCGGGGCCGGGGCGGTGGACGGCGCAGAGGCGCAGGCGCCCGACATCGTCGTGGACGCCCCACCGCCGGCCCCAGACGCGCTCCTGCATCGCGGCCGACTCGAAGGCCGGCTCAGCCCGCGGCGGGATGCGCTCCAGCACCACGTGGTAGTAGGCCTCGCTGCCGCGCAACTCGTCATCGGACGCGCTCGCCATCGTCATGCTCCCCTCGACGGTGTGTCATGAGGGGATTGTCGCATGTGGCGCCTGCGTGGCGCCAGCCGTTGCCGGGTCCAGTTGCGCCCGAGAAGCTTGCGAGGCTACACTGCGATCGCGGGCCCGGCTGGTGGGTAGCTCTTGCTATCCCTGATCGTCCTTATACGCACGAGGCCCCGCATGTTGCTACGCTTTGACGAGGAGAGGAACAAGCCGCGACGGGAGTTGGCCGCCAATGAGTCATCTGTCCCGCGATCACAACTCGGCGCGGATCTCCGCGCGCTTCGCGATCGCCTGCGCGCCTCGGGTGAGCCCGGTCTTGGTTGGGAAGCGCTCGAGCGCGAGCTTGCCGAGCGGCGGGGTGGCGAGGGGGATGGGTGGAAGGTTTGGCTTGAACTTTGAGACATCCTCGCCGGGGTCGCGCGTCTCCGTCCGGGCTGAAGCCGCCGCGCTAACCTTTCCGAAGCGTGCTGAAGCGGGCTGGAGAGCGTTCCTCAGCCTGTTTCAACAGGCTTCGTCTGCTAGCGCGGTGGTTTCAACCCCGCGCGCCACGCGGCACGACGCCTACACGGAAGGTGGCGGACCCCCCACCTATCCCCACACGGCATGCTGCATGGGCAATGCCCAACTCGCGATCTGTCGCAACGACCGTCCGTAGCGTTTTCACGCCTATGAACACCCATACACGTGCTATGAACAATGGTCATAGCTATATGAACAAAGTGCATGCCAGCGCCTCGGCACGCTCAAACTCTTCGAGCGGCAACCGTTTTGGGTCCATACCCACGATAGGAGGTATCAATGGCCCGGCTCCCCGACGTGCCCGACGAGGCGATGGCGCCGGAGCTAGCGCCGCAGATCAACGCGCAGCTCAAGGAGTATGGCACGACGCTGAACTCGCTGCGCCAGGCGGCCCACACACCGCCGATCGCGCTGGCTTCCCCCACGATGGGCCGCGCCATCTCGCGCTCCGGGCAGATCCCGCCGCGCCTGGTCTCGCTGGTCAACCTGCGCGTGGCGGCCACCGTCGGCTGCCCCCTCTGACAGGATCTGCACGCTGTCGGTGGCAGCGAACGGGGTGCTTCAGACGCGCTGATCGCGGCCGTGCGCCAGGGCGCGTGGCGCGATCTGCCGGGGCTGGACGAGCGCGAGCGGCTGGCGCTGGAGCTGGCCGAGCGCGGCACGGCCACGCCGCCCGAGGTGGATGACGCCTTCTTCGCGCGGCTCGCGGCGCGCTTCTCGCCGCCCGAGATCGTGGAACTCAGCGCGATCATCGCCTGGGAGAACTACCGGGCGCGCTTCAACGTCATCCTCGGTATCGAGGGGCACGGCTTCTACTTGCCCGAATGAGGCAGAGGGGGAGGGGGCGCGGTTCGTGCGAGCCAGCAGGTGGGCTCGTGCTCGGGAGCGATGATGCCGCTGGCCTGGAAGAAGCTGCGGCAGGTGGTCGGCCCGAAGAAGGCGAGCCGGCGCCGCAGGATCGGGTGGGCCAGCGCCGGATCGTCCGGGAGGGAGCGCAGGTAGTCACGCAACGAGCCATGCTCCGCCTGAATCGCTTGCACGGCGCGGGCGTTGGCGATGGTCGCCGCGATCTTGCCCCGGTGGCGCACGATCGCCGTGTCCTCCAGCAGCCGCGCCACGTCCGCCTCGCCCAGCGCCGCCACCCGCTCGACCGCGAAGCCGTGGAAGGCGCGGCGGAAGCCCTCGCGCTTGCGCAGGA
>DASSHC010000343.1:0-3264 GCA_035693105.1 Thermomicrobiaceae bacterium | reverse complement strand
GGTGCGTCACCAGCTCACGCTCCCAGCCGACATTGAAGTCGTCGAAGACCTCGGCGACGTAGAAGTTGGGCGTGGCCGCGCCGAGCTGGACGCAGATGGCGGTCGCGATCGGGCCCTCGGCGCTGTGCGGCGCGACGATGGCGTAGCGGGCGTCGGCCATGCCGAAGACCTGCCGTGTGCGCCAGATGCCGCCCAGGTGGAGCGGCTCCGGCTGCAGGATGTGAACGGCGTCGCGCGCCAGCAGCTCGGCGAACTGCTGGGTCGAGGAGAAGCTCTCGCCGGTGGCGATCGGGACCGGGCTGCGGCGCGCGACCTCGACCACGGCGTCGATGTCGAGGTGCGGCGTCGGCTCCTCGAACCAGGCGGGCCGGCTGGGCGCCAGCCGCTCGGCGACGCGCAGCGCGCTGGCGACACTGAAGCGGGTGTGGCCCTCGATCATCAGGTCGACCGCCGGGCCAACCGCCGCGCGCACCGCCTCGACGATGGCGATCGAGAGGTCCTCGTCGCGTGGGTCCATGACGCGGTAGGCGGCGCCGAAGGGGTCGAACTTGAGCGCGGTGTAGCCGCGCGCCACCACCGCTGCCGCCGCCTCGGCGAAGGCCTCGGGAGTGCGCTCGCCGCGATACCAGCCGTTGGCATAGGCGCGCAGTTGCTCGTGGTAGCGGCCGCCGATCAGGTTGTGGATCGGCTGGCCGAGCGCCTTGCCGATAATGTCCCAGCAGGCGACCTCGATGGCCCCCACCGCCGCGCCCTGGATCTGGCCGCCCTCGGAGTAGACGTCGCGCGTCATGCGCTGGAGCAGCGTCTCGATCTGGAAGGGATCGAGGCCGAGGTAGCGCGGGCGCAGCTCGTGGATGGCGGCCTCGACCGTGCGTGCGAAGGCGTTGAGCGTCCCCTCGCCGACGCCCGAGATCCCCTCGTCGGTGTCCACCCGCACGAAGAGCCAGTTTTTCCAGGGGTTGCCGACGATGTAGGTCGTCGCCTCGGTGATGCGCACGGACGCCCCTCTCCTTCGTCTGCCTGCCTCCCGATTGTACGCGAAGACGGCGGTATCGGGGACATGCGGGCTCGCGATGGTCGCCGCGCGACCGGGTAGATGGGTGTCAGGACGATTGTTCGTCCGCGACGAGGGGAATCCCGAGCTGCGCTGCAGCGGCGATCAAGCGCCGGTCCAGCGTGGCCAGCGCTAAGCCGCTACGCAGGGCGAGTTCCAGGTAGGAGGCATCGTACGCCGTCAGGCCGTGATCGCGGGCGAGGGGCAGCACCGCGTGCCAAGCAGTCGCGGTGTCAATCATTGCCACTTCGATCGGCAAGATGAGTAACCGGCGTATTTCCTGGTCTGCCCGCGCTCGGGTAATCCGTTGCCGCCGCTCGGCAAGGGCGAGGCTGTTAGCGACTTCAAGCGGCCAAATCGATGGCACGATGGCCCGGTCAGCGCGCAGACGATCAAGCACGCGCTCTGATGCCTCGGTCGTCTCGTCCTCGAAACACCACGTTAGAGCGAGAGAGGCATCGAGCACGAAGGGCATTACCGACGCCCCTCCTCGATCAGTTCCTTGATGGTGATATCGTCTCCCAATATGACTCCCCGGCGCAGTTCTCGCAGCTCCTCGATCGCCGCCGCGATCTCCTCCTGGCTGCGCTTCGCTCGAGGGGGAACGAGTTGCGCCACGGGCACCCCGTGTCGTGTGATGGTGATCGTCTCCCCCTCCGCGACCTCGTCGACCAACTGAGCCAGGTGCGTCTTCAGCTCGTAGATTCCAACGGTTCGCATGACACGCCCCCTTCAGACTAGTCTTAGACTAGTCTAAACATACGAAGCCGCAGGGTCAAGTTCGCTCGATCTGCTCCCGGGCGTTGGGCTGAAGTAGACGGCGGAAAGGTTCACTCCTCCTGGTAGTCCTGGTAGTACTCCAGGCCGAGGTGCGTGATCTGCTCCTCGCCCATCATCCAGCGTAGGGTGTTCTTGAGCTTGGTCTGCTGGATGAAGATGTCGTGCTCCGGGTAGACCGTGGCAGCGTGCTGGGGGCTCTTGAAGTAGAAGGACAGCCACTCCTGGATGCCCTTCATGCCGGCTCGCTTGGCGAGGTCGAGGAACAGCGCGAGGTCGAGCAGCAGAGGCGCGGCGAGAATCGAATCGCGGCAGAGGAAGTCGATCTTCACCTGCATCGGGTAACCGAGCCAACCGAAGATGTCGATGTTGTCCCACCCCTCTTTGTTGTCGCCGCGGGGTGGGTAGTAGTTGATCCGCACCTTGTGATAGACGTCGCCATAGAGCTCGGGGTAGAGCTTGGGCTGGAGGATGTATTCGAGGACGCCGAGCTTCGACTCCTCCTTGGTCTTGAAGCTCTCAGGGTCGTCGAGCACCTCGCCGTCACGGTTGCCGAGGATGTTGGTCGAGTACCAGCCGCTGAGGCCGAGCATGCGCGCCTTCAGCATGGGCGCGAGCACCGTCTTGATCATGGTCTGGCCGGTCTTGAAGTCCTTGCCGCAGATCGGAACGCCCTGCTCGACCGCGAGCGCCGTCAGCGCCGGGATATCAGCGGTCAGGTTGGGGGCGCCGTTGGCGAAGGGGACCCCTTCCATCAGGGCGGCATAGGCATAGAGCATCGAAGGGGCGATCGATTCGTCATCGGCGTAGAGCGCATCCTCGAAGCTGTCGAGGTTGCGGTGGCTTGATCGCTCCTCCATGAAGATCTCGGTCGAGGCGCACCAGACCATGACCAGGCGGTCGCACGTGTTGGCGGACCTGAAGGCGCGAATGTCCGCGCGAATCTGCTCGGCTTGCTCCATCTTGGTGCCGCGCTTGACGTTGGGCCCATTGAGGCGCTTGACGTAGTACTGGTTGAAGGCGGCCGGCATGGGGGTGATGGACTGGAGGAAGCCGGCGATCGGCTCGATGTGCTCGTGGCGATCGAGGACGCCGCACCGCAGCGCGGCTTCGTAGGCGTTGTCGGCGATGGGGTCCCAGGCGCCGAAGACGAGGTCGTCCAGGTCCGCGAGCGGGACGAACTCGCGGATGAGAGGCGAGCGCTCCTCCGTTCGCTTGCCGAGGCGGATGGTGCCGAGCTGGGTCAGCGAGCCGATGGGCCGGCCGCTGCCGCGACGGGCGTGCTCGACGCCGGCAATGAACGTCGAGGCAACGGCGCCGAGGCCGACGAGCAGGATGCCGAGGCGACCCTCCGCCGGCTGAATCGGGTTGGGCGTGTCTGCGACGAAGTCCTTGGCCTCCAAGATTACTCCTCTCTGCCGGGCGAGCGACAT
>DASSHC010000342.1:0-9865 GCA_035693105.1 Thermomicrobiaceae bacterium | reverse complement strand
GAATGGATGGTGGATAAGGATTCGGCCGCCTGGCTCCCGGCACTCATCCCGCTGCGCGAGGATCTTTCCAACGGCGACCTGCGCGCCCTCTACATCAGTTGGCTCTCATTCGTCGCCACCCAGTGGTACCCGCGAGAAGACGAGGATCTAGTCGAACCGCCCGTTCCGCCCGGCCTTGGCGCCCTGACGCCCACGCTCAAGGCGCTGGCCGAGTTTGTCTACGTCGACGAGGATCTGCTGGCTGTAGCCGCCGAGCGCAGCCGCCCGCTGCCCGCCAGCAAGCAGAGTGCCGTCGACATGCTCCGCTGGATCGTCGAACTAACCGCCGACGAGAAGGACGACATCGTTCTGCGGCTCATGACCGGGGAAGCGCCACCGCTCCGCGCCGAGTTGTTGCATCGTTATCGTCAAGCAACCGCCAGTCCGCTGCCGCTCACTGAAGGAACGCGCCAAGCCAGCGAAATCATCGCGGCCGCTGAAGCACACCGGGAGGAGCGTGAACGCGCCGAGCGAGCGCGCCAAGCGGCCGGGCGCGAGCGGCGTGAGCGCGAAAACGCCGCGGCGCGGGAGCGCTACCTCGATCGCATCACCGGCACCGAAGCGGAGCTGTGGCGGCAGGTCGAAACGCTCATCGAGGTGAAGCGGCCCAAAGAGTACGACCAGGCCGTCTCGCTCCTGGCTGACCTGCGCGATCTGGCCGCGCGCCAGAGTCAGACGCGCGCGTTCCGTGACCGCATCACGGATCTGCGGCGGCGCTACCCCACGCGGCGCGGCCTGCTGCAGCGCCTTGACCGCGCCCGCCTCGGCGCCTGAGAGGGTTGTCGATTCAACTTTCCAGACTCTCCAGCATCGGCCGCAGCTTGTACTTGCGCTGGTGGCGCGCGGTCAGCTCGGCCAGGTAGTCGTGCCAGTCGGCCCGGCGACCTGTGCCGATGTACGCCTCGCGGGCGAGCCCCAGCCAGTAGATTGCCTGGTCGTAGTCTTTGGCCCTCGCTTGATTCATGATCGTCTCGGCGCGGCCCGCCCCAGTCCAGATGACCCAATCCGGATGAGTCGCCGTGGCGGCCTCCGCGACCCTCCAAATCTCGCGAGTGCTCCCGCCATGCTCAACCTTGGCGACCGCATCGTCGATCAGGTTCTCATACAACAGGACGTCGATGACGCCGGCACTGGGGTAGACCTCGGTGAGACGAAGATAGTCAAGCAGCGCAGCGCGCCGCTCGGGCCACTCGTCGCCGGCCAGCTCGTGAACCTGCTGATAGTTCGCCAGGCCCGGCGCAAACTGGAACGCGATCACCGCGGCGTCGAGCCCGCGCTCTGGCTGTCCCAACTCCTGGGTCCGATCGCGCAGCCAACTCGCCAGCCGTCCGCGGTCGTAGTCCATCTCTCCAACTCGAGCCAGTGCGGTCTCGGCGACTCGAAGCGCATCCTCACGCGCCCCGGCGTCCCACAGGCGCTCCGCCAGCGCCTCGGCCTCGACTGCCGAGCCGACGCCCGTCAGCGCGGCATTCGCGGCCTCGCTGACGCGACCGAGTTCGATTAACATGTTGGAGTGATGGACCACAGCGCCCGCGACCCTGGACAGGTTGAGGTACTCTTCGACGCGCCCGGCACGATAGAGCACGTTCAACCGCGCGTTGACGAGCGACGGTGACAAAATACTATTGACGTCCTCTATCGACTCGCCCCTGAGCGCAGCCACGACTGCCGGATGATCCCAGCCCTGCTGAACGGCCTGGACGGCAGAAAAGAACGAGTCGTCCGCGTAGTCCTCCACCTCGGCTCGCCACACGTCCAACCGCTCGGCCCACTCCTCGCGTTCTTCTACGGAGAGATCAGCCTCCAGCAGCACCTCGGTCCAGAGCCCCGCGAGGTACTCGAAATCGAAGATCTGCTCATCACCTTCGTCCCAGCCATGCTGAAATTCGGAAGAAAACGCGTCCTGGATCGCCGTCAGCATCGCTAATGCGCGCCGTGCATCTCCTTGGATCAGCAGCTCGGCGGCCTCGTCGAGCATGACCTCGATCTCCGTCGTTCCGCTACCGCCACCCCAATACGAATCGGTCCAGTCGCGCTGAATATGCTGGACCGACCGCTGAGCGCGTGCGCGGAACGCGGTAGGGTCGACAGCGGCGATCGGCCTGGCGCCGGGCACGGGCGTGCCGGGCAGCGACGCGATCTCACTCTCGATCAGGTCGGCCAGGGCTGGGCGGAGCCGCGCCAGCCGCTGCACCAGCGCCTGCAACTGGTCGCGATCCAACGGCGCCAGCAGCGCGTCGAGCGCCGGACGCTCGCTCACACGCTCGGGTGAAGACAGATACGCCAACATGACTGCGACGATGTGCTTGCACCAACCTCCCCAGTCGTAGGGGCAGCTGCAGGTCGCAGCGATCTCGTCCTGTCCGAAGTCGACCGCCACCCGATACGGAGAATAGCCGCTGCCCTGCACGTCGGCCTGTAGCTGCTCGCCCCGGCGCGCCAGCGATAGGACCGCGCCGCGCTCGAAATAGTCGACACCCCGGCTGTAGCTCTCCTCGGACGCGTGCTCTACGATCTGCGCCTCGGTGATATCCATGTCCATCGCGCGCCCTCCTCTGCATCCGGCTAGATGCTGGGCAACTCGGAATTTATGTTATGTGACGCCAGCGCGTCGGGCAACGCTGTCTGCCGTTACCAGTCGAACTGCCGCTCCAGCAGTTGCTCGCCGATCTGGAGCAGGAGCGGCGAGCCATGGGGGCAGACCGCCGGCGAGCGGCAGGCGCCGAGCGCGGCGACCAACGCACGCATGCTCGGACGATCGAGCTCCCGCCCTCGCCGCAGCGCGGTGCGACAGGAGAGCGCGACCAGCAGCCGCTCGCGCCAGGTTTCGCCCTCGCCCGGATCCCCCTCCAGCGCGCCCAGCAAGGCCTCACGGAGGTAATCGGCCTCCCCAAAATTGGGCAGCTCGACGGCGCCTGCGCCCAGTACGCCAGGCAACGCGGGCGCTCGCCGCAGGAGGAAGGTGTGACCGCCGAACTCCTCGCAACCGAAGCCCAACGACTCCAGCTCATGTCGTCGGGCCGCGAAGCGCCGCGCCTGTGCCGGACGCAGCTCCAGCAGCAGCGGTTCCGGCAGCTCCTCCGGCTCCTCCCTCGCCGACTCCGCCGCCAACAGCCGCTCGTAGAGCACGCGCTCGTGCGCGCGATGTTGGTCGATCAGCCAGAGCCCGTTCGGACTCTCCAGCACGATTAGTCGCCGCTGGAGCTGCCCCACCAGCGTCAGTGTCGGCAAATTCGGGGTTTGGATCGGGCGCTCGGCGTCGTATGACGCCGCATCCTCCGCGATGGCGACCCCGCCCAGCGCATTCAGTCCCGCCGCTGGGGAACCGCGCAGCTCCAGCGGCCGTCGCCCGAGCGCATCGCGGATCAGCTCGCCAAGCGCCGTGCCGATGGCACGCTCGTTGGTCAGCCGCACCTCCAGCTTGGTGGGATGGACGTTGACGTTGACCGCGCGTGGATCGAGCTCCACTCGCAGCAGCGCGACGGGATGTCGTCCGCGCGGCAGTACCGGACGGTACGCGCTCTCGAGCGCCGCCAGCAACCCACGCGGCTGGACCCAGCGGCCGTTGACGATCACATTCACCTGCGCGCGTCCCGCCCGGGTCAGCTCCGCACCCGCGACCAAACCTGAGAGCCGCGCGCCGCGCGCCTCAACCGGTCCCAGCGCCACCAGCCGGTCCAACAGGCTCTCGCCGTAGACCTCAACCATGGTCGCGGCCAAGTCGCCCGCGGCCGACGTCCGCAGCAGCGGACGCCGCTCGCTCCAACAGGAGAACGCGACTTCCGGCGACGCCAGCGCCAGCCGCCGCAGCACCTGCGTGATCTGCGCCAGCTCGGCGCGAGCCGGCGCGAGTGACGCTCGGCGCGCCGGGACGTGCTCGAACAGGCGGCGGACGGTTACCGTGGTCCCGGGTGGATGGGGCGCCGGCGACTCGGTCGCCGCATCGCCGCCTGCCAGCAACCGTCGCCCCGTCTCGTCACTCAGGCAGCGGCTGACGATCTCCAGCTCGCCTACCAGCGCGATGCTCGGCAGCGCCTCGCCGCGGAAGCCGAGCGTCTGAATCGCGTCGATGCTGTCGTCGGCTAGCTTGCTGGTCGCGTGCCAGCTGCAGGCGAGCGCCAGTTGACCCGTGGGAATACCTCGGCCGTCGTCGCGCACCCGAATCAGTTCCAGCCCGCCGCCCTGGATATCGACGCGGATCGCGCGCGCCCCTGCGTCGAGCGCGTTCTCGACCAACTCCTTGACCACGGAAGCCGGACGCTCGATGACTTCGCCCGCCGCGATCCGCTGCACCAGCGCCGGCGGCAGGATTCTGATCGACCCCGGCTCAGCCGTCACGGCCGTAGCCGAGCCGGCGCTGCTGTTCGGCCAGCCAGTCGATCGCTTGCCCAGGAGTCAACTGGCTCACGTCAAGTCGCCGCAGCTCGCGCGCCAATTGCGCTGCCCCGAGGCTCCCCCGAGGGATACCGTCGAGCGTCAACTGATACGACTCGCCGTCCTCGTGTAGCAGCGGCGTTGCTGCGGAAGGGCGTGGTGAAGCCGCGCGCGCCGGCTCGGCGTCCAGCAGTTCCGCCGCGCGCTCGGTCACCCAGGACGGCAGCCCCGCCAGCCGCGCTACGTGGATGCCATACGCCTGATCGGCGGTCCCAGGCCGGACCGCATAGAGGAAGATCACGCCGCCGTCGCGCTCGCTGGCCGCGACATGGAGATTGGCGGCGCGCGATAGCTCGCCCGCCACCTCAGTCAACTCCAGATAGTGCGTGGCGAAGAGGGTGCGCGCACCCACGCGGTCGTGCAGGTCCTCCAGCACCGCGCGGGCGAGCGCCAGGCCGTCCTGGGTGCTGGTGCCGCGCCCCACCTCATCCAGAATGACCAGGCTGCGCGCGCTGGCCTGCCGCAAGATCGCCGCGGTCTCGACCATCTCGACCATGAAGGTGCTGGCGCCGCCGGGCAGATCGTCGTGGGCGCCGATACGGGTGAAGATGCGATCGACCAGGCCGATGCGCGCGCTCGCGGCGGGGACGAACGAACCGACCTGCGCCAGCAATACGATCAAGGCGACCTGGCGCAGAAAGGTGCTTTTGCCGCCCATGTTCGGGCCAGTCAGCACGCACTGACGCGGGTGCTCGCCGCCGAGACAGCAGTCGTTGGCGATGAAAGGTGCGCCGCCCAGGCTGGCCTCGACCACCGGATGCCGCCCGTTGGCGATCTCCAGCGCGTCGCTCTCATCCAGCATTGGCCGCACCCAGCGCTCGCGCGCCGCAACCTCGGCCAGCGCCAGCAGGGCGTCGAGCCGTGCCAGTTGCTCCGCGCTGCGCAAGAGCCGCGGTAGGTGGGCTTGCACCGACTCGGCCAGCCGGGCCAGCGTGGCGCGCTCCAGCGCGGCGATCTCGTCCTCGGCCGCGAGCATGCGCGCCTCGGCTTCCTTGAGCGCTGCCGTGATATAGCGCTCGCCGTTGGCCACCGTTTGCTTGCGCAGGTAATCGCCCGGCACCAGCGGCAGGTTCGGCCGGGTCACCTCGATGTAGTAGCCGAAGACCTTGTTGAAACCCACCTTCAGCGACCGGATGCCGGTGCGCTCGCGCTCGCTGCGCTCCAGCCGGGCCAGCCAGCTTCGCGTCTGATGCGCGGCGTCACGCACTGCATCCAGCTCCGGCGCGAACCCCCGGCGCAGGAGCGCGCCCTGCTCGGCGTCCTCCTCGACCGCGTCCTCCAGCACGCTGACGAGCTGGGGCACGGTGTCAAGCGACTCAGCGCAACCGAGCAGGGCGCGCTCCCCGGTGGCGCGCAGCCGAGCCTGGATCGCCGGGAAGGCGCGCAGCGCGGCCGCCAGCGCCAGGTAATCCCGGATCGTGGCCGTTCCCTGCACCACGCGGCCCGCCAGGCGTTCGAGGTCGCCGACAATCCCCAGCTCGCGCCGGATACCGAGCCGGCAGCGGGGCTCCTCGACCAGCGCCGCCACGATCCCCTGCCGGCGGCGCAGCTCGCCGAGGTCGCGCAGGGGCTGACCCAGGAGTCGCCGCAGCGCACGCGCGCCCATTGGGGTCGCCGTCTCGTCAAGCAGGCCGAAGAGGCTGTTCCGGCTGCCGCCGTGCCGCAGGCTGTGGGTCAGCTCCAGGTTGCGGCGCGTAGCGGCATCCAGGACGACCTGCTGGTCGAGCGCGGGCGCCCGCAGGCTGGTCAAGAGCGGCAGCAGTCTTGGGTTGGTACGTTCCAGATAGACGAGGATGGCGCCGGCCGCGCCGGTCGCGGCCGGCCACTCGGCGCAGCCGAACGGCTCCAGCGTCGCGGCGCGGAGCTGCCGCAGAAGCCGCGTCCGCGCGCCGGCTGGCTCGAAGTGCCAGCGCTCCAGGGTGGTGCGGTGCCCCCGGGTCTCGATCGGCTGATCGCCGTCCGGCTGGTCGGGCACCAGGCATTCAGCGGGATTCAGCCGCGCCAACTCCTCGGCCAGCCGCTCCGGCGCGGTCGGACCGTCGAACTCCGCCAGCGCGAACTCACCGGTGCTGACATCGGCCCAGGCCAAACCGATGCGTCCACCGAGACGGCAGATCGCCGCCAGGTAGCGGTTCTCGGCGCTCGGCAGCAGACCCGGCTCGACCACGGTTCCGGGCGTCACCACGCGCGTCACCGCGCGCTCGACCAGACCCTTACCCGGCTCGCTCAACTGCTCGGCGATGGCCACGGTGTGTCCGGCGTGCAGCAGGCGCGCCAGGTAGTGGTTCAGCGCGTGGTGCGGGATGCCGGCCATGGGCACGCGCCCGCTGCGGCCGAAGCTGCGCGAGGTCAGCGTGATGCGCGCGTCGCGGGCCGCGATCGCCGCGTCGTCGTCGAAGGTCTCGTAGAAGTCGCCCATGCGATAGAGGAGGATGGCGCCGGGGTGCTGCGCCTTCAGCGACAGGTACTGGCGCCGCGACGGAACAACGTCCTCGCCGGCACCTATCCTGTCGCGCTCCCCTGCCTCGGTCTTCCCGCGTTCCCGTCCCATGCGGCCATTATAGCTGCCCCGCTGTCACACGCCGGCCGCTTCACCGGTCAGCGCCGACACCATGCGCCGGAGCGCCGCCGCGTCACCAAAGCCGCCCGCCTTGGTGGCGATCGCCAGCCCCGACGCGCGCGCGCCGGCCAGCACGCCCAGGGGAATGCCCGGCTCCAGCTCAGCCCGTAGCCAGATGCCCTGCGCGCCGAGCGCCTTACAGACCACATTTGCCGTGTCGCCACCGGTCACGACCAAACCGCCGATGGACGTCGCGCTCGCGACACGCATCACCGCCATCGCCAGATCGCGTGCGTAGCCCTTGGAGTTGGCGCGCCGCCCATCGTCGTGGCAGGCCAGCACGACCGTGTGCCCCGCGCGCAGCGCCGCGACCGCCGGTTCGAGCGCGGAACGCGGCGAAATCACGGCCGCGCCGTCGAGACGCAGCGTCTCGACCTGTGCCGTGCTCGCCGGGTGGCGGCTCCCCGCCACGACCAAGACCGGCCCTCTCGCGTGACCCACGTCGACCGGGCAACTCGCCGAGGGAAAGGACTTGAGGGCGCTCAATGCCCGAGCCAGGCCGCCGGAGCCGCAGGCCACATCGATGCGGCCGGCGATCGCCGCGCGCGCCAGCGTCTGGAGATCGTCGTCGGTCTCGGCGTCGGCGACCCAGATCCCGGCCTCCTCCTCCTCGAGTCGAGCAACCACCGCCGGCACGCCTTCCCAGACCGCCTCCAGATCGATCAAACGCGCCGTGGGGAAGTGTTCGAGGAGATCCGAGGAGAAGACCTGGCGCGCGAAGGGCGTTTGTTCCAGGGGATGGCCGCCCACCAATTGCCGGCCCGCTACCGTGGTGCGCTGTTGCGCCGGGAAAGCCGGTGCTACAAGCGCCCGCGTGCGCTCCCCGGCCGCCATCAGCGCCGCCAACTCCGCCGCCGGCTGGCCGCGCAGTGTCGAGTCGATCTTCTTGTAGAGCCACTTGCGCTCCGGCAGGCCGCTGACCGCCTGCCTGACCACGTCGTAGGCGCGCTCCGCCGGCAGGTGGCGACTGCCGGTCGAGAGCGCCAGCACGTCAGCTTGCGGCAACCGCTGCTGGTCGAGCGCAACGTACGTCGCATAGCCGGCGAGCGCGAACGGGGCGGCGGAGTCGGCGGCTCCGGTCAGGTCATCGGCCACGATCGTCATCTGAGCCATAGCTCACCTCGCCAGAATCGGCAGCAGCTCCGGCGCGTGCGTCAGCACCGTCACGGTCGCGTCCGGGCCGTGGCGGCCCAGCGCCTCCGCCAGCGCGCAATCAACCGTTGCGAAGGGCGTGAACCCCAACGCCCGCGCCTCCGCGTCGCCGATCCCGCCGCTGACGAGCGCGACGCGCTCGCGCTCGCGCATCTTGGCCCAGGCCAGCGCCAGCCCGCCTGAGACGACATCCGCGATCGTGCCCTGCTCGATCAACGCCTCGATCTCGCTCGCCGGCAGCGCGGTGAAGCCCAGCATCTCCTGGTGCGTCACCGAGACACCCTCGGGGCAGGGTGTCACCACGATCACCGTGCCGCCCTCCCGCACCGCGATATCGGCGGGATAGAGCGCCTTGTGCGCCTGCCAGAATTCGATGTCGCAGGGGTGCGAGCCGGCGATCACGATGTCGGCCTGCCCCGGCAGCGGCACGCCGTAGACCTCACACGAGACGGCCACGCCGGCGCGGAAGGCCGCGCGCGGGTCGCCGTAGAACGCCTGCACCACCCTGCCCGCCGAATCGAGCACGGTGTTGAGGATGGCGCTCAGGCCGACTTCGTCGGCGATGCGCTCCATCTCGTGGCGTACCGGATTCTCGGCCTCGCCCAGATAGGAGCGGCGCGTGCGCGTGCTGAAATAATGCGTCGCCCCGGTCGTCGCCGCGCCCGAAACGCCCGGCTGCACGATCTTGGCGCCCGCCGAGAATCCAGGGATGTGGTGCGGCACGATGCTCCCCAGCCCGATGACGAAGTCGGCCTCCAGCACGCGCCGGCTGACCACGATCGGCGTACCATTTGGCGTCACGCCGAGATCGGCCATCTGCTCCAGATCCCACCAGGGGTTGTTGATCACACGCACCCGGCCCGTGACCTCAGGTCCGAAGCGGACCGCGATCTCCTCCTCGGTCATCGCCCGGTGCGTGCCCAGCGCGATCAGGGCCGTCACCTGCTCGTCGCGCACGCCCCCGCGCGTCAGCTCGTCGAGCAGCTCGGGGATGATCAGGTGGACCGGCGTTTGCCGGGTCAGATCGTCGGCCAGGATCACTACCTCGCGCGCACCGGCGGCGGCCTCGCGCAGCGGTCGCGAACCGATCGGCTCGGCCAGCGCGCGCCGGATCTCGGCGAGCGCGTCGGGCGCGGGCGCGACCGGATTGGGCGAGAGCACCGCCAGCAGGTTACGCCCGGGGATCACCACCTCGATCTCGCCGCCACCGTAGGGAATCGCGATAGTCTCACGCGTCTCGCCGCTCATCTCGAACCATCTTCCCGCAGCCCGCGCGCCTCGACCATCTTCACCGCGACGTCGATCGCGGCCAGCAGGCTCGCTTCGCGCGCCTGACCGGTTCCGGCGATATCGAAGGCCGTGCCGTGATCGACCGAGGTACGCACGATCGGCAGGCCGATGCTGACGTTCACGCCGCTGTCGAAGGCCAGCAGCTTCATCGGGATATGCCCCTGATCGTGGTACATCGCGACGACCACGTCATAGACCCCGTCGACCGCCCGCAGAAAGACGGTATCGGGCGGCTGCGGGTCCGACACGTCGTAGCCGCGCGCGCGCGCCTCGGCGATCGCCGGCTCGACCGCTCGCGCCTCCTCGTCGCCGAAGAGTCCACCTTCGCTG
>DASSHC010000341.1:0-4395 GCA_035693105.1 Thermomicrobiaceae bacterium | reverse complement strand
GTAGGGGAGCAGGTGCGGCACGCTGAGGCGCGCTCCGATCGAGGTGATGTTGACGATGCGCCCGGCGCGCCGCCGGCGCATCTGGGGCAGCACCGCCAGCGTGGGATAGACCGTCCCCCAGTACATCACCCCCATCGAGTTCTCGAAGTCCTGCGTCGTCAGCGTCTCGACCGGGCCAACCTGGATGATCCCGGCGTTGTTGACCAGGATATCGACCCGGCCGAAGTGCGCCGTGGCCTGCTCGATCA
Organism: Thermomicrobiaceae bacterium; assembly: GCA_035693105.1. Classification (GTDB taxonomy): domain Bacteria; phylum Chloroflexota; class Chloroflexia; order Thermomicrobiales; family Thermomicrobiaceae; genus DASSHC01. The sequence goes on along the minus strand of DASSHC010000341.1, from coordinate 4,147 downwards.
TCGCCTCGACCTGAGCCTGGTCCGACACGTCGCAGGGGATGGCCAGCGTCTCGATCCCCTCGCCGGCCAGCGCCGCCCGCGCCCGCTCCAACTCGGTGGCATCGCGCGCGCAGATCACCACCCGACAGCCCTGGCGGCCGAATTCGCGCGCCAGCAGGTAGCCGAAGCCGCGCGAGCTGCCGGTCACCAGCGTCACCTCGCCTCTGATGTCGGCCTGCCGCAGGGCGCTCAGCAGCCGGTAGCCCAGCGCCCCCGCCCCTACCAGCGCCACGGCCCGCGGCCAGCGTCCCTTGCTCGTCATAGCGCGCCTCCCCTCATGCCGCCCAATCATAAGCCCGCGCGACGCGGCGCGAGCGCGTGCCTACCGAGCAGGTTGGGTGCCGCGTGGGGCACGGATCCCTCGACTGCGCTCGGGATCCGTCCTCATCAGCCTCACATCGTCGTCGTCCGCCACCGCCCAGCCACACCGGCACACTCCTTGCACCGTTACCAGCGGGCAGACCCAGCCATGGGCCAGGCCACGCGATGGGAGACTGACATGCCTCTACCATTCCAGAATCGCTTCGACGCCGGGCGCCAGCTTGCCCAGAAACTACTCGACTACGTCGACGTGCCCAGCACCGACGTGCTCGGCCTGCCGCGCGGTGGCGTGCCGGTGGCCTATGAGGTCGCGATCCAGCTCAACCAGCCGCTCGACGTCTTCCTGGTGCGCAAGCTCGGTGTCCCCGGCCATGAGGAATTGGCCATGGGCGCGGTCGCCTCCGGCGGCGTGCGCGTGCTCAATCAGAGCGTGATCTACGGGTTGGATATCTCGTCCGAGGCCATCGACGACGAGACCCGGCGCGAGCTGGCGGTCATCCAGCGGCGCGAGCGCGACTACCGCGGCGACCAGCCACCGCTGCGCATCAACGGCCGCACCATCCTGCTGATCGACGACGGCCTGGCGACCGGATCGACCATGCTGGCCGCCGTCGCCGCGCTGCGCCAGGAAAACCCGGCCAAAATCGTGGTGGGCGTGCCGGTCGCATCGAGCGAGGCCTGCCGCGAGGTCGGCAGCCACGTCGATCAGATCGTCTGCCTCGCCACGCCCGAGCCGTTCTATGCCGTCGGACAGTGGTACCGCGAGTTCGGCGAGACGAGCGACGCCGAAGTGCGCGACCTGCTGCGCCGTGCCCGCCAGCGCGCCGGCCTCTGGACGCCCCCGCCCGAGGAGCACCTGCGGCAAACCGGCTGAACGGACGACGCGCCACGAAGGCCACCTGGTCGCGTGCTGGTACGGGCGATGCGCTTAGTTAGCGTGTGCGGAATGTTCGCGACGTAGCAGGGAGAAGCGCACGCATGAGTGAACAACGACCAATCGGTGCCGCGGTCGAGGCCGTCTACAACGCGGCCCAACCGCTCCAGGGCGCGCGAGATGATTATGACAAGCTGCTGGATCTGATCGGCGACGCGCAATTCGCCCTGATCGGCGAGGCCAGCCACGGCACGCACGACTTCTACCAGCAACGCGTCGAGATCACCAAACGCCTGATCAGCGAAAAGGGCTTCACCGCCGTGGCGGTCGAGGCCGACTGGCCGGACGCCTACCGCGTCAACTGTTACGTGCGCGGGCGCGGTCAGGACAGCAACGCCGACGACGCGCTGGGCGGCTTCGAGCGCTTCCCGACCTGGATGTGGCGCAACGTGGTGGTCGAAGAGTTCGTCGACTGGCTGCGCGATCACAACGAGGGTCTACCCGTTGAGCAGCAGTGCGGCTTCTACGGCCTCGACCTCTACAGCCTGTACACCTCGATCGCCGAGGTGATCCGCTATCTCGACCAGACCGACCCGGAGGCGGCGCAGCGCGCCCGTAAGCGCTACGCCTGCCTGGAGCACTTCGGCCGCGACGCCCAGGCCTACGGCTACGCCACCGTCTTCGGCCGCTCCGAGCCGTGCGAGCAGGAGGTCGTCAACCAGTTGGTCGATCTCCAGCGTCACCGCCTGGAGCTGATCAAGCAGCACGGGGAGATCGAGGAGGAGAAGTTCTTCTCGGCCGAGATGAACGCGCGAGTCGTGCTCGACGCCGAGGAGTACTACCGCACCATGTTCTACGGCAACGTCGCCTCCTGGAACCTGCGCGACAGCCACATGGCCGATACCCTCGACAATCTGACCGAGCACCTGGGAAAGATGAATGGCCAGCCGCCCAAGATCGCCCTCTGGGAGCACAACTCGCACCTGGGCGATGCCCGGGCCACGGAGATGGGCGCGGCCGGCGAGTGGAACGTCGGCCAGTTGGTGCGCGAGCGGCACGACGGCAAGGCGCGGCTGATCGGCTTCACCACCTACACCGGCACGGTCACGGCCGCCAGCGACTGGGACCAGCCGGCGCAGCGCAAGCATGTGCGCCCCGGCCTCCCCGGCAGCTACGAGGATGTCTTCCACAGCACCGAGATCCCGCGCTTCTACCTGCCGCTGCGCGATGGCGGCCGGGCGGCCGAGCAGCTCAGCGAGCCGCGGCTGGAGCGCGCCATCGGCGTCATCTACCGACCCGAGACCGAGCGCATCAGTCACTACTTCCTGGCGCGCATCTCGGACCAGTTCGACGCGGTGATTCATCTCGACGAGACTCGCGCGCTGGAGCCGCTGGAGATCAACGCCGAGTGGCAGTCGATCGAGCCGCCGGAGACCTATCCGTTCGGCCAGTAGCGGCGAGCGTGAGCGGCACGACGCTTGCAGCGGTTAGGGTGCGGTGGAGGAACCGCCGCGCAGAAGGGAGCCAGTAATGGCAGAGCACCAGGAGCAACAGCACCAGAACCCGAACGAGCAGCCGCAGAACTCGCCCACTAATCCCGTGCCCCCCAAGGGCAAGCAGGCCGGCAACCCCGGCGGCGTCGGCTCCGACCCCAAAGAGAAGGCCGGCGGGCCCGGCACCAAAGGGGTCTACCCCGAATCGGCACACAACGCGCCCGACGACGCCGAGGTCCAGGGGATGGCGTCGTTCGGCCAGGGCAAGCGCGGGGCCGAGGGCTACGCCGACCACGGCGGCTCCGAGATCGACATGCAGCCGGGTAAGACCGATCAGGAGGTCTTGAACGAGCAGCAGTCCGGCAAGGCTCAGCAGAAGAAGTCGCAGCGCAAGCCAGGGCAGTCGTAGCGGCTGGGGTGCCCTCATCCCCCGCCCGGACGGAGCCTTCTCCCAATTCTGGGAGAAGGGGAGCTGGTTACGGGAGCATTGGGGTGTTCCCCGGCGTTCTCCCCTCTCCCAGCATTGGCTCGCACGGAGCCGTCCGGAGAGGGGCCGGGGGTGCGGGCCCGTACTAAGGAGCAGCCGGTGAGCCAGGAACGACAGACCGCCGAGGGGGATTTCATCCGCAACGTGCGCGTGCAGGCGCGGCAGGTGTCGCTGGGAGGGACGCTGGGCATCCCGCCGCGTGCTCGCGGCATCGTCCTCTTCGCTCATGGCAGCGGCAGCAGCCGCTTCAGCCCGCGCAATCGCTTCGTCGCCGGGGTGCTGCACGCCGGAAGCCTGGCCACGCTGCTGATCGACCTGCTGACGCCCGAGGAAGAGGCGATCGACGTCTACACCGCCAAGCTGCGCTTCGATATTGGGCTGCTGGCCCAGCGGCTGGATGGCGCCACCGACTGGCTGGGGCAGCAGCCGGAGACGCGCGACCTGCCCCTCGGCTACTTCGGCGCCAGCACCGGCGGCGGAGCGGCGCTGGTGGCGGCGGCCCAGCGACCGGAGCTGGTCAAGGCGGTCGTCTCGCGCGGCGGGCGGCCCGACCTCGCCGGACCGGCGCTGCCGCGCGTGCAGGCGCCCACGCTGCTGATCGTCGGCGGGCTCGATTACGAGGTGATCCAGCTCAACCGCCAGGCGATGGCCCAGATGCGCGCGCCGGTCGAGCTGCGCATCGTGCCCGGCGCCACCCACCTCTTCGAGGAGCCCGGCGCGCTGGAGCAGGTCGCCGACCTCTCGCGCGACTGGTTCGTGCGCTATCTGGAACCGGCGCCGCCCTCCGCCACGGAGGAGGCGCATCCAGAGACGTAGGTCGCTCATACTCAGACATGGGTGCCTCGTCAAGACGGATCCCTCGACTGCGCTCGGGATGACATGGATAAATTGGGGCGAACGAGTGCGATTTACCGTAGTCGTACGCCTCATCCC
>DASSHC010000340.1:0-8338 GCA_035693105.1 Thermomicrobiaceae bacterium | reverse complement strand
TCGGCGGTTCGACTGCACCACCGCCGCCGTCGCCGGTCGTCGCTGTGCATCATAGCTGGTTATTGCGGCCTCGATCGCTGGCTGCAATGCCAGCTCGCGCGTCAGGACGCGGGCATCGAGAACGGCCTGCGAAGCGCCGTTCCCCCGACTGGATGCATAGGGTGCGCCGCATCGCCCAGCAAGGTGACGCGGCCAAAATCCCACGGGGGGAGCGGGTCTCGGTCGACCATGGGGTACTGGTAGATCGTCTCGGTTCGCTGGATGAGATCCGGGACGTCGAGGAAGTCGAAGTCGAAGGCGGCGAACGCGGCCAGCACCTGCGCGCGGTCGGCGGCATAGGTCCAGTCCTGCGGCGGCATCGGACGGCTGTCCGCGCTGCGAAGGGTCGCGACCCAGTTGATCAGCGCCCGACCCTGATCCTCGTACACCTTCGAGATGGGGTATACCACCGCCCGCTGCCGGCTCGAGCCGGCATTGATCATGGTGCGGGCGGACAGGAACGGAGCGCCGGCCGCCACGCCGCGCCACATCGTGACCCCGTTCCACTTGGGCGGACCCTCTAGAGGATAGAACGCGCGACGCACCGTCGAGTGGATGCCGTCGCAGGCCACGAGCAAATCTCCCTCGATCCGTCCGGCCGGTGTACGCGTGGCGCGGTCGACAAATTCGGCCCACACGCCGTGCTGGTCGTGACCGAAGCTGGTGAGATGATGACCGGGGTGGATGTGCCGTGGGCCGAGTCGCTCCCGCACCGCGCGGTGGAGCACGCCGAGCAGTTCGCCACGGTGAATCGAAACCTGCGGCCAGTGGTAACCGCTTGCCAGCCCCAGCGTCTCGCGCCAGATCGGCTGGCCCCGTTTGGAATAGTAGACGTACTCCGCGGTGGGGATACCGGTCGCCAGCAGTTCGTCGAGGAGTCCGAGCTCGTCCAGCTCGCGTACCGAGTGGGGCAGGAGATTGATTCCGACACCGAGCTCCCGGATGGCGGCTGCTGACTCGTACACATCCACGTCACCGATGCCCGCGGCGTGGAGCGACAAGGCCAGGGCCATGCCGCCGATTCCTCCACCGATGACGGCAACACGCATACGCGGTCTCCCTTCCGGAGCGGCCGAAGTATCTCCGGACTCAACGGTAGAATCAAGCGTCCCAGCGCTACGTGTGTCGTCAACCACTCCATCCAGATTGCCATATCTGGGGCCCGAGCGCGATGGGGATAAGACGGCTCAGCTTAGGGGAGGGCCGCCGCCCGCGTGCGCGTCAGCAGCACCTGGAGGACGGTGCGGGCGCGGAAGGCGTCGGCGAGCTGTTCGTTCTCCAGCACGATGCGCAGGCAGAGGTCCATCAGGTCGGGGTGGCGGTCGGCGGCCACGACCAGCTTGGTCAGTACCCAGGGGTTGAGGAAGAGCCAGCGCAGGCGGTTGCAGAGGACGAAGAGGCGCTGGTAGCGCCGGCGCAGCTCGCGGTCGTAGGCGCGCAGCCGCTCCTCCGAGCAGTCGCCGTCGGTCAGCATGGCGTGCAGGTGCTCGGCGGCGATCTTGCCCGACTCCAGCGCGTAGTCGATCCCCTCGCCGGTCACCGGGCTGACCAACCCCGCCGCCTCGCCGACTAGCAGCGTGCGCGGCCCGTAGGTCGGGGCGGTGGCGAAGTCGAGCCGCAGCGGGGCGGCCTTGACCGGGCCGACCTGCCGCGCGCCGGAGAGCGCGCGGGCCAGGTGCGGCGAGGCGACGAAGCGCGCGAACGCCTGCTGTCCATTCCGCGGCCCGTTGGACTTGCGGCCGGGGCGGAAGACGCCAGCGCCGATGTTGGCGCGGTCGCCGTCGAGCGGGAAGACCCAACCGTAGCCGGGGAGCGTGACGCCGGCGAAGTGGACCCCGATCTCCTCCAGCGGACGCGGGATGTCGCTGAAGTAGGCGCGGGCGCTGAGCATCAGCAGCCGCGGCGGCTGCTCCAGCAGCCCGATGCGGCGCAGCAGCCCCATGCCGGCGCCGGTGGCGATGACCGCCATGCGGGCGCGGAACTCGACCTCGCGCCCACCCCCCTGCCGCTCGGCGGTCAGCCGCACGCCGTCGCCCTCCGCTCCGTCCGGCACGACATCGGTGACGCGCACCGGGGTCTCCAGCCGCGCGCCGCGCGCCTCGGCCCGTCGCACGATCAGCTCGTCCAGGATCAGGCGCGGCACCACCGCCACGCCGTCGGTCTGGGGGTCGCGCTGGAGCATCGGAGTGGTGGCCTGGTAAGCGGTGGGCGCCACGATCTCCATGGCCGTCAGGCGGTGCCCGGCGCCAAGGGCCTCGTCGAGGATGCCCATCTCGTGCAGCACGCGCTGGGCGCGCGGGGTCAGGCCGTCGCCGCAGGTCTTGTCGCGCGGGAAGCCGGCGCGATCGAGGAGGAGGACATCCAGCCCCTTTTCCGCGGCGTAGGCGGCGGTGGCGGCGCCGCCCGGCCCGGCGCCGACGATAGCCACGTCGTAGCGATGTCCATCCAGGTGGCTCATATCCCCTCGCTCCCTCCGCGTGTGTCCAAGCTGGAGGCTGGTCGTGCGCCGGAGCGGAGGCGCATCGCCGCCCAGTCTAGCAGAGCCGATTCCGCCGCGACGTGCGCCAGGGAGCGGGCTGGTAGAGTTTCGCCGGATGGTCGCTGCCGCATGTGGAAGGGCCTGGTGGCTTGACGACGGTGCTCCCGGTTCCGAAGCGGTCGCGGGCTCGGCTGTGGCTGGCGTGGGCGGCGCGCTCGCCGGTCGCGCTCGCTCTGGGCCTGGGGCTGGCCGCCGCGCTGCTCTACCTCAGCCGGCGCAGCATCTCGCTCGACGACTTCGACTCGGTCAGCTTCGCCCTGGCCCTCCGCGACTTCAACCTCTTCGTGCAGCAGCCGCAGCCGCCCGGCTTCCCGGTCTACATCGCCCTGGGGCGCGCCCTGTTTTGGCTGCACGCCGATCCCCGCTGGGCGCTGGTGACGCTTAGCGCGCTGGGCGGCGGGGTGGCGGTAGCGGCCACCTTCGGCATCGGCTACCTGCTGAGCGGCGGGCGGCGTGCGGCCGGGCTCTGCGCCGCGCTCCTGTTGGGCCTGATACCCATCTTTTGGCTCAGCAGCGAGAAGGCGCTCTCCGATGTCCCGGCGCTGGCCGCGCTGCTCGTCGCCATCCTCCTGCTCCTGGTAGCGCGGCAGCGAGCGGCGGCGCTCTGGCCGGCGCTGGCGGGGCTGGCCTCCGGGCTCAGTCTCGGCTTCCGGCCGCAGAACGTGCTGGCGCTCCTCCCCTTCGCGCTTGCCCTGGCGCTGGCGCTGGCGCGCTGTCGCCGCTGGCGCGGGCTGGCCGCGCTGGCCGCGAGCGGGCTGGCCGGCGTGGCGCTCTGGCTGGTGCCGGTGGTGGAGATCTCGCTCGGCCCCAGCCTCTACCTGCAACTGCTGCGCATCCAGGGGCGGCACGTCTGGCAGACCGATTCGCTCTTCGCCGCGGGCCCGCTGAGCCTGGGCAGGCTGCACGCGCGCCTGAGCGGCGTCCTCGCGCTCCTCGTCCAGCAGAGCAGCGGGCTCACGCTCCCGGCGCGCTTCGCCGGGCCGCTGCAGCTCGCCCTGGCGCTGGCGCTGCTCGGCGGCCTGGGGCTGCTGCTCTACGCCGAGCGGCGGCGCCCGCTGGTCTGGCTGACCGCCGCCTGGCTGGCGCTGGGGCTGGCGCAGTACGCGCTGCTCGAGTCGCTGGATAGCCCGCGGCTGATGCTGCTCTTCGTGCCGGCGCTGGTACTGTTGGTCAGCTTGGCGCTGGCGCGGCTGCCCGGGCGCGCGCTGGGGCCGCTGCTCGTCGCGTTGTCGCTGCTGCTGCTCGTCGCGGGCTGGGGCCCGGCGTCTATCCTGGCCACCCAGCAAACGCCGCCGATGCAGGCGGCCGGCTACCTGCGGGCGCACTACTCACCGAGCGATACGCTGCTGCTGGCGGCCGGCTCCTTCCGCCATCTGCACTACGCGCTGCCGAACTACTCCATCTACTACGGCTACTACCTCGACCGCGACAAGCTGGCGGCGGACCTCGACGGGGGGCGCTTCCGCCAGGTGGTGGTGGTCGACCCCGAATCGTTCACGTCGGTGGACGATCTGCTGGGTGTGGGCGGGCGCTACCTGCCGACCGGCGACCGCGTCTTCGCCCGCGATCCCCGCGCGCACTCCCAGCACAGCCGGGTCGACGTGGTCATTCTCACGCGCGCCGATCTGGTCCGACCCGAGTCGTCCAGCCTGTCTCCCGCCCAGCCGCGCTGACCGGCTACCGCCCCTGCGCCGCCAGCAGCTCCGCGCCGACGCGCCCCAGCTCGACTTTGTAGCCCGCCGGGTTCTCCGGGTGATACTCGAAGCGGGCGCGCTCGAAGTACTGCACCGTCAGGCCCGTGTCCGGGTCGGTGAACTCCTCGGAGATCGGGTAGCCGAAGAGGGCGACCGACTTCCAGTAGGCGGTCTGCTGGCCGCCGAGATCCAGCCCGTGGCTCTGCCAGAACTGGCGGAAGCCGAAACAGAGCCGGTGGCCAGTCTCGGCGAAGAAGGTGCAGTTGGCGTCGCTCCCGGTACCGGCGGGGAGGGGGAGGCGCTGGAAGGGTGTGGTATCGAGCAGCCCGCGCGCTTGGGCCAGCTCGGCGCCGACGCGGCCCATATCGGGGTTGCAGGGCGCGCCGGAGCTGTAGCCGTCGCCGGGGTACTCGAAGCGCGCCCGCTCGGTGTACTGCACCACGTTCGTGTGCCCGGTGCCGGGGTCGCGCTCTTGGAACTCCTCGGAGAGCGGGTAGCCGAAGATCGTCAGCCCGCCGCTCGCCCGCCAGCAGGCGCGGAAGCCGCCCGCCAGGTAGTGGCCGGTGGCGGGGAAGTAGACCCAGGCGGGGTCGCTGCCTACCGGCGGCGGCTGGCGGTCCAGCGGACCCGGCGCCTGCTCGACGTAGAGCTCGGCGCTGCCATCAACCAGCAACACGGCGCCGCTCCGGAGCAATACCGCGCTGGGATCGGCGAGTGGCTGGAGCATCGGAGCGGCGGGCAGCCACTGATTCACGCTCGGGTCGTACAGCAGGGGGAGCGCCGCCGCATCGACGCAATCCGAACCGCAGGAGACGCTGCCGCCCGCGATCAGCACGCGGCCGCTCGACAGGAGGGTCGCGCTGAAACCCCAGCGGAGGTCCGGCAACGGCGCGACCGCGGTCCAGTGGTCGGCCTCGGGATCGTAGGCCTCGACGGCCGTGGTCCAGCCGCCGGAATACCGGCTCAACTTCCCGCCGGCGACGAGCACGTTGCCGTTCGGCAGAAGTGTGGCCGTGCTGAAGGCCCGCGCGACCATCATGGGGCTGGTAGCGGACCAGGCATTCGCGGCTGGATCGTAGAGCAAGGCTTGCGCCGTTACCCTGTCCCCGCCCGTCGCCAGCACGCGGCTGTCGGGCAGGAGGGTGAGGCTGAAGGCGCAGCGCGCGGCTTGCGACGCTATCGAGCCGGCCGGCGACCAGCTATCGGTGCGTGGGTCGTAGCGCGTCGCGTCGGTGAGGTCAATCGAACAGAGCCCCGTCGCCTCGCCGCTGCCGGCCTCACCGCCGACCACCAACACGCTGCCATCCGCCAGCCGGATAGCCGAGTGGCCGTCTCGGCGAGAGGGAAGCGGGGCGACTGATGACCATGAGCCGGTCACGGGATCGAAGACCTGGGCGCCCGCGATGGAGCCGCAACTGCTGGGGCTGATACCGCCGCAGGCGACGCCGCCGGTGAACAGCACGCGCCCATCGGCCAGCAGCACCGGGGCGCCATTCCCCTTTGTCGCGTCACCCGGGCCGGGACGCGACCAGGCACCACTGAGCGGATCGTACATGCTGATCACCACCTGATCGACGATCTCGCCGCCCCGCCCCAGCCCGCTCGACCGGCCGCCAACTAGTACCCGCCCGTCGTTCAGGAGCACGGTGTCCCCGCTGAGCGCGATCGAGGCGCTGCTCACCGGAAACCACTGCCCCTGCCCGGCCGCCCGCGCTCCGCTCAGCCCGGCAACGAGGCTGAGCACCAGCATCGCCGCGCTCAGACTCCCCGGCCGCATGAGCTGCCCTCTCCGCATGCTGCCCCCACGCTCACGTTTCCGTCTTGTCGCACACGTCTCTCGATGGAACGCCGCCAATGCGTGCCGGTTTCGGCGGGGTTTGACCTGCCCGCCGAACACGATGGGTGACGCTCCACGACGGAACCAAGCCGCACGCAGCTCTCACCCTCGTCGTGGGCCACCGCCCGCTGCCCGCTCTTCCCCCGGCGAGGAGTGCCTGTGGGGTGCGCTCTGGTGCATCCCTCAGCCGCTGCCGCATGCCACATATTCGTCCTCGCACGGACCATAGACTGGGTTGGGCGAGACCGGCGATCCGAGCAGCGGATACGGTGGATCGGGCAGGGCCGGATCATGCAAAGCCTGCTTGAGATCGGACCCAGTTGGGCTGCCGATGAACGTCACGATCTCACCCGGCGCGCCATGGGCGAGGTCGAAGATATAGGCGAGGTAGTGGGTGGGGATCGGTACGCCGGGGGCCAGGGGCGCCGGGGCGAGGCCCCGCGCGTTGACGTCGCCCTGGAGGATGACCAGGTACAGCGGGCGCTGGCAGGTCGGCGCGAAGTTCGGGCCGTTCAGACCGAGCTGCCGCAGTTGGCTGAGTGTGACCGGGCGCGAGAGGAGCACCTGGAGGTCACCCTTGACGGACGCGGCGCGCTGGCGGGTGTAATCGATGGCGTGCTGGCCCATCTCCTCCGGAGTGACCGCGTTGGGGCCGCCGGCGTCGCGCGGGTCGCGCGGCACGGGCGGGAAGACCTGGGTCAGCCCGCCGAGCTGATCTGCCGGCGGCGAGCCGAGCGCGACCCAGAAGAGGCCGCCGTCATCGGCCCGCAAGGTCAGGAGGGCGGTCGAGCCGCCGGCGCAACCTGGGCAGTCGAACAGGTGGAAGTCGCCGCCGCTGAGCTGGACGAGCCAGACCGGCAGATCGTTGGTGGTGGGGTCCCAGATATCCATGTGCCGCCCCGCCGCCCGCTCCTGCAGAGGCAGCGCCGCTCGGACCGTCAGCAACTGGGCGCTGACGGCCCGAGGCTGGCGCGCCTGGAGGATGTGCGTGGCCCAGTCGATGGCCGCGGCCCGCGCCGCCGCGCCCTCGCGGAGTTGCGCCGAAGATGGCAACGTGTGCGGCGTGGCGATCGGTTGGGAGGGCGTGGCGACGGAGCTGGCAGGCTGCGGCTTGGAAGGCCGGGTGGCCTGCCGCGTGCCGGCGGGAACCTGATCGCTGCCCCGGGCGAGCGGCGTGGCCGATAGCGACTGGCCGCAGGCGGCGGCCACGAGGAGGAGGATCAGCAGGAGCCCGACGCTGCCGCTTCGCCGTCGCATTCGCTGCCTCCTCGCCCTGGCCCCGCTCGCTCATAGGTTAGACGAGCGGCTGCCCGCGCGGGTTCCCGTGCCGGCCCACGACTACGGGATCTGGGTCAGCCCGGTGTCCTCCATGAACCAGTAGGGCGCGGTCAGGCTGATGTCGTCGAGCGCCGGGGCGGTGAGCCCTTGCTCACGCAGGGTGTCGTCGGCCACGGCGCGCATCACGTCGACCAGGAAGACGTCGGGGCTCTGACTCAAGCGGGCGTAGCTGTCCGCGTCGACCACGATGTCGGCGTCGATGACGCCGTGGACGTTGTAGGGCTGGCCCGACTTGTCGGTCGGATCGTCGGGAGCGCCGATCTCGCCGTTCGGCCCGGCCGGAAACCCCATCGTGCCCCGGGTTCCGCTGGCGTCCATGGTGCGGTAGCGGTAGCTCTTGACCGTGGCGCCGGCGTCGTGGATCAGCGCGGCGAAGGCCTCGGTGCTGAGTGGATGGGTGAGGGTGAGGAGCGCGGGCACCTGGTCGTGGTGGTCAAAGGCCCGCGCGCCGAGCTGCCGCACGGCGTCGCGGTAGGCGAGGATGCCATCGCGCGAGCGCGCGTCGTACTCCACCCCGGCTGCCGGCTGCCCGTCGTACGTCACATACATCAGCTGCCAGGCGCCGGTATCGCGCACGGTCGTCACTGGCGGCGGCGTGGGGATCATCGGCGCCGGGGTGGGCGCGGCCGCGCTGGGCGGCTGGGGCGTGGCCGGTTGGCTCGTGCCGGAGGGCTGCACCGGCAGGCTGAAGTCGAAGCTGAAGGGGCCGCGCACGGTAACGAAGCAGACCGGGTCGCCGGGGTTGCAGACCGAGTCGGGCAGCCCGTCGGGGCCGGTCGGGATCGACGGATCGAGCCGGGGCACCTTGCCACGGATGATTTCTGCGTCGCGGTGCGGCTGCATGCTGTAGGACAGCGCCCACAGCACGGAGTCCATCGATTCCGGATCGAC
>DASSHC010000339.1:0-3872 GCA_035693105.1 Thermomicrobiaceae bacterium | reverse complement strand
TGCTCCACCTCCCCGACGGCACCAAGACGCCGCTCAAGGTGCGCTCGCTGGTCGGCGTCATCCCCCTCTTCGCGGTCGAGACGATCGACCCCGAGGGGATGGAGGGGCTGCCGCAGTTCGCCAGCGCCTTCCATTGGTTCCTGGCCCACCGGCCCGATCTAGCCGCGCTCGTCTCGCGCTGGGAGGTCCCCGGCGAGGGCCGGCGCCGCCTGCTGGCGCTGGTCCACGGCCACCGTATGAAGCGCGTCCTCTCGCGCGTGCTCGATCCCCAGGAGTTCCTCGGCGACTACGGCGTGCGCTCGGTCAGCAAGTACCACCGCGACCACCCCTACGTGCTGACCCTCGACGGCGTGCGCTACAGCGTCGACTACGAGCCGGCCGAGTCGACCTCCGGCATCTTCGGCGGCAACTCCAACTGGCGCGGGCCGATCTGGTTCCCGCTCAACTTCCTCCTGATCGAGTCGATCCAGAAGTATCACCACTACTACGGCGACGACTTCCTGATCGAGTGCCCCACCGGCTCCGGCCGCTTCCTGACGCTCTGGCAGGTGGCCGACGAGCTCTCCTGCCGCCTGGAGTGGCTCTTTACCCGCGACGTCACCGGCCGCCGCCCGGTCTTCGGCGACAACGAGCTGTTTCAAACCGACCCGCGCTGGCGCGACTACATCCCCTTCCACGAGTACTTCCACGGGGAGACCGGCGCGGGGCTCGGCGCCAGCCACCAGACCGGCTGGACCGCGCTGGTCGCCAAGCTGCTGGAGCAGACGAGCCGCATGCGCGACCTCAGCGCCGACCGGCACGAGCTGACCTTGGCCGCGACTCGCCGGTGAGCGCGACGACGATCCTCGACCGGCCGCTGCTGCGCTTCGGGCGCGCGGTCTGCGGCGAGCTTGAGCCAGCACTCGGCCGCGAGTGGCTGGTGACCAACGGGCTGGGCGGCTACGCCTCGGGCACCATCGCCGGGGTCAATACCCGGCGCTACCATGGCCTGCTGGTCGCCGCGCTCGCCCCGCCGGTCGAGCGCGTGGTCCTGGTCGGCGGCACGGTCGAGTGGGCCGTCTACGACGGGCGCCGCTACCCGCTCTCCACCCACGAGTACGCCGATGGCACCATCGATCCCAATGGGTTCGTGCAGCTCCAGTCTTTCCACCTGGAGGGGACGATCCCGGTCTGGACCTACGCCCTCGGCGACGCGCTGCTGGAGCGGCGCGTCTGGCTGGCTCAGGGGAGCAACACCACCTATCTCTCGTGGACGCTGGCCCGCGGCACGCTGCCGCTACAATTGGAGATCACGCCGCTGGTGACCTATCGCGGCTTCCACGAGCTACGCCGGGGCCAGGGCTGGCAGCCCGAGTGCGCGCCGGTCGCGCACGGCGTGCGCGTCGACGCGGGTGCCGGGGCGAGACCCTACCGGCTGCTGCTGCCGAGCGCCGAGTACACGCCGGCCGGCGGCTGGTGGTGGAACTTCCGGCACCGGGCGGAGGAGGCGCGCGGGCTCGATGCGGTCGACGACCTCTACGCCCCCGGCTTTTTCCGGCTCAGCCTCGCGCCGGGCCAGGCCGCCGCACTCGTCTGCACGACCGAGGAGGCGCCTGCACTTGATCATGCGGCGGCGCTTGAGGCTGAGCGGGCGCGGCAGCGGGAGTTGCTGCGGCAGGCCGGGGCGGAGGCGGCCGAGCCGGCGCTGCAGCAGTTGACGCTGGCCGCCGATCAGTTCATCGTGGCGCGTCCGCCCGGGCGCTCGGTCATCGCCGGCTACCACTGGTTCGGCGACTGGGGCCGCGACACCATGATCGCCCTCCCCGGCCTGACGCTGGCCACCGGGCGGCACGAGGATGCCGCCGCCATCCTGCGCACCTTTGCCCCTCTGGTGCGCGACGGCCTCTTACCGAACGACTTCCCCGACGCGCCCGGCGCCGAAGTCAGCTACACCAGCGCCGACGCCGCGCTCTGGTACCTGCTGGCGGTCTACGCCTACGACCGCGTGGCCGGCGACCCGTCGTTCGTCGATGACCTGCTGCCCACGCTGCGCGGCATCGTCGACCACTACGCCCAGGGCACGCGCTACGGCATCGGCGTCGATCCCGCCGACGGCCTGCTGCGGGCCGGGACGTCGGGGCTGCAGCTGACCTGGATGGACGTCAAGATCGGCGACTGGGTGGTGACGCCGCGCGCCGGCAAGCCGGTGGAATTGCAGGCGCTCTGGTACAACGCGCTGAAGCTGCTCGCCGGCTGGCTGCGGGACCGGAGCGATCCGGCGGCGGACGGCTACGAGGCCGCCGCCGCGCGCGCCCGCGCCTCGTTCGCCGCGCGCTTCGTGCGGCCGGGGCTGGATCACCTGGCCGATGTCGTAGACGGGCCGCAGGGCGACGATCTCGCCTGCCGTCCCAACCAGCTCTTCGCCGTCTCGCTCCCTTTCGCGCTGCTGGAGGGCGACGCGGCGGCCCGCGTGGTGGCGGAGGCCGGGCGGCAACTGCTGATCAGCTACGGCCTGCGCTCTTTAGCGCCCGCTGAGCCGCGCTACGCCGGGCGCTACCAGGGCGACCCGCGCCAGCGCGACGCGGTCTACCACCAGGGCACGGCCTGGGCCTGGCTGATCGGCGCCTACGTCGACGCCTGCGTGCGCCTCCAGGGCAGCCCGGCGCCGGCCGCCGCCCTGCTCGACCCCTTCCGCGACCAGCTCTGCGACGCCGGGTTAGGCAGCCTCTCCGAGATCTTCGACGGCGACCCGCCGCACCACTCCCGCGGCTGCATCGCCCAGGCCTGGAGCGTGGCCGAGGTCCTCCGCTGCCGCCGCGGCCTCTTCTGGCCGGTGCGGTAGTGATTGGCATCGTCCCTGGTCAATGCAATGCCGTCTTCATTGTAGGGGCAGACCCCTGTGTCTGCCCTGTCTCCCCTACGCGGCTGTAACAGGGGGAATGGGCAACGCGGGGGCTTCGGTGAGGGCCGGTGGTGGGGCGGCGAGGGCAGGCCCCCGTGCCTGCCCTACAGGCGAAACCCCAGGCACGATGTTGGGTCCCGAGCGACCTCACCCCAGCTCCGGTATGACCTCCTCGGCCAGCAGGTGCAGCGTCTCGTGGTCGGTGCCGTCGAGCATCTGCGGCACGAAGTACTGGATGCCCGCCTCGACGCGCGCCTGGTAGAACTCCACGAACTGCGCCGGCGTGCCGGCGTGGACGAAGCGGCCGAACTGCGGCGGCACACCCTCCGGGTAGTAGCGCGCCACCTTGCGCTGGACCTCGGCCTCGGTCGGCGCCAGCATCAGCCAGCCGACGAAGTGGGTGCGCAAGATCTCGTCGTAGGGGCGCCCGACCTCCTCGCAGTGCCGCTGCAGCACCTCCAGCTTGCGGCGGATGTCGGCCGGGCCGTTGGGCAGCTTCGACTCGTCCAGATTACAGGCGTCGGCCAGCCGCGCCACCTGGCGCAGCGTCACCTGCTCGCCGGTGCCGGCGATCATCAGCGGCGGGCGCGGCTGCTGCACCGGCCCCGGCACGATCGCCATGCTGCTGGTGCTGAAGTGCTTGCCCTCGTAGGCGAAGCGCTCCGGACCCCAGCTCCCCTCGATGATCGCGATCGCCTCCTCCAGCGCCGCCAGCCGCTTGCCCGGCGAGTCGAAGGGCTGCTGGTAGGCGGCGAACTCGCCGTGGTGCCAGCCGACGCCCAGCCCGAGCATCAGCCGCCCCTGGCTGAGCTGGTCGAGATCGGCGGCCATGCGCGCGAGATACGCGGGGTGGCGGTAGAAGACGCAGTTGACCACCGAGCCGAGCATCACCCGCTCGGTGACCGCCGCCAGCGCCGGCAGGCCCATCCAGGGGTCGGGGCTGCGCAGCGGATGGTCGTGCAGGAAGACGGCGTCGAAGCCGAGCTGCTCG
>DASSHC010000338.1:0-7315 GCA_035693105.1 Thermomicrobiaceae bacterium | reverse complement strand
GGATCCCTCCACTTCGGTCGGGATGACAGGGTAAGGGATGTGGCCTACCCGGACGGCACTAATCGTCGTCGTCAGCCCCAAACTAACTCTGTCATCCCGAGCGCGGGCGAGGGACTCGTCCTCTCATGGCGCTCAACCTGCTCGACGGTCGTATACCGCCGCGCTACGTGGCCTGCGCGGCCTCGGCGAAGAGGCGGGTCGAGAGGTAGCGCTCGGCCAGGTCGGGGAAGACGGTGACGATGAGCTTACCGGCGTTCTCGGGCCGCTCGGCCAGCTTCCCGGCGGCGGTCGCGTTGGCCCCGCTGGAGATGCCGACCAGTAATCCCTCCTCGCGCATCAGGCGCTGCGCCATGGCGACGGCGGCGTCGGTGGAGACCAGCACCACCTCGTCGATCACCTCCGGCCGCAGCACCTCGGGCACGAAGCCGGGGGAGATTCCCTGGATGCCGTGCGAGCCGCGCCGCCCCTGCGAGAGGACCGGCGACTCCTCCGGCTCGACCGCCACGATGCGCGCCTCGGGCTTCAGCTCCTTCAGCCGCTGGCCGACGCCGGTGATCGTGCCGCCGGTGCCGAAGCCGGCCACGAAGATGTCGACCCGCCCCTCGGTGTCCTGCCAGATCTCCATGGCGGTGTGCTGGTAGTGCGCCGCCGGGTTGGCCAGGTTCCAGTGCTGGCGCGGCAGGAAGGCCTTGGGCAGCGAGGCGGCGATGCGATTGGCCTCCTCGATCGCGCCGGGCGTGCCCTGGTCGGCGGGCGTCACCACCACCTTTGCCCCCAGCGCCCGCAGCATGGTGATGCGCTCCGGGCTGTTGCGCGCCGAGACGGTGATGATCACCGGGTAGCCCTTGACCGCCGCCACCCAGGCCAGCCCGATGCCGGTGTTGCCGCTGGTGGCCTCGATGATCGGCGTGCCTGGCTCCAGCTCGCCCGAGCGCTCGGCCTCCTCGATCATGTTCAGCGCGATCCGGTCCTTGATCGAGAAGCCGGGGTTGAAGGCCTCGATCTTGGCCAGGACGGTGGCGTTGCCGCCGACGACCTTGTTCAGGCGCACCAGCGGCGTGTTGCCGACCAGCTCCGTGGCGTTGTTGGCGATCCGCATCGACTGCTTCCCTCCATGATGGCTGGCTGCTCTCGCAGAGGACAACACGGGGCCGCGCCGTCCTCTTCCCCGGATGAACGCTACCCGCGCGCCGGGCCGGTCTCGATCGGCAGGTCGTCGCGGTTGCCCCACTCGGCCCAGCTGCCGTCGTAGACGCGCACGTTGCGGTAGCCGGCCAGGCCGAGCGCCAGCGCGGCGTGCGCGGCGCGTACCGCGCCCTGGCAGTAGGTGATGATCGGTGTCTCGGGGCTGAGCCCGGCCTCGGCGTGGCGCTCGCGCAGCTCGTCATTGCTGCGGAACGAGCGGTCGCCGCTCCAGTCGAGGTTCTCGTTCCAGAGCAGGTGCTGGGCGCCGGGGATGCGCCCGCCGTGCTTGGCGCGCACCTCTTCGCCGGTGAACTCGCTCAGCCGGCGCACGTCGAGGATCACGGTGCGGCCGTCGTCGCTCGCCTGGCGCACCTCCTCCAGCGAGGCGATCAGCTCCGGCTGGAACTGGCTGGGGTCGAGGGCGACGTTGCCGGGCGCGACCTGCGGCGTCTCGCTGCTGACCGGGCGGCCCTCGGCCTGCCATTTGGTCCAGCCGCCGTCGAGGATGCGGAACTGGCCGCCGCGCCCGTAGCGCGCCAGCACCAGCCAGACGCGCGAGGAGTAGTGGCCCCCCTCGTCGTCGTAGGCCACGATCAGCGTGTCGTCGTCGACCCCCGCGCGGCGCAGGGCGGCCTGCACCTGCTCGGGCGGGGCGAGCATGAAGTCGACCGGGTTATCCGGGTCGCTCAGCGCCTGGTTCCAGTTGAAGTAGACCGCGCCGGGGATGTGGCCCTCCTGGTAGACCTGGTAGCTGTCGCGGTCGAAGTAGTAGCGGCAGTCGAGCACGCGCAGCGTGGGGTCGCCGAGATGCTCGGCGAGCCAGCCAGTGCTGACGAGCAACTGGTCACGCGTGGGAAGTGCGGTCATCATTAGGTCCTCTCTCTGCGCCCGGCCGCGCGGTGGGCGGCCTCGGCGGCAGTATACTCAGCGCGTGTGTCGTGTCGATCGTGAGCTACGGAGGCGCGAGCGTCCATGCCCGACACGCTGGTCATCCGGGTCACGCGCCAGGCCGTGATCCTGCTGCTGCTGGCCTTGCTGGGCGTCTGGCTGGCGGCGCGGCTGTTCGACGTCCTGATCGTGCTCTTCCTGGCGATTCTGCTGGCGATCGCGGTGGCACCGCTGGCCAAGCGGCTGGAGGAGGGCGGCGTACCGCGCGGGGCCGCCATCCTGCTGATCTACCTGGCCGTGCTGGGCATCTTCGCGCTGACGATCGCGCTGCTGGTGCCGCTGGTCAATGACGAGGTCAACGACCTGCAGGCCGCCCTGCCCGGCTACATCGCCCTCCTCGGCCGCTACGGCATCCCGGTGCTGAACCCTTTCGAGAGCGCCCAATTCAAGTCGCTCCTCAGCCGCTTCGCGCTGCGCTTCGGCGCGTTCGCGCTGCAGGCGGTCGACGTCATCGCGACCGGCGTGGTGACCGTGGTCATCTCGTTCTTCATGACGGTTGACGAGCGCTTCGCCGAGCGGGTGGTGGTGCGCCTGGTTCCCTGGCGCTACCAGCCGGCGACGATGGCGACGCTGCGCGAGATCGGCGTGCAGCTCGGCCACTGGCTGCGCGCCCAGATTCTGATCGCGGCGATCTTCGGCACGGCCATGGGGATCGGGCTGGCGATCATGGGTATCCCCTACCCGGTCACGATCGGGCTGCTCGGCGGGCTGGTCGAGATCATCCCCTACGTGGGCGGGGTGGTGACCGTGGTGCTGGCCTCGCTGGTGGCGCTGAGCGTCAATCCCTGGCTGGTGCTGGTGGTGATCGCCTACTACCTGGTGCTGGCCAACATCGAGTCGCACATCCTCTTCCCGTCGCTGATGGGCCGGGCGATCGGGCTGCACCCGCTGGTGGTGGTGCTGGCGCTCTTCATCGGCGCCAAGCTGCTGGGGATCCTCGGGGCGCTCCTCGCCATCCCCGTCGCGGTCATCATCCAGATCCTGATCGACCAGTTCTACGCCAACAAGCCGCTGAACCCGGTCGCCGAGGCGCAGATCGAGGCAGGGACGGCCCCATCCCCTGAGTTTGGGGGTGGGGACGTGGCCAACAACCACGATGGCACATAGGAGCACGGATCCCTCGACTGCGCTCGGGATGACAGGCAAATATTGGGCCCGACGACGACGATTTGCCTCGTCCGGCACGCCCCGAACTTCCCCTGTCATCCCGAGCGCAGTCGAGGGATCCGTCCTCACGTGGCAGCCAACCGACTCGGTGGCCACGCTCACCGCCCGCAGCACCACGCCCAGCGTTTCCGAGCTCAGCGGCGACTCGCCGATCCGGCCGGTGTCGCGTGTGCAAGGGCTGAATGGCGCGGACCAGCAAGGCGTGGACCTGCCGGCCGAGCTGTCCAAACGCCACCCCACATTCCCCTGCCCGCCGGCGCGTGGGACAACAAGGGCGGCCGGGGAAGGCCGCCCCGACAAGGGATCAATGCAGCTCGTGGATGAGGTCGACTACACCGCCCGCTGGCGCAGGATGCCGCTGGCGGCGAAGAGGGCCACCAGCAGCCCGACGACGACGTTGTTGATCAGCGCCGGGAGGCTATGATAGTAGCCCAGCACGAAGGGTGTGATCGCCACCCAGAGGCCGAAGACGACGTTACCGAAGGAGACCCACCAGTAGCGCGGCGCCCAGAACGCCAGCCGGGTGATCGCCATGCCGATGATGATTGGGCCGAAGGCGCCATCGATGATGCGTGCGCCGGTCCAGGGCTGGTAGCCCAGGAAGTAGGGCGAGGCCAGCAGCCAGATGCCAAGTGGGATAATCAGGGCCGCCAGCACCGCCAGCCAGCTTTGCGGGACCGTTCGCTCCACCGTTCGCTCCACGGTAGCAATCTCCTCGTCATCGCCCGGCGCAAACCAATCATGCGCCCCGCCCGCATCATAGGAGCAGCCGGCGCGCTGGTCAACCGCCGATTGAATCCCCGTGGTGGGCTGCGTAGGATTTCGCCGTTGGGGCGGCGCCGGGGAGGGCAGGCACGGGGGTCTGCCCCTACAGGATGAAGAACGGGCGTTTTCCTGTCGGGGCGGCCCCCGTGGCCGCCCTCCCCCGCCCGCCACGAACGCAGGGAGGGACCGCGGGTGCTCGGCTCGGAGACAGGCATTGGCGCGGAGGTCGTCGCCGGGACCGCGGACGCGACGCGCCCCCGGCTGCCGGCGCGCCTGCGGGCGTCCGTGCGGGCGCACGCGGCGCTGGGCGTCACCCTGCTGGCGGTGGCCCTCTTCGGCGCGCTCTGCCTCTACCAGATCCGTCTGCCCGGCCTCTACTACGACGAGGCCTACGACGTGGTGCCGGCCATGCAACTGCTGCACGGCCAGCCGGTGCAACTGGCGCGCGGCGTCGGCATCCACCTCTTCGGCCGCGCCTTCCCGGTGATGATCGGCGACTACTGGGGCACGGTCAGCACCTACGCCGTGCTGCCGCTCTTCTGGCTGCTCGGCGTCGGCGTGCTGCCGCTGCGGCTCTGGCCGATCGGCGCCGGCATGCTGGCCGTGCTCTTCACCTTCGCCCTCGGCCGGCGGCTGTTTGGCACCGGCACCGGCGTCGCCGCCGCGCTCCTGCTGGCCGTCTTCCCCAGCTTCGTCTTCTGGTCGCGCGTCGGCATCTACGTCATCTCGCACATCGTGGCCATCACCCTCGGCAGCATCCTGGCCTTCCTCATCTGGCGCGCGGGTGGCCGGCGCCGCTGGCTCTTCCTGGCCGCGCTGCTGGCGGGAATCGGGCTGACTACGAAACTCCTCTTCATCTGGTTCCTGATCGCCATCCCCGCCGCCTACCTGCTCCTCCTGGCCGCCGACTGGCTGGCCGCTCCCTCGCGCGCTCCCCTGCGCGACTCCTGGGCGCGGCTGCGGGCCGACGTGCCCGTCACCTCGCCGCTCGATCTCGTCGCGGCCGGCGCCGGCTTCCTGCTCGGCGCCTTCCCGGTCATCTACTACAACCTCGTCAGCCGCGGCAGCTACCTGGTGCTGCGCGCCAACCTGACCCAGACCAACCGCGGCGTGGACAACTTCGCCCTCTGGCACAACGCGAAGGTCGAGCTGGACGCGGTGCGCGTGCTGCTCGACGGCGGCTACTTCTGGTTCTACGGCGGCATCTACACCAACCCGCTCTGGCCGCCAATAGCCGGGATCGCGGCCGCCGGGCTGCTGGTGCTGACCCACGCCGCGCCCGAGCTGCGCCGCTACCGTCGCGCCACCGTCTTCCTGCTCGCCTTCAGCGCGGTGATCTTCGTGCTGAGCTGCTTCACCGTCTCGATCCTCGGCCCGACCCACCTCTTGATCCTGGTGCCGATCCCGCAGCTGCTGGTCGCGGCCTTCGCTCTGCTCGGGGGGCGCTGGCTGGCCGGGCGGCTTGCGGGACCGCTGCGGCTGGCGCCGCTGGCCCTGGCCGGGCTGCTCCTCGTGGCGCTGGCGGCCGGCGATCTGCTGGTCGACGCGCGCTACCATCAGGCGCTGGCGCGCACCGGCGGCTACACCAACTTCTCCAGCGCGATCTACACCCTGGCCGAGCAACTGGAGGCAGAGGGCGCGGCGCGCCCCTACGCGCTCGACTGGGGCTTCAAGTACAACCTGGAGATCATCACCAATGGGCGGGTGGTGCCGCAGGAGATCTACGGCGCGACCTACGAGCCGGGGCCCGATTTCGAAGCCGCCGTGCGCCGGGCGCTGGCCGACCCCAACGCCGTCTTCATCGCCCACGTCGAGGGCTCGGAATCCTTCCCGCGCCTGGATGCCTTTCGCCGCATCGTGGCCGAGAGCGGGCGGCAACTGGTGCTGGTGCGCACCGATAAGGAGCTGAGCGGACGGCCCGCCTACTACGAGTTTCGGGTGAAGTGAGATGACGCGAGCAGTGGCATTCGCGGCGCTCGGCGCGCGGGGGTAATGGGAATTGAGCAATTATCCCCGTGCTCCGTCGCCCGTGTCGCGCCGGGCTGAAGCCGCGGCGCTAGCAGACGAAGCCTGTTGAAACAGGCTGAGGATCGCGACGGGGGTGCGCCTGATAACTTCATCATATTCTGTGAAGGAGGTTGAGTATTGTGCAATCTTCAGCCTGCTTCAGCAGGCTTTCGTGAAGATCTAGCGCTGCGGCTTTAGCCCAGCGCGACACGGGCGACGGAGCACGGGGTTAATTGCTCAAACTCCATAAACCACCGCGCTAACACAGACAAAGCCCACTGAAGGGGCTAGGATTTGGCTCGCCGTAGACCAAACCTCCTCCACTTGAATCAGAAGCGGCGCCTGCCGCTGCTTCACCTCTTTGCCCTGGTCGTGCTGCTCGGCGCGCTGGGGCTCTCGCTGCTGGCCGACGGCTATTTCAACCGCGGCGTGGCCAGCGGCGCCGATCTGACGCCGATCCCCCAGACCGACGTCAATCCCCTCGGCGTCAACACGCTGATGAACGACGACGACCCGGCCACCATCGACCGCACGCTCGACCTGGTCGCGGCCGGCGGCTTCACCTACGTGCGCCAGATGTTCCCCTGGTACGCCATCGAGCCGGAGAAAGGGCAGTTCCAGTGGGCGCAGTGGGACCGCATCGTGGCGGCGGCCGACGCGCGGGGGCTGGAGCTGATCGTGCGGCTCGACAAGCCGCCGCGCTGGGCCCGCGCCGGCCAGCCGAACGTCGATCAGGTGCCAGATGGCCCGCCCAACGACGACGCCGATTACGCCAACTACGTGGCGGCGGTCGTCAACCGCTACCGCGGCAAGATCCACTACATCCAGATCTGGAACGAGCCGAACCTGGCCGGCGAGTGGGGCGGGCTGCCGATCGACCCGGCGCGCTTCGCCGGCCTGCTGGAGGCCACCTACCGCGCCGCCAAGCAGGCCGACCCGGCGATCACCGTGCTGCTCCCCGGCCTGGCGCCGACCGACGCGAAGGGCCCGGACAACCTTAGCGATCTGACCTACCTGCAGGCCCTCTACGACGCCGGAGCCAAGAACGCCTTCGACATCGTCAGCGCCATGGTCTACGGCTACGGCTACAGCCCCAGCGACCGCCGTGTCAGCTTCGACCGCGACAACTTCTCGCGCCCCATCCAGACGCACGAGATCATGGTGCGCAACGGCGACGGTGACAAGCCTGTCTGGGCCGCCGAGTACGGCTGGGTCTCGCTGCCGAACGACTGGCAGGGGCAGC
>DASSHC010000337.1:0-3114 GCA_035693105.1 Thermomicrobiaceae bacterium | reverse complement strand
GAGATCCTTCGCTGCGGCTCAGGATGACAGGGGGGAGGGCTCAGTCTGGCCGGGGTGGGGGTGCAGGATGACAGCGATGGGGAGGGACCGGCCGATGTCTCGCATCCGTGCCCTCTCCACGGAAACCCCCGCCTATTTCGCCGCTGGCAGGCTCTTGAGGTAGGCGTAGATCGCTTGCAGCTCCTCGTCGGAGTAGGCGGCGGAGAAGCTCTTCCAGGGCATCTCGTCCGGGTCGAGCTGGTTGCCCGCGGGGTCGGCGCCGCCGCGGATCGTCCGCACGAACTGCTCCTGGGTCCAGGTGGGCACGATGGCCCGGATGTTCGGCCCCTTGGGCGTGAACTGGTTCGTGCCGCCGGTCAGGTTCTCGCCGTGACAGGCCTGGCAGCCGCTGATCTCGACCAGGTAGTGCCCGTGCTCCGGGTTGACGCCGTCCGGCGCTGGCGGTACCGGTTGGGTAATGGCCGGCTGGGCGCTGCTGGGGAAGAGGCCGGAGCCGACCAGCAGCAGGCCGAGCAGGTTGAAGCGCGTCGCGGGCGTCTGGTGCGCCGTGGCCGGCTGCGCGCGCAGGTAGGCGACCAGCGCCCGCACATCGTCATCGCTCATGTGGTGAAACTGGTCCGAGGGCATGATCAGCAGCGCCCGCCCGTCCTTGCCGACCCCCTCGCGGATGGCGCGCACGACCTCGGCGTCGGACCAACCGGCGAGCGGCCCGGCGGGCGTCAGGTTCGGCGGGTAGAGCGTGCCGAAAGGGCTGGCCATGTTCTCGTCGCCCCCGTTGAGCGGCAGGCTGTCGTTGATCGAATGGCAACTGGTGCAGAGGTTGGCCAGGTGCTGCCCGCGCGCGAGCTGCGCATCGCTGGCCTGCACCGTCGCGTCGTGGAGCGCGATGGCGTGCGTGCGCCGGAGCTTGACCAGTCCCAGCGTCCCCACCACCACCACCACCAGCAAGAGCACCGTCACCAGTCCGGCCAGGATCGTGCCCGGCCAGCGGACCACGGCGCGCCGCGTGCTCCAGGCGCGCCAGGTGAGCCAGGCGAAGAGCGCCACCAGCAGAACCACCACCAGCAAGCTGACGATCTGCAACAGCACCAGTCCCCCTCACGTCGTGTCGTCTTGTCGCTCGCGCCTATGCTTCTTCCGGCTCTCCCGGCCGCCGCGCCGCGATCAGCTCGACCGGCAGCGGCAGATGTGGGTTGAGCCGCTCGATCGCCTCGAAACCGGCATCGCGCAGCCAGCTCGCGTAGCTGGAGAACGGGTAGAGGCAACCCGAGCCGCCCTGCGCTACCAGGTCGAGCGCGTAGAGGATCGCGGCGCGCGGACCATCCAGGCGCTCGTTCGGCAGCAGTTCCAGCAACAAGAGCGCGCCGCCGGGGCGCAACCTGTCGAAGAGGTGCCCGAACAGCCGCCGGTTGGCCTCCGGCCCGCGCTGCTGGCAGCCGAAGCAGAGCAGGGCGCGGTCGTAGGTCGCCGCGGAGTCGGCAGGATCGTCCGGCAGGAAGGTGAACCGCCCCTCCTGCGCGGCGACGGCTACCTGCTCGCGGACGCGCGGACGGTCGCGCGTGCTGACGCGGACCGCCGGCGCGCCGCGCGTGTAGCCGAGCACGAAGGCGGCGTCCGCACTGAGATCGAGGATGTCGCCGGCTGCCGGGATGAGCCGGGACTCCAGGCGCTCGACCGCCTCGGCACCGAGCGCGGCCAGCAACTCGGGATCGCCCGCCTCGTCGCTCGCGGAGCCGGCGACGCCGCGCAGCGCGGCGGGCAGGGCGTTCCAACGCCGCAGCAGCGCGCGCGTGCGCGCCGGCTCTCCTGACGCGATCCGATAAGCGCCGTCGCTGTCGCGCGCGACGACGCCCAGGCTGCCCAGCGCCGCCAGCAGCTGGCGCGCCCCGCGCTCGTCGAGCCCGCAGGCGTGCGCCAGCTCCACGGCATCGGCCCCGGCGCCGCCCAGCCGCTCCAGCACGCCGAGTTGATCCGCTGCCCGCAGCGCCGCCGCCGCGGCGAGCGCCTGGCGCACGACGGCCAGCTCGTCGCGCGCGGCGCTCATGCGGGTAGCTCCACCACACCGCGATTGCCGTCCACCAGCAGCGTCTGGCCGTCGCGCAGCCGGGCGGTGGCATCGCTGAGTTGGCGGATAACCGCCGTCACCGTGCCTCGCGTCGCCTGCTCGGTCACGGCTGCTCGGTCTCCGGCGCGGTGGCCGGGGTGCGCAGCAGCGCCAGGATCCAGCCGGCGATGGTGATGACCAGCAGTACGTAGCCGATGCTCGCCAGCGGGCCGCTGCTCAGCACCTGATGCCCGGTCCACCACATCAGGGCGTGCGCCGCGAAGGCGATGGCGGCGAGCACGCCGGTGGCGCGCGCCCAGATCGGAAAGGGAGATGCGAGCGGCAGGCTGGCGAGCGGCAGGCCGAGGGCGTAGAGCGCCACCCCCGCCGAGAAGGAGGCGTTGCCGCCCGGGTCGCTAGGCGTGCCAGCGGAGAGGATGACAACCTCACCCAGCGCGAAGAGAGCGATGCCGATACCCACCAGATCAAAGCCGGTGCGGATCAGCCGCAGCGCGTAGAGCGCGCCGGCCACGATCAGACCGAGGCTGCTGAAGAGGTAGGCGATATTCTGCGGCGTGCCGGTGGGGAGAAAGTTCCCCGCGAACCCCAGCACCATGCCGACCGCCAGTCCGGCCACGATGATGATGCGCCGCGTTTCCCAGCCGGCGCCGGAAGCTGTCCGTACCGCGCCCGCGTCTCCCGCCTGCTTCGCCACCGATGACATCGGCGTGGCTCCTTTCCTGTGACCGTCAACTCGTTGCTTCCAGGCTACGGGCCGGCGGCGGGCACAACCATCGAGCGGGGTACGTATTCGGCGGTCGAGGGGTACGTATTCGGCGGCGGGTTCTCGCCCCCGGCCCGAATGGAGCGTCCCCCAATGCTGGGCTCCGATTAAGAGGGGAGTGCGTAGAGGACGGATCTGCCCATCGGGGACGTTGGGTGCCTCGTGAGGACGGATCTCTCGACTGCGCTCGGGATGACAGGGCCAAGAGGAGGCGGACGAGTACGCTGTGCCTCGTCCGATAGGACCCAATATATTCCCTGTCATCCCGAGCGCAGTCGAGGGATCC
>DASSHC010000336.1:0-6712 GCA_035693105.1 Thermomicrobiaceae bacterium | reverse complement strand
GAGCGCAGTCGAGGGATCCGTCCTCATGTGGCACCTAAGCTTCTTGATGGCCAGTCCCCGTGCGCGAGAGGAGGAACCGTAGTGAACGAGCAACCGCAATCCGCCGGCAGCTACCGCTTCCGGGTGGGCGACTTCCAGTGTCTGGCCGTGACCGACGGCGTGTCGGCCTTTCCGGCGGCGGTCGTCTTCGGCAACCCGAGCGATACAGAGCGCGAGCGCGTGCTCGTCGCGCACGGCAAACCGACCGACATGGTCGAGTCGTCGCTGACCTCGGTGGTTGTCGACACCGGGCGGAACCGCGTGCTGATCGACACCGGGGTCGGCGCCTTCACGCCCGCCACCGGCAAGCTGCTCGCCAACCTGCGCGCGGCAGGGGTCGATCCGGGGGAGATCGACACCGTCATCCTGACCCACGGCCACCCCGACCACATCGCCGGCACCATCGACGCCGAGGGGCTCCCCGCCTTCCCCAACGCGCGCTACGTAATGCGCCAGGGCGAGTGGGATTTCTGGACCGACGAGCAGGTGCTGGCGAAGGCGATGGCCGGCACGTTGCACAACCTGGGCGAGCTGGACCAGTTCATGGGCGCCTGGGCCCGGCAGTACCTGCCGCCGATCGAGCCGCGGCTCGAGTTGATCGGCGGGACCGAGGGCGAGGAGATCGTGCCCGGCATCTACGCCCTGCCCGCGCCGGGCCACACCTCGCACCACATGGCGCTGACGATCGCGTCGGGCAACGAGCAGTTGCTCAACCTGGTCGACGTGGCAATCAACCCGATCCACCTGGCCGAGCCGGAGTGGCACCCCGCCTTCGATTGGGACCCGGCGCAGGCGCTGGCCACCCGCCGCCGCATCTACGACCGCGCCGCCGCCGACAACGCCCGCATCCTCATCTACCACTTCCCCTTCCCCGGCATCGGCCGCGTGCGCCGTGCCGGGCGCGGCTGGCGCTGGGAGCCGGAAGCGGAGGTGTAGCACGGCACATCCTCTGCGGACATCCCACGGTACGTGACCGCGCCGCTCACGACCCAGCGCCGCCAGCCGAAAGGATGCCCTGCACCGATGTACAACTTCCCCTACAAGTGGTACGCCGCCACCATCGCCGCCTTCCTCTCGATCTTCGGCGTGCTGGCGGCGCGCATCCAGCGCCAGCCGCGCACGCTGGCGCAGACACCGCCGGGGCGTGAGATCTTCCTGCTCGGCGTGGCGACCTTCCGCCTCTCGCGCCTGGCCAGCAAGGACCGGGTGACCTCGGTGCTGCGCCTCCCCTTCGTCTACGAGGGGCGTGGCGAGGAGGCGCTGGAAGGGACCAGGGAGGAGCCGAAGGCCGACCACGGCTGGCGCAAGGACATCGGCCAGCTCATCACCTGCCCCTGGTGCACTAGCGTCTGGGCCGCGCTCTTCAACACCTCGATCCTGGTCTTCTTCCCGCGCCTTGGGCGCTACTTCCTGCTGATCATCGCGGCCAGCGGCATGAGCGAGCTGCTCGACCCGGTCTTCCCGCTGCTGAACTATCTCTCGGGCTACACCCACGACAAGCAGGAGATTATCGAGCGCGGGGGCCAGCAGGGCGAGCACGCGGCATAAGGTACACACGGGACAGAGCCTCGCCCGCGGGCCCGCGACGAACACCTGTAGGGGCAGACCTCGCCATCGCCATCGTCACCCTTCATTGTGGTTCGGGCCTCAGCCAAAAAGATCCTGTTCGAGATCAGGCGGGAGCGGGCTGTCAACCAGCAGGCGGTAGCGGTAGAGCAGCGCGCCGTGGCGCACGTAGTAGTAGCGCGGCGTGCCCTCGTCTACCAGGATCGGTAGCCGCTCGCGCTCGGCCAGCCGGCCGAGATCGTCCATCTCGCGCACCTCGACGATGTCACGGTCGTGCAACGAGCCGGGCTGGATCGCGACCAGGTGGCGACCGTAGCGCGCGCGGATACGCTCGACTTCATTCAGCGGCGGCGTGCTGCGCGCCACCCAGAGGACGGCGAACACGCCGCCCAGCGCCAGCAGCAGCCCCGTCGTGGCCAGCGAGCGCGCCAGGCCCACCGGCAAGCCGAGCCCGGCGAAGGAGATGTCGCGTGTTTGTGTGTCGGAATCCGAGGTGGCGCCGTTGACCGCCGGCGTCAGCGGATCGACACCCGCCGCGTGGTCGGCCAGGTGGAGCGAGCTCTGGTCGAGAACGAAGTCGAGCGCCGGGGCGAAGGCGTCCTCGAAGTAGTTGCCGTCCAGCGATCCGTGAATCAGCACCCGCGGCGCGATCGCGACCTGGTAGCTGGCGGGGTGGAGCCCCGACTCGCGCTGGTAGTCGTCGATGATCGTCTGGAGCGCGCTCAGGTCGAGCGTGCCGGAGATGCTGGCGCTCGTGCCGCTGAAGCCCATCTCCGGGTGCAGTTCGATCGATTTGCTCCAGCCGCTGCCGTCACCGACGACCGCCGCGAGCCAGACGGTGCCGCTCAGATCACTCGCGGCGGCGGAGGCGAAGTCGTAGTCGAAAGAGAGATCGACCGTCTTGCTCAAGTTGGGGAAGATCGGCTGGCCGGTGCGCGCGGCGTCGCCGTCGTAGATGCCGCCCGAGGCCGGCGCCGAGTAGCTGAACGAGCCGTGCTCGTGGTAGGGGGTGCTGACGGCCACCTCGCGGCTGGTCGGCTGGGAGAAGGCCGCGGCGCCGAGGGCGAACGACCCGAGCGCCAGCACGAGACAGCCTGCCAGCAGCGGGACCGCGCGTGGTCCCAGTGGCCACGGCAGCAGCTCATGCGGGCGGACCGGGTGCGGCAGCAGCGCGCCCTGGCGGCGCACCTGATGCTCCATCCCCGCCCGGGTCGCCTCGCTGAGCGCGACCGTACCGATGATCAAGAGCGAAAGCCAGGGCGCGCCGAGGTGCCGGTCCAGCCAGGTCGTCGCCGGTTTGGGCGACGCCCCGCCGGCGGCGGCATTGGGCGCCGGGCAGGCGACGTTGGGCGCGCCGCCCGGCGGGCAGGAGACGAGCTTGAACGCGGCCGCCGGCGCGGGCAGCCAGGCCAGGGCTGCCGCCAGCGCGAAGGCCGCGACGAATAGCAGGATGCCGGTCCGAAAGCGTGTGCCGTGCCAGCAAGCCATCATGACGTCGTCGTACTCGTGTCTGCCGCCCCTCACGCGGGGGGAGCCCTCACCCCAACCCCTCTCCCCTGCGGGGGCGAGGGGCGACGACGGATTATCGTAGCGTGCTCCCTCTCCCGCGCACGGGAGAGGGCGTGGGGTGAGGGCAACCCTTCGTCGCCGCCTGAGTATCGTCTTTTCGCCGCGCTCGCTGCCAGTGCCCATCGGTCCCGTTGAGCCGCGGGGAGCCGGGAGCCGCTACAATGGCACCGACTCCAGGAGAGCGAGTAGCACGGGGAAGGAGCGCACGTGGTTCCCAAGATTGGCGTCGAGCTGCAAGTCAACGAGCGCGGGCTGGATCGCGTGCCGCGCTGGGCGGAGCTCAAAGCGATGGCGCAGCGGGCCGAGGAGGTCGGCTTCGACTCGGTCTGGGTCGAGGATCACCTCCTCTATCGCACGCCGGATGGCAGCGTGGAGGGCGTCTGGGAGGGCTGGTCGCTGCTGGCGGCGCTGGCCGCGGTGACCGAGCGTGTCGAGTTGGGCTCACTGGTCCTCTGCACCGGCTTCCGCAACCCGGCGCTGCTGGCCAAGATGGCCGAGACGGTGGACGAGATCAGCGACGGGCGGCTGATCCTCGGGCTCGGCGCCGGCTGGAACCAGCCGGAGTACGAGGCCTTCGGCTACCCCTACGACCACCGCGTCAGCCGCTTCGAGGAGGCGCTGCGAATCATCCACGGCCTGCTGAAGGAGGGCCAGGTCGACTTCCAGGGCCGCTACGAGCAGGCCAATGACTGCGTGCTGGCCCCCCGCGGACCCCGCCCGGCCGGGCCGCCGATCCTGGTCGGCACCAAGAGCCCGCGCATGCTCCAGCTCACCGCACGCTACGCCGACCTCTGGAACGTATACTTCCCCACGATCCACAACCGTCCGGAGGAGTTCGCCGCGCTGCAAGCCGAGGTCGATGCCGTCTGCCGCGCGGTCGGGCGCGACCCCAGCACGCTCGGGCGCACCGTCAGCGTGCTGGTCGATGCGAGCGGGGGCGGGACCGGCCATTGGGACACGCCGCCGCTGACCGGAACGCCCGAGGAGATCGCGGCGGGGCTGCGCGCCTTCGGCGAGGCCGGGGCCGACCAGGTGATCACCTGGATCGAGCCGACCACGCTAGAGGGCATCGAGCGCTTCGCGCCGGTCTTGGAGCACCTGAAGCGGGGATAATGGCGGCCAACGCGTCAGCTTGCCGCTCAGCCGCCGTGTTGGAAGCTCGGGTAGAGCGTCATACCGCCGTCCAGGAAGATCGTCGTCCCGGTTAAGTAGGCGGCGGCGTCGGAGGCCAGCACCACGACCAGCGCGCCGATCTCCTCCGGCTTGCCCAGGCGTCCGTAGGGGATCTTGGTCAGCAGGTCCGCCAGCCCCGCCGGGTTGCCCCAAACGCTTTGGTTGATCGGCGTCTGGATCGCCCCGGGCGCGACCGCCAGCACGCGCACGCCGAAGGAGGCCGCCTCCTGCGCCAGCGTCTTGGTCAGCATGCCCAGTCCGGCTTTGCTGGCTGTGTAGGCGCTGTAGCCGGCCCAGGGGATGACCTCGTGGACCGAGGTGATGTTGATGACCACCCCGGAGCGGCGCTGCGTCATCCCCTGGAGCGCGTAGTGCGCGCAGACGAAGGGGCCGAAGAGGTTGATCCGCACCACCTGCTCCCAGGCGGCCGGATCGGCCTCCCAGCCCAGCGCTCGCGGGCCGTCCACCCCGGCGTTGTTGACCAGGATATCCACCGGGCCGAGCCCGCTCTCCACCTCCGTGAACATCCGGGCGACGTCGTCGGCGCTGGCGACGTCGGCCTGGGTGCAGAAGGTCTTGACACCGAACGCCTCGATCTGTCCGGCGATCGCCCGCGCCGCCTCAGGATGGCTGTGGTAGTTGATGGCGATATCGGCGCCGGCCTGCCCCAGCGCCAGCGCGATCGCCGCGCCGATGCCGGAGCTGGCTCCCGTCACCAGCGCCCGCTTCCCGCTCAAGCGTATCTCCATGAGCCCTCTCCTCACCTGGCCCGCGCGGCGACCGGGTCCGCCGCGCCAGCGCAGCACGCGCTCCATCGTCGCACACGCCATGCGCTGGTGTCGCGACGGCTATACTCCTTGTGACGAGTCGTGACGTGGAAATCGACCGGGGAGGAGGGCGCGATGGCGGGGGAGTGGGAGTATCGCTGTGAGGTCTGCGGCCACCGGGAGCCGCTGACGAGCGGCGCCTGGCGCTGCCCCGAGTGCGGCGGGGCCTTCGGCCTGAGCGGCGAGCCGCCGCTGACGCCCGCGGCGATCGATCCCAAATTGCCCGGCCTCTGGCGCTACCAGGCCGTCCTGCCGGTGGACTTTTCCGCCGCCCGCCCGCTCGGCGAGGGCATGACCCCGCTGGTGCGCGGCGCGCTGGCCGAGCGGCCGGTCTGGTTCAAGTTCGACGCCCTCCTCCCCTCCGGCTCCTTCAAGGACCGCGGCGCAGCCCTGCTGGCGCCCCACCTGCGCGCGCGGGGCCGTCGCCGCATCGTGGTCGATTCCTCCGGCAACGCCGCCGCGGCCATGGCCGCCTACAGCGCCGCCTGCGGGCTGGAGTGCGCCGTCTACGCCCCGGCTGCCACTTCGCCCGGCAAGCTGGCGCAGTCGCGCGCCTACGGGGCGACGGTGACGCTGGTGGAGGGGAGCCGCGACGACGTGGCGCGCGCGGCGCAGCAGGCCGCCGAAGCGGACGAGAGCGCCTTCTACGCCAGCCACAACTGGCACCCGCTCTTCGCCGAGGGAGTCAAAACCTGGCTGCTGGAGGTCTGGGAGCAACTCGGCTTCCGGCTGCCGGCCGCCTGCTTCGTGCCGACCGGCGGCGGCAGCGCCTTCGTCGGCGCCTGGCGCGCCCTCAAGAGTCTGCCCGGCCCCTGGCCGCGGCTGATCGCCGCCCAGCCGGCGGCCTGCGCGCCGGTGATGGCCGCCGTGGGGAGCGACGACATCGCGCCGGTCACGCCCGGGCAGACGATCGCCGAGGGAACCAAGATCGGGGCTCCGGCACGCGGGCGGCAGATCCTGGCCGCCATCCGGGAGACCGGCGGCGGGGCGCGGGCGGTCGGCGAGGACGAGATCGTGGCCGCGCTGCGCGAGCTTTGGGAGCAGGGGCTCTACGTCGAGCCGACCGCGGCCGTCGGCGCCGCCGCCTGCCGCCAGGCAATCGCCGCGGGCGCGCTGCCGCCCGGCGAGATCGTGGTGCTGCTGACCGGCTCCGGCCTCAAGGCGACCGACACCGTCCGTGCCATCTTGGGGTAGTCGAACATGCAGCCCATCGGCAAGCGCATCATCGTCGTCGGCTCCTCCAACGCCGGCAAGAGCACGCTGGCGGAGCGGCTCGCCGCGCGGCTCGGCGTGCCCTTCATCGAACTGGACGCGCTCCACTGGGAGCCGGGCTGGGTCGCGGCCGAGCGGGAGGTCTTCCGCGAGCGCGTGCGCCGGGCGATCGCGCCCGCTGCCTGGGTGGTGGCCGGCAATTACCTCTCCCAGCAGCAAGACGTCAGTTGGCCGGCCGCCGACACCATCGTCTGGATCGATCTCCCGCTAACCACCGTGCTGCGCCGCTGCGTCGCGCGGAGCTGGCGCCGCTGGCGCAGCCGGGA
>DASSHC010000335.1:0-18214 GCA_035693105.1 Thermomicrobiaceae bacterium | reverse complement strand
CGGGCGCCTCTTGATCGCGGTCGCGACCGGCTGGCTCTGGTTCTTCATGCTCGACGTCTTCTTCGCGCTCTTCAACCAGGACCCGCGCGAGGTAGCGATCATGGAGCAGCGTTTCCTCTCCTGGCCCTACACGCTGCTGGTCGGGTTGATCTTCATCTTCGGCTACTTCATCCCGGTGCCGATCTGGCTCTTCCGCAAGTTCCGG
The DNA here is from genome assembly GCA_035693105.1 of Thermomicrobiaceae bacterium. GTDB lineage: Bacteria > Chloroflexota > Chloroflexia > Thermomicrobiales > Thermomicrobiaceae > DASSHC01. The sequence goes on along the minus strand of DASSHC010000335.1, from coordinate 18,009 downwards.
CGCAATGTGAAGCTGATGTTCTGGACCTCGATCATGGTCAACATCGGTATGTGGGCCGAGCGCTACTGGCTGGTGGTCCCGGGCCTGGAGCGCAAGTACGAGTGGACCTTCGACTGGACCTTCTACCGGCCGGGCATCGACGAGATCACCTTCATCGTCGGCTCGTTCGCGCTGGTCAGTTGTCTGTTCCTGCTCTTCGCCAAGCTCTTCCCACCGGTCTCGGTCTGGGAGGAGAAAGAAGGGGAGCGCTTCCTGCGAGAGATGCAGGTCGGCAAGCGGCGCATTCCGGCGATCATCCGCGAGTTCTAAGGAGAGGGGACGATGGCACTGCGAGACGTACTCGGGCTCTATTCCGATCTCGACGCCGCGGTCGCGGGGGCGGACCGGCTGGAGGAAGTCGGCCTCGGCCGACCGGACTTCGAGGTCCTGTCGAACGCGCCCTTCCCGGAGGGAACCTTCGGCCACTCGCACAGTATCATGCGACTGGGGTTGTGGCCGTTGATCGGCGCGGCGGCCGGCTTCTCGGTCGGCCTGCTGGTGACCGGCGGCACGCAGTTGGTCTACCCGATGGTGACGGACGGCAAGCCGCTCTTCTCGATCCCGCCGATGGTTATCATCATGTACGAGGGCACGATGCTGGCGGCCGTGATCTTCACCGTGCTCGGCACCCTCTTCGAGTCGCGCCTGCCGCGCTTTCAGCGCGCGATCTACGACACGCGCATCACCGAGGGCTTCATCGGGCTGCTCGTCCACGCTCCCTCGGATCTCGCCGACCGCGTGGCGGAATTGCTGCGCTCGACCGGCGCCGAGGATGTCAAGATGTCCGAGGCCGTGCGCGGCACGGCTGAGACTCCGCGGCAGCCGCGGCGGAAGGGAGCGAACGCATGAGTCGCCTCGGCCCGCTGGCCGCGGTGCTCGCCTACCTGCGCGCAGTCCGGCGCCCGATCTGGCTGCTGCTCGCCGCCGGGCTGCTGCTCGGCATCGGTGCGGCCTGCGATCACACCAACGAGTACCCGATCGACTTCTTCATGGAGATGCACTACGAGAAGTTCTGGCGCTCGCAGGAGCCGCCGGTGCTCGACTCGCCCGCCAGCGCGGTGCCGGTCTCGGCCAATGTGCGCCAGCCCCTGTCGTACAACTGGCCCGCCGAGCCGGATAAGGCCGTGCCGAACTACTCGCTCGACCAGGCCAAGGCGCTGACCAACCCGGTGCCGGCCACGGCCTTCAATCTGAAAGCCGGCCAGGATCTCTTCATCCGCAACTGTGTGCAGTGCCACGGCGCGCAGGGTCTGGGCGGCGACACGCCGCAGCAGGACATCAAGCCGGGGATCAACCAGGGCTGCGATCCGTCGAACCCGACGCACTGCCCGGGCGCGGGCGCCGGCGGCCAGGCCAACGCGTTCCTGGTGACCTACTTCAAGAGCACCGGCAACATCCCGCCCGCCAACCTGACCAGCGATGCGATCAAGGGAATGTCCGACGGCGAGCTCTTCTACCACATCAGCAACGGCATCGTCGACATGCCGCCGTTCGGCAATCTGCTGACACCGGAGCAGCGCTGGGCGCTGGTCCACTACATCCGGCAGCTTCAAGGGCAGGGCTAGGCCGGGCCCTCACCCCAACCCCTCTCCCGTGCGCGGGAGAGGGGCGCTGCCCACCGAAGACGTTAGGTGCCATCGGGGACGGATCCTTCGACTGCACTCAGGATGACAGGGTTAATGCGGGGCGTACGAGTATGCTGTGCCTCGTCTGGTAGGCCCCGATATATTCCCTGTCATCCCGAGCGCAGTCGAGGGATCCGTGTTGGCCCAGCGCCAAATGTCGTCGTGCGGCCGCGGTGCCCGCCTGATCACTCCCGGCACAACTCGATTTCAGCCCCCAGGCTCTGGAACTTCTCCAGGATGTTCGAGTAGCCGCGCGCGACGTATTCCAGCCCGCTGATGCGCGAGACTCCGCCGGCGACGGCGGCGGCGATCAGGTAGCTGAAGCCGGCGCGCAGGTCGGGGATGGTGATGTCAGCCGCGCGCAGCGGCGTAGGCCCCTTGATCACGCAACTGTGGGCGAAGTCGCGGCTCTTGAAGCGGCACGCCTTCTCGCCCAGACATTGCCGGAAAAGCTGGATCTCGGCGCCCATGGCGACTAGCGCCTCGGTGTAGCCAAAGCGGTTCTCGTAGACCGTCTCGTGCACCACCGAGAGCCCGTTCGCCTGGGTCATCAGCATCACGAAGGGTTGCTGCCAGTCAGTCATGAAGCCTGGGTGGACATCGGTCTCCAGCGCGATCGGCGCCAGCGGCTGGCCGGGGTGGAAGAAGCGGATGCCCTCCGGCTCGACCTCGAAGCCGGCCCCGACCTGGCGCAGCTTGTTGAGGAAGGTCAGCATGTGGGCTTGCTCGGCGCCCTCGACCAGCACCTCGCCGCCGGTGATGATGCCGGCGATGGCGAAGGAGGCCGCCTCGTTGCGGTCGTTGATGACCGTGTGCCGCGCGCCGTGGAGGCGGTCCACGCCCTCGATCACCAGGGTGCGGTCGGTATCGACGAAGATGATCGCGCCCATCTTCTGCAAGAGCATGATCTCGTCGAGGATCTCGGGCTCGACGGCGGCGTTCTTGATCAGCGTGGTGCCGCGCGCCAGCACGGCGGCGAAGAGCGCGTTCTCGGTAGCGCCGACGCTGGGGTAGGGCAGCTCGATGACGGCGCCTTGCAGTTGGTCGGCGCTGGCGATGTAGCGGCCGTCCTCGAAGCGCACGCGGGCCCCGAGCGCTTCCAGCGCTCGGACGTGGAAATCGACCGGGCGCTGCCCGATATCGTCGCCACCGAGCATTGGGACGACCGCCTCGCCGTGGCGGTGCAGCAGCGGACCGAGGAGCAGGATCGGGATGCGATTGAGTCCGCTGAAGCTGAGCGGGACCTCCGGCGAGCGGATGGCCGGCGTCGCCAGCCGCAGCGTGTCGGGCCGCTCGCTGTCCCAGGCGGAAGCCAGGCCGACGCTGGCGCAGACGTCGAGCGTGACCGCGATGTCGCCGATACGCGGCACGTTCTGCAGGATGACGGGCTCGTCGGTCAACAGGCTGGCGACGATCTCCTTGGTGGCGGCGTTCTTGGCGCCGCTGACCCGCACGTGGCCACACAGCGGCTTGCCGCCCTCGATCGCGTAGTAGGGCACACCCAATCCCACCCGGTCCCCCTTCTCGCACGCCCAGCCCGCAAGCATAGAGAGCGCGCGCCGCGGCGGCAAGCGCGAGGCGCTGGTGCCGGTGGAACGGCCCGGCGATACCGCTAGACAGCGGCTTGTGAAAGTGCTAATTTGAGGCGGCGAATCGTACCGCGATGGCTCAAGATCGCGTCATGAGGAGGAGCAAAATGCGCGCCGAGCCTCGGTTCCGTGTGCCCTCATTTCCGCCCCAGATCACGCAAATCAGCCGCCGGCATCTGATCCAGCTTGCCGGCGCCGGCGCGTCGACCTCGGTGATCGGTGCCCTGCTCGCCGCCTGCGGCGGTGGTTCCTCCGCGCCCACCACGGCAGCGACCACGGCAGCCACCGCAGCGGCGACGAGCGCGGCAAGCGCGACCACGCCGGCCGCCACGGCCGCCGCGGCGCAGCCCGGCACGCCCCTGTCGAATCCGACGGTCGCGGCGGGGGTCTCCGGCACCAAGCTCGCGGCCAAGCAGGAGCTGCGCTACCCCAACACTGAACCCCCGCACCTCGATCCCGACCTGATGGAGGGCCGGCACGAGATTCTGGTTGGGATGCAGCTGTTCGACCCGCTGGTCACCTTCGAGAACGAGCAACCCGTGCCGATCTGCGCCGAGAAGTGGGACGTCTCGAGCGATGGGACACAGTACACCTTTCATCTTCGCTCCGGCATGAAGTGGAGCGACGGCCAGCCGGTGACGGCGCACGACTTCGAGTACTCCTGGAAGCGGGCGCTGACACCGTCGCTCGCCTCCGACTACGCCTCGGCGCTCTACCCGTTCAAGGGCGCGCTGGACTTCAACACCGGCAAGAACACCGATCCCACCAGCGTCCAGATCACGGCGCCCGACGATCTCACCCTGCAGGGGACGACCGACCATCCCGCCCCGTATCTCCTCCACCTGTGCGCCACCTGGACCTATCTGCCCGTGCCGAAATGGGCCGTCGACAAGTCCGGCGACAAATGGGTCGAGCCCGGCAACATCGTCACCAACGGGATGTTCAAGCTGCAGGACTGGAAGCACGATCAGGAGATCGTGATCGTGCGCAACGAGGACTACTGGGGCCAGAAGCCGACGCTTCAGCAGATCTCCTTCCCGATCAGCGCCGATCCGTTCTCGACCAGCGTCAAGGACTACGAGGCCAACGCCATCGATATCACCGATGAGATCGGGCCGTCCGACATCACGCGCGTCAAGAGTGACCCCACCTACAGCAAGGAACTCCACCACTACGTCTGGTCCGGCACGGCGTTCGTCGCCTTCGACTGCGGCAACACCGCTTCCCCGGTCAGCAAGGCCGACTTCCGCCAGGCGCTCTACCTGGCGACCGATCAAAAGACGTTGTGCCAGAGCGTGCTCAAGGGGCTCTACGATCCGGCTCCGACGGTCACCCCGCCCGATGTCGCCGGCTACAATCCGAGCGCGGCGCCGACCGGCGGCGTCGATGCTGCCAAGCAGAAGCTGGCCTCCGCGGGATACGCGAATGGGCAAGGATTCCCGGGCGTCAAGCTCGTGTGGCCGGCGGACGTGCGCTACGACCTGCTGGCGCAGGCGTTGCAGCAGATGTGGAAGACCAACCTGGGAATCGAGGTCACGCTGCAGCGCATGGAGTCGAAAGAGTTCAACGCGGCGTTCAACTCCTGGACCAAGACTCCTTTCGAGATGTACATCGACCGCTGGGGCTCGGACTATTCGGATCCGTACAACTGGTATCCGATCCTGTGGACGTCCGATCAAGACTTCTTCCGCACGCACTGGAAGAACGCCGACTTCGACAAGCAGGTCGCGGCGGCCGACCTCGAGCTGGATCCCGACAAGCGCAAGGCCGAGTACGAGAAGGCGGAGACGTTGCTGATGCAGGGCATGCCGGTCCTGCCCCTCTACCACCTGGACGTGAATGCGATGGTCCGCCCGTACGTCGAGGGCTTCAAGGAGCCGGCGTCGGCCGCGCAGTGGCGGCAAGCCTTCTCGGGAGTGAAGATCCTGGAGCATTGAGCCGATGGGAGCCTATATCGTTCGTCGCGTGCTCCTGATCATCCCGACGCTGCTGCTGGTCTACACGATCGCGTTCTTCATGGTCCACGCCACGCCTGGCGGGCCATGGGACAACGCGGAGAAGCCGCTGCCTCCGGCCGTGATCGAGAACATCAAGATCAAGTACCATCTGGACGATCCGATCTGGAAGCAGTACCTCGAGTATCTGTCGGGAGCGGTGCGCGGCGATCTGGGGCCGTCCTACGTGAACCGTTCGCAGGACGTGGCCGATATCCTGCGCCGCGCCTTTCCCGTTTCCCTCCAGCTCGGCATCACCGCGCTGGTGCTCGGCGCGTTGATTGGCATTCCCCTGGGCACCCTGGCTGCCGTCAAGCAGAACACGCTGACCGACTACCTGGCCATGTTCTTCGCCGTCGTCGGCGTGTCGACGCCGAACTACGTCACCGCCTCGGCCCTGGTGCTGATCCTGGCGGTCTTTCTGCACTGGCTCCCGCCGGGCGGCTGGCATGGCGTGTTCAGCAAGACGATCATCATCCCCGCGCTGGCGCTCGCCTTTGGCCCCGCGAGCGCCCTGGCGCGCTATATCCGCTCCTCGATGCTGGAGGTCTTGCGTCAGGACTACATGCGCACCGCGCGGGCCAAGGGACTCAGCGACCGGGTGGTCATTATCGGCCACGGCCTGCGCAACGCCCTGGTACCCGTGATTACGGTATCCGCCTTCCTGGTGGCCGACGTGATCACCGGCTCGTTCTTCGTCGAGACGATCACGAGCGTTCCGGGCCTCGGCCGCTACTTCGTCAACGCGGCGACCGGGCGTGATTATCCGGTGGTGCTGGCGCTCTCGCTCCTCTTCGCCATCGTGATCGTGGTGATGAATCTGGTGGTCGACGTGCTCTACGCCGTGCTCGACCCACGCGTGCGCTACCGATAGCAGGGATGGCGGATGGCGAAGAACTCGGCGAATGCCCTCCAAACGGAAGCCTCGCGGCAGTCGCGCGAGCTTCAGGTGGCGGCGAAGGGCCGTAGCCTCTGGCGTGATGCGTTCCAGCGCCTGGCGCGCAATCGCGCCGCCGTGCTCTCGGTGGTGATCATCATCCTGACCATCCTGGCGGCCATCTTCGCCAGCCAGCTGGCTCCCTATTCCTACACCAAACAGGATCTTCTCATCACCAACCAGAGCCCGACAATTTCGCATCCGATGGGCACGGATGCCCTGGGTCGCGATCAGCTCTCCCGCCTGCTGTACGGCGCGCGCATCTCGATGAGTGTCGCGCTCATCACCCTGACGATCGTGCTCATCATCGGCGTGCCGGTCGGCATGATCTCGGGCTTCTACGGCGGCACGCTCGATCTGCTCTTGATGCGCCTGATCGACGTGTTCTACGCCATTCCGTACTACGTGCTGCTGATTCTGCTGCAAACCTACTTCCTGGCCCGCCTGCCGCACGCGCACTCGGGGTTCCTGGCGGTCCTGGCCAGCCTGAACCGGGTCAGCGGCGGCCTCGTCGGCGTCTTCATCGGTCTGTCGCTCTTCGGCTGGCTCAACCTGGCGCGCCTGACGCGCGGCCAGGTCCTCACGACCAAGGAGTTGGACTACGTGCTCGCGGCGCGGGCCATCGGCGTGCCGAACCGCAGGCTGATGTGGCACCACCTGCTGCCGAACGTGCTGGCCCCGATCATCATCATGGCAGCCCTGCTGGTGCCCGGCTTCATCATCGCCGAGGCCGGGCTCAGCTTCATCGGGCTCGGCGCGCAGCCGCCCGTGCCGAGCTGGGGCATCATGCTGTCAGATGGCGTGCAGAGCATCGAGTCGTATCCCTATCTGACCATCTTCCCCGCGCTCGCCATCGGTATCACGCTGCTCGCCTTCAACTTTCTCGGCGATGGTCTGCGCGACGCGCTCGATCCCTTCATGCGCTAGCTCGAGCACGGCGAGGAACGCTGTGGGTATCGACTCCGCGTAACCGCACGCCAGCGACTATAATCGCCGTGCTGCGGACGTACGCATCGCGGAGTCATCAATGCCAGTGCGCAACCTGCTGGGCCGGCTGCACGACCGCTCGCCGCACGAGCTGGACCTGATCGCCCGCTGGTGGGAGGTCACCCCGCGCGGGCGCGACCACCACGCCATCGCCGGCCAGCTCTACCGCGTGCTGATCGACTCCTGGGCCTTCGCCCTCGCCTGGGAGCGGCTTTCGCCGACCGACCGCGTGCTCCTCGACCTCTTGATCGAGGACGAGGGAGCGTACCCGCTGGCCGCCATCGCCGAGCGGCTGAACGCGCCCCTGGAGGCGGTGTTGCCCAGCGTGCGCCGCCTCTACCGCGCCGGCTACCTCTTCGTCGAGCAGGACGAGCTGGAGTTGCCGACCGAAGCGGAGCGGCGCTTCTTCCTGCCGCGCGAGACGGCCGGCCTAACGGCGCGGCTGCGGCAGGAGGAGACGCGCGGGCTGCCGCTGGCGGCGGACGCGGCGGAGCTGCTCGACCGGCTGCCGGATGGCGCGCTGGCCGACCTGGCCGAGGAGTTGGGTTACCAGGTGATTCCGGCGCTGGCGCTGCGCCCCGAGCTGGTCGCCTACCTCACGCCGCGCCTGGGCGATCCGGAGATCGTCGCATCGTCCATCGCCGCGCTGCGGGGAGACGCGGCGCGGCTCTGGGCCTCGCTGCACGAGCAGGCCGAGCCGCCCTCGCCCGCCGAGGCCAAAGAGGCGCTGGCGCTCTCCGGTGGCGCGCTGCGTGAGGCGATCCGGCAGCTGGGGCGGCGCGGACTCCTCTGGCGCGGCTATGTCGACGGCGCGCTGCGGCTGGCCGTGCCCGAGCTGGTGCGTCATCCCCGGCGGGCCGACGCCCCGCCGCTGCCGGCGCTCGTCACCGTCAGCGACGAGACCGCCGAGCCGGTCGACTGGCTGCCCGACGATGCGGCCGCCTGGGATCTGCTGACGCTGCTGCGGACGCTGGCGGCCGGCGCGCGCGAGTTGGACGACGGTCACGCCCAGCGGCGGCTGGCGCCCTCGCTCTGGCGCCGCTCCGGCGACGTGCCGCCGACCGGCTACGTTCCCTTCCTGCTCTCGCTGGCGACCGGGCTCGGGCTGGCCGATGCTCGTGGCCTCGACCGCCAGCGAGCGCGCGACTGGACCCGGCTCGACTTCCCCGAGCAGACCCGCCGTCTGGTGGCCTGCTGGCGCGCGGCCAGCGACTGGCCCGAGGGCGCTGGGCGCGAGACCTTGCAGGTTTGGGGCGCCGACTGGCCGGGCTTCCGCCGGCGGCTGCTCGACGCGCTCGGCGCCCTCACGCCCGGCGCCTGGTTGACGGTCGGCTCCTTCACCGCGCGCTTCGCCGCCGGGGCGCCCAACGCGCTCGGCGGCAGCTTCACCGCGGCCGGCGCCGCCGAGCTGGAGCACGAGGAGGCGACGCCGGAGCAGCGGCGGCGCGCGGTGGTGCGGCTGGCCGCCGAGGCCACGCTGGTCACGGCCGCAGCCTGGCTGGGACTGGTGCAGGTGTCGCGCGCCCGGCGCGAGGCAGTCTTCACGCTCACGCCGCTCGGCGCCGCGCTGCTCGATGCGGACGCCGAGCGCCCCCCGGCCGAGCTGCTGGGCGAGCGCCCGCTGGCCGTGCAGCCGAACTTCGAGGTGCTGCTCTTGCAGCCCGCGCCGCGCCGCCTCTGGGTGCTGAGCGCCTTCGCCGAGGTCATCGCGCTCGACCGCGCCAGCCGCTACCGCCTGACGCGCCAGAGCATCGAGCGCGGGCTGGCGGCGGGCGTCTCGCTGGCGCAGATAACGGCCTTTCTCGAGCGTCAGAGCGGCGAGGCGCTGCCGCAGAACGTCGCCTTTGAACTGGCGAGCTGGGCCAAAGCCTTCCGCCGGGTCCGCCTCAGCCGCGCGCTCCTGCTGGAGCCGGACGACCGCGCCTCGGCCGCCGCGATCGCCGACGCCCTCCGCCGCGACGGCCTGCGCGTAGAGCTCTTGGTGGGCAGTCGCCTGCTGGTTGGCCTGCCGGATGGAGTGGCCGAGGCCGAGCTGTCGAAAATCGAGGAGCGGCTACGTGAGCTGGGGCACACGCCGCTGCTCGGTCTGGGGAACCATACAGCGCGGTAGCGCCTGCCCGTTGCGACTTGCGGTCGGTTGAAGGGCGCACATCGGATGATCGGATACGCACCCTGGAGGATGATCGTGCCGAAATACGTCCTGTTCTACGAGTCCGACGAACACGCCCTGCAGAAGGCTCCGCTGCATTTCGAGGCGCATCGCGCGCGCTGGCGCGAGTTCCAGGAGCGCGGCACGCTGCTGCTGATCGGCCCCTTCGCCAACCCGCGCGGTGGCGCGATGTCGGTCTTCACCTCACGGGAGGACGCGGAGGAGTTCGCCGGGAGCGACCCATTCGTCGTCAACGGCGTGGTGCAACGGTGGTACATCCGTGAGTGGATGGAGGCTATCGGCACGCCGTAAGACAGGCGCTACCATGACAATCCGACTCGGCGTGCGCTTGCGCTATGTGCTACGATAAGTCCCATAGCTGTGTGCCTACGCCGGAGTTGCCATGAACGAGACAGTGCGCACCCACGTCGTGCTTCCCAAGGAGTTGGTCGAGGAGGTCGATCGTCTGGTCGGCCCGCGTCACCGGAGCGAGTTTCTCGCCGAGGCTATCGCGGAGAAGCTGCGGCATGAGCGCCTCATGCATGTGGCTCGCCGGGTCGCCGGCAGTCTGGCCGATGTCGCTATTCCCGGTTGGGAGACGCCCGAGTCGACTGTCGAGTGGGTGCGAAGGCGGCGGGCATTGGATATCAGGCAGCCGGAAGAAGAGTGAGCCGTTACCTGCTCGATACCAGCACCCTGATCGATTTCTCCAAAGGTCGCCAGCCGGTTGAATCGCGTCTACTCGCGTTGATCGCCGCCAAGGAGACGATCGCGGTCTCGGCCATCAGTGTCGCGGAGTTCTACGCCGGCATTCCTCCGGCGCTGCACGAGCAGTGGCGCCAGTTTTTCGCGGCGCTAGACTATTGGAACGCAAGCCACGACGCCGCGATTCAGGCTGGCCGCTTTATCTTCGATTATGCTCGCCAGGGGAGAGTGCTCTCGACTACCGCCGCCCTCCTGGCAGCGGTCGCGCTCGAGCACGATGCGGTGGTGGTAACCGATAACGCCAAGGACTTTCCTATGCCCGAGGTGCAGCTCTTGTCGCTTCGAGCGGAGCAGTGACGGCGGCGGCGACCTGTGGCACCGGGGCGCGCTGGCTCTTCCACTGAATTCAGCCCGACGGGGAGAACGTCATGCGTGTTCTCTTGATGGCCCAACCGGGCGCTGGGCATTGGCGGCCGCTGGCGCCCCTGGCGCGTGCGCTTGAGCAGGAGGGAGCGGAGTTCCAGGCATTGCCGAGCCTGGCGAGTGCGGTCGAGCTGATCGAGCAACTTCGCTGAGGTTCCGCGCTCGCAGGGTGCCCATCGCGCGGTGATGTCACCTATCGATAGGGAACGTCGGAGAGATCCTTCGGCTGCGGCCTCAGGATGACCGGACAACGGCCTCCTCTTCCCCTGTCATCCTGAGCCGCAGCGAAGGATCTCTCCGCTGTGACAGCCGCCACGCCTCTGGCAGCGACCGCAAGGTTTGCACAATTGGAGAGTCGGCGCGAAGCCGTCACTCGGCCGTCGCCTGCTGGTTGGCGGCCGGCGCTGAGGCAGGGGCATCGACCTCGGGCAGGACGTCCGAGCGGATCTGCAGCGCGGCGAGGGCGGCCAGAGTCGAGGCGATCAGCAGGGTCCAGAAGACGGGGTGGTAGCTGCCGGCAAGGCCGAAGATCACGCCCGCGACGAAGGGGCCGAGCGCCCGCGCCACCGTGACCCAGAGCGCCAGCATCCCGGCGATGCTGCCGTAGTTGCCCGGGCCGTAGAGCTCGACCACCAGCGCCGCCCGGGCCGGCGTGATCGCGCCGAAGCCGCTGCCGAAGAGCGCGACGAAGGCGAAGACGCCCAGCGTGCTCTGCCAGGCCAGCAGCACCGCGAGCGAGAACGCCTGCAGCAGGAAGATCAGGGATGTGACGTAGCGGCGCTGGATGCGGCCGCCGAGCGGGGTGAAGATCAACCGCCCCGGCAGGGCGAAGAGGCCGACCAGCCCGGCGGCGGTGGCCGCGAAGCCGGAGCTATACCCCTGGCCGATCAAGTAGGGGATCAGGTGCACCGTCACCGCCACGGCGGTGAACATCACCAGGCAGAAGGAGCCGGTCAGCCACCAGAAGCCGGGGTCGTGCAGCGCCTGCGGCACGCTCGCGCTGGGGGCCGGTGCGCGCGGCCGCTCGCCCGCGGCCAGCAGCCCGCCATCCGGCTCCAGCCCGAGATCGCGCGGGTGCCGGCGCAGCAGCAGGGCGTGGATCGGCAGCGTGCCGACCAGCAGGATCGCCGCCAGGATCAGCAGCGCCTCGCGCCAACCGTAGCTGCGCAGCAGCCAGCCGGCCAGCGGCAGGTAGATCACGCTGGCGAAGCCGCCGACGAAGGTCAGTAGCGTCAGGGCACGGCTGCGCAGCCGGTCGAACCACTGAGCGACGACGTAGAAGGCCGGCTCGTAGAGCACCGTCGCCATCACGATGCCGATACCGATCCAGATGGCGTAGAAGGCCAGCAGGTTGTGAACCGAGGACCAGGCGACCACCAGCAGCGCGGCGGCGACCGAGCCCAGGCTCATCAGCAGCCGCGGCCCGTGGCGATCGAGCCAGCGCCCGACCGGGATGGCCGTCAGGCCGGAGAGGAGGAGGGCCAGCGAGTAGGCGCCGGTTAGCTCGGCGGTCGACCAACCGAGCGCGTCGCGCATCGGGTCCAGGAAGACAGAGAAGGAGTAGTAGAGGATGCCCCAGGAGGTGACCTCGGCCGCCGAGAGCCCCAGCAGCATCGGCCAGCCAAAGTAGAGGCCCTCCCGGCGTGCCCGTTTCACCAGCGGCTTCACCCATCCCCCTCTTCCAGTCCTGCAATCGGCAATTTACGATCAACTGCCGGGTCTGTCAACCCCTCGCCGGTTCCCGCGCGCCGGCGGTCTGAGCAGCGCCGGGAACTGACGAGGGGGTGGAAGCGATCAGTGCCGGTCTAGCCGCAGCAGGAGCCGGCTGCGTTCCCGGCGGCGCTGACTTCCGCCAGTTGCAGCGCGCGGGACTCGACGCAGCAGGCGCCCGCGCCGGCCGGCAGGGGCGTGCAGCAGCCCGAGGCGGCCTCCTCGGGAGCGACGCAGCAGCCGGCTGGCTCGGGCGCTTCAGCAGAGTCGAGCGTGCAGACGCCGGTCTCCGGCAGCTCCAGCTCCACCGCCCGGGCGCGCTCCCAGTCGCCTTGAAGCGCCGCCACCACCGAGCGGACCTGCTCGTAGCCGGTCAGCATCAGGAAGGTGGGCGCGCGGCCGTAGCTCTTCATGCCGACCAGGTAGAAATCCGTTTCCGGGTGCTTGAGCTCTTCGGCCCCATGGGGTCGCACCGTCCCGCAGCTGTGGATGTTGGGGTCGATCAGCGGCGCGAGCGCCCGCGGGCTCTCCACCGCCGGGTCCAGCTCCAGCCGCAGCTCAGCGAGCGGCGAGAGGTCGGGGCGAAAGCCGGTCACCGCCACGATCTCGTCGACCGGAGGCAGGTCGGCGTTAGCGCTGGAGACGACGATGCCCTCTCCGGTGTGGACGACCGCCGCCGTCTTGAACCCCGTGAAGAGCGCGATCTCGCCGCGTTGCACCGCCCGGCGCAGGCGCTCTCCCAGGCTGCCGCGCGCCGGCAGGGCGTCGTTTTCGCCGCCGCCATAGAGCTGGGGTGTAATCTCGCGGCGCATCGCCCAGAGCACCGTCGTCTCGCTCGCGTCGCGCGCCAGTTCCACCAGGTCGAGCAGCGTATTGAAGGCCGAGTGCCCGCTGCCGACGACCAGCACACGCCGCCCGGCGTAGCGGCCGCGGTCGCGCCCGAGCACGTCGGGCATGCCGTAGTGGATCCGCTCGGCCAGGTCCCGCTCGCCGCGCGCCGGCAGGCCGTCGCCACCGAGCGGGCTCGGCGTCGCGTAGGTGCCGGAGGCGTCGATCACCGCGCGGGCCAGCAGCTCGGCATCGCTGCCGTCCGGCTGCCGCAGCCGCAGTAGGAAGGGCGCCTCCTCGCGCCCGGCCGACTTCATCTTGTCCATGCCCTGACGGGTGACGGCCACGACGCGGGTGTTCAGCCGCAGGCGCGGGGCGAGCAGCGGCAGCTCCGCCAGCGGTTCGAGGTAGCGCTCGACGAGCTCCTGGCCGGTGGGGAAGTCGTCGTCGGACGGCCGCGCCCAGGCGGCGTCCGCCAGCAGGCCGGCCGCCACACGATCGATGTTGGAGCGCCAGGGTGAGAAGACCCGCACGTGCGCCCAGCGGCGGACACTCGCGCCGACCGCGTCGCCGGCCTCCAGCACCATTGGGGTGAGCCCCGCCTGCAACAGGTGAGCGGCCGCGGCCAGCCCGACCGGCCCGGCTCCGATAACCGCCACGGGTAGTGTCGTGCGATCCATCACGCCAATCCCTTCGTAAATTTACGAACAACGCCGCCAAAGAAAGGCCGCATCGCGGCGGCATATCGAGAATTTACGATGAAAGGCGCCGGCTGTCAAGCGCTCAAGCTGGCGCTCGGCCGCCGTTAATCTTCGCGCCTCCGGACGGGAGGCGCCGCGGCCAGCCGGGCGGGCGGTGCGGCGAGCGAAGCCGGCCGCTTTGACAGCCGGCGCCGCTCGTCGGACAATCGGGTCGGTTTGCGACGTGGGGCGTCGTGCGGTTTGTCGCCGCGGCGCCTGGGAGGGAGCACAGCGTGCAGACGCAGCAGGATCTTTTCAAGTCTTTGGAGTGGCGCCTGGTTGGCCCGCACCGCGGCGGGCGCGTGGTGGCCGTCACCGGCCACCCGACCGAGCGCGAGACCTTCTACTTCGGCGCCTGCGCCGGCGGCGTCTGGAAGACCGTCGACGGCGGCACCTACTGGTATCCGATCAGCGATGGTCAGTTCAACACCTCGGCCGTGGGCGCCATCGCGCTCTCGGAGGCCGACCCCAACGTCATCTACGTCGGCACCGGTGAGGCCTGCATCCGCAGCAACGTCTCGCACGGCGACGGCGTCTACAAGTCGAGCGACGGCGGCAAGACCTGGCAGAATGTGGGTCTGGCCGATACGCGCCACATCTCAAGCGTCGTCATCCACCCCCAGAACCCCGATGTCGTCTACGTCGGCGCGCTGGGCCACGCCTGGGGCCCGAACGAGGAGCGCGGCGTCTACCGCTCCACCAACGGCGGGAAAAATTGGCAGAAGGTGCTCTACAAGAGCCCGAAGGCGGGCGTCGCCTCGCTGACGCTGGACCCCAAAAACCCGCGCGTCCTCTTCGCCACGCTCTGGCAGGGGCAGCGCTACCCCTACGCGCTGCACAGCGGCGGCGACGACTCCGGCATCTGGCGCTCGACCGACGGCGGCGACACCTGGCAGGATATCACCCGCAACCAGGGGCTGCCGCAAAAAGCGCTGCTCGGCCGCATGGGCATCAGCGTCTCGCCGGCGCGCTCGGGCCGGGTCTGGGCGGTCATCGAGGCCGACCAGGGCGGGGGCGGGCTCTATCGCTCCGACGACAACGGCGACACCTGGCAACTGCTGACCGACCAGGCCGACCTGCGCCGCCGGCCGTGGTACTACATGCACATCATCGCCGACCCGCAGGACGCCGACACCGTCTACGTCGCCAACCTCCAGTTCTGGAAGTCGAGCGACGGCGGCAAGACCTGGGAGGCCATCCCGACGCCGCACGGCGACAACCACGCGCTCTGGATCGACCCCAACGACAACAAGCGCATGATCGAGGGAAACGACGGCGGGGCCATCGTCTCCTACAACGGCGGCGTGAGCTGGTCCACGCTGGATAATCAGCCGACCGCGCAGTTCTATCACATCGCCGTCGACGATCAGGTGCCCTATCACCTCTACGGCTCGCAGCAAGACAACTACGCCATGCGGCTGCCGAGCCTGGGCCGCGAGGGCGCCATCGGCAAGAACTACTGGACCGAGCCGGGCGGCGGCGAGAGCGGCTACATCGCCATCAGCCCCAAGCCGCCCCACACCGTCTTCGGCGGCGGCATCGGCACCGGCCTGGGCCATGGCCGCCTGCTGGCCTGGAATCCCGAGACCGGTCAGAAGCGCAACGTCACCGTCTGGCCGGAGGTCGTCACCGGCCTCGGCTCGACCACCGGCGCCAATGCGCTGAAGTACCGCTTCCAGTGGACTTTCCCGATCGAGGTCTCGCCGCACGACCCCGACGTGCTCTACGTCACCTCCAACCACGTGCACCGCTCGCGCGACGAGGGGCATAGCTGGGAGGTCATCTCGCCCGACCTGACCCACAATAACCCGCAGTGGCTGGAGGCCTCCGGCGGCCCGATTACCTCCGACAACTCCGGCGCCGAGATCTACTGCACCATCTTCGCCTTCCGCGAGTCGCCGCTGGAGCGCGGCGTGCTCTGGGCCGGCTCCGACGACGGCCTGATCCACGTCTCACGCGACAACGGCCAGAGCTGGCAGAACGTCACCCCGCCGCAGAACCTGATGCCGCAATGGTCGCAGATCCTGATCATCGAGCCCTGCGCCCACCACAACGGCACCGCCTACGTGGCGGCGACGCGCTACAAGTTCGACGACCCGAGCCCGTTCCTCTTCAAGACGACCGACTACGGGCAGTCGTGGCAGTCGATCAACGGCAATCTGCCCAAGGAGTGCATCACGCGCGTGGTGCGCGAGGATCCGGAGGTCGAGGGGCTGCTCTACCTCGGCACCGAGACCGGCCTCTCCGTCTCCTTGGACGACGGCCAGAGCTGGCAGCCGTTCCAGGCCAACCTGCCGGTCACCCCGATCTACGACCTGGCGATCAAGCACGGCGATCTCATCGCCTCGACCCACGGCCGCTCCTTCTGGATCCTCGACGACCTCTCGCTGGTGCGCGAACTGGCCGGCATGAAGGGCGGCTTCGGCGAGCAGACGCACCTCTTCACGCCGGGCTACGCCTTCCGCTACCGCACCTACGGGCGCGGCTACGGGCGCAAGCGGCCGGACATGGTCAGCTACATGGCGACCGGCCCGATCACCCTCGGCTACTGGGACAAGCAGACGCCGATGGGCACCAGCGTGCCCGAGTTCCTGGATGCCGGCACGAACCCGCCCAACGGCGCGGTCATCCACTACTACCTGAACCAGGCGCCGGGCGAGGACGAGGAGGTCACACTGACCTTCCTCGATCACGACGGCAAGGAGATCCGTAGCTACTCGAGCAAGGCGGAGGAGCCGCCGCGCGTGCCGTCCGCGCAGGGGATGAACCGCTTCCTCTGGGACCTGCGCACGCAGCCGCCGGTCAAGCTGGATGTCGATCCGGTCTCCGATCCCTTCCAGCGCATGATGCAGCAGAACGTCGCCCCTCGCGTGCTGCCCGGCAACTACCAGGTGCAGCTCAAGGCGGGCGGCCAGACGCTGACGCAGGCCTTCACGGTCTCCGTCGATCCGAAGCTGGAGCACATGAGCCAGGCCGACCTGGAGGCGCAGCACCAGCTCAAGCGCCAGATCGTCGACACGGTCAGCCAGATCCACCAGGCGCTGAACCAGATCAACAAGGTGCGCGGGCAGGTGGAGCACTGGGAGAGCCGCGTCAAGGGCTCGAGCCAGGAGCAGCAGCTCGCCGAGCCGGCCAAGCAGCTTAAGGAGAAGCTGAGCGAGATCGAGGGCCACCTGGTCGTGACCAACCCCGGCCAGCCGAAGGGGCCGCCGAACCAGCTCAAGGAGCGGCTGATGGCGCTGGCCTCGATGATCGACGAGTCGGACGACAAGCCGACGCAAGGGGCGCAGGAGGTCTATCAGGTCCTCTCGCAGCAGGTGCAGCAGCAGTTGCAGGAGCTGCAACAGGTGATGCAGCAGCAGGTGCCGCAGTTCAGCCAGAAGATCCAGCAGGCGAACGTGGCGCCCGTCGGGCCGTAGCGAACGGGGCGGCCCTCATCTCCCCCGAGGGGCCCTCACCCCAACCCCTCTCCCCTGCGGGGGCGAGGGGCCACGAAGCATTGCCGTTCTTGCTCCCTCTCCCGCGCACGGGAGAGGGCTGGGGTGAGGGCTCCCCGTGGCCGGGGGTGAGGGCCCGTAAGGAGGAGCATGAGCCAGGAGCTGGAGAGCACCAACACGCCGCGGCGGGTGCTGGTGGTGATGGCGCATCCGGATGACGCCGAGTTCATCTGCGGCGGCACCATCGCCAAATGGGCCGCTGCCGGCAGCCACATCGTCTTCGCGCTGGGCACGCGCGGCGACAAGGGGAGCAGCGACCCCGACATGTCGAGCGAGCGGCTGATGGAGATCCGCGAGCGCGAGCAGCACGACGCCGCCCGCGCCCTCGGGGTCAAGGAGGTCGAGTTTCTCGGCTTCCGCGACGCCGAACTGGTGGCCGATCTGCAGTTGCGCGAGGCGATCACCCGCGCCATCCGCAAGCATCGGCCCGACGCGCTGA
This sequence comes from Thermomicrobiaceae bacterium, assembly GCA_035693105.1. Lineage (GTDB taxonomy): Bacteria > Chloroflexota > Chloroflexia > Thermomicrobiales > Thermomicrobiaceae > DASSHC01. The sequence goes on along the minus strand of DASSHC010000335.1, from coordinate 347 downwards.
TTTGCCAGGATCCCACCGCGCGCTGGTCGGGACAGGACTACATCCAGCACCCCGACCACCTGGCGATGGGCGAGGCGGCCCTGGCCGCCGTCTTCCCCTCAGCGCGCGATCCGCTGACGTTCCCGCAGCTCCTGGCCGAGGGGCTGCAGCCGCACAAGACGCCGGAGGTCTACCTGGCCGCGGCGCGCGAGTCGGATGTCTGGATCGACATCAGCGATGCATTCGAGACCAAGATCGCGGCGCTGAAGGCGCACAAGAGCCAGATGAAGGATTGGGACCCGGGGCCGGAGATGCGGCGCTGGGGCGAAGACAACGCGGCGGCGGCGCGCTTCCAGCGCTTCCCCGGC
>DASSHC010000334.1:0-26379 GCA_035693105.1 Thermomicrobiaceae bacterium | reverse complement strand
CGTATCTCAGCTACCTGCGCGATCAGCAGGAGGCGATGGTCGAAGAGCTTGGCCGCTATGTATGCATCGAGAGCGGCTCGCGCGAGAAAGCCGGGGTGGACCAGGTTGGCCGCGAGGTCAGCAAGGCCTTCGCCGCGCTCGGTTTCACCATCGAGCGGATCGAGTCGGCCACCTGCGGTGACCACCTCGTCGCGCGTCGCACCGGCAACGGGCGGGGACGCCTGCTGGCGCTGATCCATCTGGATACCACCTGGCCGAGCGGCTCGCTGGCTGAGAATCCCTTCCGGGTTGAAGCTGGCCGCGCCTATGGGCCGGGCATCCGCGACATGAAGGGTGGCTGGGTGGTCCTGCTCGGCGCTTTGCGTGCCCTGCGCCACGCCGGCTGGGACGGGCTGGCCCAAACGACCGTGTTCTTGACCGGGGATGAAGAACTCGGCAGTGTCAGCGGCAGGCCGTGGATCGAGCACGAGGGGCGCCAGGCCGATTGGGTGGTCGTGATGGAGCCGGCGCGGGCGGATGGCAACCTGGTGACGAGCCGTGGCATGGTAGGAGCCGTCTCCTTCGAGGTGCGTGGCCAGGCGGTGCATAACACGGAGCGGAGCCGAGGGTCGAGCGCCATCGCGGAGGCGGCGCACCAGATTCTGGCCCTCGAGGCGCTGAACGATGTCGAGCGCGGCGTGCTGGTCAGCGTGGGGCTGATCGACGGTGGTACCGCCCGGCAGATTCTCCCCGATCGCGCCCACCTCAGCATCGATCTGCGTGCTCCAGATACCCGCGCGGCTGAAGAACTGGTGGAGCGCGTGCGCGCGATCGCCGCGCAGCCGACGGTGCCCGGAACTAGCACCAGCATGAGCGGCGGCATCACGCGTCCAGCCATGGAGACCTCGGCGGGGAGTCAGCGAATGCTGCGGCTGGCCCAGCAGGTTGGGCGCGAACTGGGTTTGAGCCTGGACGCAACTCACACGCGTAGCGGCTCCGACGGCAGCTTCACCGGCGCTATGGGAGTTCCCACGCTTGATGGCCTGGGCCCAGAAAGCGCTGGCGGCGCCGGACGCTCGGAGAACGTGCTCGTCGCGTCGCTGCCGCGGCGGGCGGCGTTGCTCGCCGGCATTATTCGCGGTCTCCCCGATCTGCTCGATCAAGACTAGTTCGGCGGGCTGGATCGTGAGCCGCACGATCCCACGATTGCCAGGCCCAACTCGCACGGTGTGCAGGAGCCCTGGCAGGAGCCCTGGCAGGAGCCCTGGCGGCCTGTCCACGAGTGCTTGCGCTGGCCGAGAGTGACGTTTTGCGCGGGATAGGAGACCGAGATGGCAAAGCAGTGGCCCGAGGACGCGCGGTGTGTCGTGCTCATCACCGTCGATTCGGATGCGACCGGCAACGAGATCGGTCGCGGGTTCGATCCGGCCGGCATGTACTCGACGGGCGGCTACTCGCCGCGCCGCGGCTTGCCCCGCTTTCTGGAGATCTTCGCGCGGCACCAGATTCCCGCCACCGTCTTTTTCGGCGGCTACGATGCCGAGCATCACCCCGATGTCGTGCGCCGCGTGGTGGCCGCCGGACATGAGGTCGCGGCGCACGGCTACCTGCACGAGAGCTGGGACGTGTCGCTCGAAGAAGAAGACCAGTTGCTCCGCAAGACCCATCACATCCTGACCGAATTGGCCGGCACACCCCCGGTTGGCTGGCGCAGCCCGGGCGGGCAGAAGTCCGCCCAGACGCTCGCGGTCCTGCGTGAGCTGGGCTACCTCTACGATTCGAGCGACAAGGACTACGACGGTCCGTACCCAGCCATCGTCCGCGGCGAGCCGTCGACGCAGATGGTCGAGATCCCCAACATCACCTCGACGCTCGACGATGCCTACATGTATGGCATCGGCATGATGTCGACCACGGAGATTCTGGAGCTCTGGAAAGAGGAGTTCGACGCGCTGTATCACTCCACCGGGTACTTCATACTCACCTGTCATCCCCGGGCCGGCAAGGGGTCCGGTTTGCCGGCCCGCGCCAGAGTGCTCGATCGCTTGATCAGCCACATCGAGCGCTACCCGCGAGTCCATTTCAGCCGGATGGGTGGTCTCGCTCGCTGGTGCCTCGATCCCGCGCATGGCTTCATGGATGTTGAGATCCCAATGGGAGGACGCGCATGAGCGCGGCGCGAGCGTGGCCCAACGGAAGTCAGGCAGCGGCGGCGGTGACCGTCAACTTCGCGGGCGAAAGCGTCGAACACGCCAGCATGGCGTTACCCCTCTGGGGACGCTACTCGCACGGCCGCTATGGGGCGCAACTCGGCGTGTACAACCTGCTGGAAGTGTTCGCGCGCCATGGCATTCGCGCCACCTTCTTCATCGGTGGCTGGGATGCCCAGCGCTATCCACAGGCAATGGATCAGATCCTGGCCGCCGGCCATGAGATAGCCGGTTGCGGCTTCCTCCATGAGGATTTCAGCGCGCTCTCTCGTGAGGAGCAAGAGGAGACGCTGGCGCGCGGCGAGCGCGCGCACGAGGCCGTTTTCGGCAGCAAGCCCGTCGGGTTCCGTGCTCCCGGCCAACGGCTGACCAGCGAGACCCGGGCCATCCTGGCCGCGCGGGGGTATCGCTATGACAGCAGCTACTCCGACGACGATCGCCCGTATGTGGTGGAGAGTGGCGGTCACCAACTGGTCGAGCTCCCGCTGCAAGAGCCCTGGACCGATCAACCCTATTACGAGAAGCATCGTGTGCCACGAGTCGTGACCGAGTCATTGGTTGACGAATTCGACGCGACCTTTGGGGTTGGCGGGCTTTTCACGCTCACGATCCATCCCCGCGGTGACTACGGCTCTGGGCGGGGAGCCCGCACGCGTGCGCTCGAGCCGGTCTTGCAAGCCTTCCGAGAGCATCCGCGTCTGTGGATTGCGAGTTGCGCCGAAATCGCGGACTGGGTACTTCAGGAATCGCCCGCACCGGCGTGAGCTGATGCACGCTTTCCGTCACGTCGTGAAGAGATACACCGCGGCGCTCAGCGGGCGGCGACCCGCTCGAAAATGAGGCGCAGGCCTTCAAGGGTGAGGTCCGGCTCGTAGGCGTCGATCGCGGGCGAGTGGGCGGCGAAGATGGCGCCCAGGCCGCCGGTGGCGATCACGGCCGGTTTGGCGCCCAGCTCGCGCTCGATGCGCGCCAGCAGCCCCTCGACCAGCCCCAGATAGCCGAGGACCGTGCCCGACTGCACGGCGCGAATGGTGTTGTGGCCGATCGCACTGGGTGGGACCGCCAGCTCGACCGCGGTCAGGCGCGCGGCCTGGCCGGTCAGTGCCTCCAGCGCCAGCTTGACACCGGGCGCGATGGCGCCCCCGATGTAGGCGCCCTCCGGCGAGACGACGTCGAAATTGGTGCCGGTGCCGAAATCGACCACCACCGCCGGCGCGCCGTGGCGCGCCCGCACCGCCACCGCGTCGGCCAGCCGGTCGGCGCCGACCTCATACGGGTTGTCCACCTCGACGCGGATGCCGAGGTCGAGCGCCGCGCTGACCACTACCGGCGGTCGGCCCAGCCGGCGCTCGATCATCTCGACGAACGTCTCGGTCAGGCGCGGCACCACGCTGGCGACCACCGAGCCGGAGAGCGCGCGCAGGTCGATGGCCTCCTCGCCGGCCAGGATCGAGAGAACGGCCCACCACTCGTCGGGCATTTTGGCGCGCTCGGTTGCCATGCGCCAGGAGGTACGCAAGGAGGCGCCGTCATAGAGCCCGACCACGATGTTGGTATTCCCGATATCGACCGCCAGCAGCATCGTCCCGCCTCCTTGGTCCGGCAACAGACTGTAGCGCGATCCGCCTTTCACGCGATTCCCGCGAGCGCCCCCTCGATCTCCGCGCGCACGCCCGCGTCCTGCTCGCGCGCGAGCCGGCTGAGGAGCGGGCGCGCGGCCAACTCGCGATCGATCCGGGCCATGGCCCAGGCGGCGTGACCGCGCACCAGCGGCTGGTCGTGGCCGGCCAGCGCCTCCTCCAGCACCTCCAGATCGGCTTCGGTGCCGATATTCCCCAGCGCGACGGCGGCGTTGCGCGCCAGGCCCGCGCGCTTGGTCCGTAGCACGGCGGTGCCGCGGTAGACCTGGCGGAACTCGTCCTCGCTCAGGCGCAGCAGCCAGTGGAGCGAGGGGAAGGCGTTCTCGATGGCGGCCGGGGCGAAGGTCGGGTCCGCGCGCTCGGACGCGGCGCCGGTGTAGGGGCAGGTCTCCTGGCAGAGATCGCAGCCGAAGACCCAGGTGCCGAGTTTCGGCCGCAGGTCGGGCGGGATCGCACCACGCAGTTCGATGGTCAGGTAGGAGAGGCAGCGCGGCGTGTCGAGCGTGTAGTCGCCGAGCAGCGCGCCGGTCGGGCAGATGTCGAGGCAGCGGGTGCAGCGGCCGCACTTCGGCCGCAGCGGCGGGTCGGGCTCTAGCTCCAGATCGAGCAGCAGCTCGCCGAGCATGACCCAGGAGCCGTGACCCGGCACCAGGATCATCGTGTTCTTGCCGTACCAGCCGAGTCCCGCGCGCGCCGCCGCCGCGCGATCGACGATGCGGGCCGTGTCGACCAAGAGGCGGGCTTCGATGGCGCGGCCAGCCTCGCGCTCCAGGAGCGCTAAGAAGGCGCGCATCCGCTCCTTCAGGGTGCGGTGGTAGTCGCGCCCCCAGGCGTAGCGCGCGATGCGACCGCGCGGCACGCCGTCGTCGGGCGGTGTCAGCGGTCCTTGCCAGTAGGGCAGGCCGACGGCGACGATCGCGCGCGCCGTTCGGTGTAAATTGCGCGGGTCGGCGGAGAAGCGGGCGCGCTCGCTGGTGAACCAGTCCAAGCCGGCCAGGTGGCCGGCACTGATGCGCGCCTCCAGCAGGTCGCCCAGACCCTCGAACGGCTCGGCGCTGGTCACGGCCGTGACCGCGATCCCGGCCTGCCCAGCCAGCTCGCTCAGCCGCGCCCGCTCGATCATGATCTGCCCAGCAGCGCGTCCAGCTCGGCCCGCTGGGGGAGGCTGGCCCGCGCGCCCAGCCCGCGCACCGCCAGCGCGCCCAGCGCGTTGGCCAGCCGCCCGATCTCGCCCGGCGCGCGCCGCTCGATCAGCCCCAGCGCCACCCCAGCGGCGAAGGCGTCGCCGGCGCCGGTGGTATCGACCGCCGCGACCGGGAAGGCGGGCACGGCCTCGGCCGCCTCCTCGGTTACCACCAGGCAGCCGAGCGGCCCGCGGCTGATGAAGGCCAGGCGCAGTTGGTCGAGGAGCATGCGCTCGCGCAGCCGGACGAGCGCGCGCTCCAGATTGGTCTCGCCGGTGACGTAGCGCAGCTCGCGCTCGTTGCCGCAGAGATAGTCGTGGCGTACCGCCAGCGCCAGCGCCTGCTCGGGCGGCAGCTCGGTCAGGAGGGTCAGCGTGCCGAGGAGGCGCGTGCGTGGGGCGACGTGGATCGGCAGATCGACGATCAACTGGCGCAGGCGCGCGTCGTCGACGTCGACCACGACCAGATCGTGGGCGAAGAGCTCGGCGATGGGTAACGGATCGCCGTAGCGCAGCCGGGCGCCCTGCTGCCAGTAGATGGTGCGCTCGGCGCGCTCGCCGCTGCCGGAGATGATGATGATCCCCAGGTCGGTCGGCTCCCCAGCGCGCGTCGTGACCGCCGAGACGTCGCAGCCCTCGGCCGCCAGCCCATCGCGCAGCGCGGCGCCCTCGCGGTCGTCGCCGACCTTGGCCGCGAACGTGACCGGCACGCCGAGCCGAGCCAGGGCGGCGACGGTGTTGGCGGTCGTGCCGCCCGGTCCCTCCAGCATCTGGCGCACGACGGCGTAGCTGCCGGCCTCGGGATAGTCATCGACCACCAGCATCCGGTCCCAGGAGGCCATGCCGATGGCCGCGATGGCTGGCCTGGTCACAGGGCACGCTCCGGAGCGGTGAGAACCGCGCGACAGGGCGCGCCGTCGGCCAGGGGAAGGTCGAGCGGCAGGCAGAGGAGCGTGTACGGCCCCGCCCCGGCCGCGCGCAGGTCGAGCGTCTCCAGGGGGATGACGCCGGCCCGCAGCAGCAGGCGGTGGACCGTGCCATCGCCGTCGAAGGGCTCGATCGAGAGGTAGTCGATGCCGACGACCAGGATGCCACGCTCGACGATCCACTCGGCCGCGCTCGGTGAGAGGGCGATGAAGGTGGGATCGAAGATATGGTCGCGTTGCCCCCAGAGCAGCGAATTGCGCGTGCGCAGCAGCAGCCGGTCCGTCCCGTGGGGGATGGATGCCTCTTCCAGGTCACGCGCCTCGACGTGGCGCTCCAGGTGGCTCAGGTCGACGACCTGGCAGGGGCCGACGAGGGCGCTTAGCTTGACGGTGTTCAGGCGTGCGCCGTGCTCCAGCGCGTGCCAGGGCGCGTCGATGTGCGTGCCGCTGTGGGTCGAGAGGACGAGGCGCGAGACGTTGTACTCGTCGCCGGCCGCGATCGAGGAGACCGGCTCCAGCCGTGGCTCTGGGTCTCCCGGCCAGATGGGCAACTCGGGCGTGATCGGGACTGAGATGTCGATGAGTGCGACCTGGTTGCTGGTCATCGGCCCCCAAACGAACGCTGGTCGGGGCGGCCCCCGTAGCCGCCCTCGTTGCCCATCGGAGCAGTAACGGGGGAAAGGGGAACGCCGGGAGGCGACTGGGTGGGACGGGCGGCGGGCGACGAGGGCAGACACAGAGGTCTGCCCCTACAGCGTTGGCGACGGTTCAGACGGCCGCCTGCTGCTCCGCCAGGATCTGGTCGATCTCTTCCTTGAGCGCGCTGACGATCTCGGCCTCTTCGACCTTGCGCACGATCTTCCCCTTGCGGAAGATCACACCCTTGCCGCGCCCGGCGGCCACGCCCACGTCGGAGTCGCGCGCCTCGCCGGGGCCGTTGACCACGCAGCCCATCACCGCCACCTTGATCGGGGCGTGGATCGTCTTCAGGTAGTCGTCGACCTCGTTGGCCAGCTTGAAGAGGTCGACCTCCACCCGGCCGCAGGTCGGGCAGGCCACCAGCGTCGCGCCGTGCTGGCGCAGACCGAGGCTCTTGAGGATCTCGTAGGCCACGAAGACTTCTTCCACCGGGTCGGTGGTCAGCGAGACGCGGATGGTGTCGCCGATCCCCTCGGCCAGCAGCGTGCCGAGCCCGACCGCCGAGCGCACCGAGCCGGCCTTTGGCGTGCCCGCCTCGGTGACGCCGAGGTGCAGTGGGTAGTCGTTGAGCCTGGCCATACGGCGGTAGGCCTCGATCATGATCGGCACCTCGAAGGCCTTGAGCGAGATCTTGATGTCGCCGAAGTCGAGGTCTTCCAGGATTTTCACATGTCCGAGTGCGGTGCGGACCATGTGCTCCGCGATCAGGTCGATCTGCGTGGCGTTCTGCTGGGCCATCTCGTCGACGAAGGCCGCGCTCATCGGCGGCACCGAGCCGAAGTTGACGCCGATCCGGATCGGCACCTGCCGCTCCTTGGCCTTCTTGACGACCTCGCGCACGTCCTCCGGCTTGCGGATGTTGCCGGGGTTGAGGCGCAGGCCGTGGATGCCGGCGTCCAATGCCTTGAGCGCCAGCGTGTGCTCGAAGTGGATATCGGCGATCAGCGGCACCGGCGCGAAGGGCACGATCTCGGGGAGCGCCGCCGCGGCCACCCGGTCGGGCACGGCGACGCGCACGATCTCGCACCCGGCATCGACCAGTTCATGGATCTGGCGCAGCGTCGCCTTCGGATCGCGGGTGTCGGCCGTGGTCATCGACTGCACCACGATCGGCGCCCCGCCCCCGATCTGCACCTCACCGACGTGAAGCGCGCGGGTCTTGCGGCGTGGGGCAAGCATGGGTCGTGAACCTCCTCAGGGCGCTAGCGGATGAATGGCGTGCCGCTTACGATGCGATCGATGTCGTGGTAGGCGACCACCAGCATGAATGTTAGCAGCACAACCAACCCCACGAAATGGACCATGCCCTCCTTCTCCGGCGGCACGCGCTTGCCGCGGATGAGCTCGATCAGGAGGAAGAAGAGCCGTCCGCCGTCGAGCGCCGGGAAGGGAATCAGGTTCAACAACGCCAGGTTCAGCGAGAGCAGCGCGGAGATGTTGAACAGCGTCACCCAGGCTGGCTCGGGGCTGAGCTTGAGCATCTCCGAGGTCAGTTGTCCCATGCCGATCGGACCGGCGACCCCGCTCAGCGTCGCCTGGCCCTGCACCAGGCTCACCACTCCGGTCACCATCAGATGCAGCGAGTTGAACGTCTCGGCCACGCCGCGCGGCACGACCTTCCACCAGGCCACCGGCTGAGTGATGACGTGCTGCGACAGCCCGATGCCGATGGTCGGCTGCGCGTCTGAAGAGCTGGCCTGCGGCACCTGCACCTGGACCTCGCGCGCCTGCCCATCACGCTCCAGCCGGAGCGGGATGCTTTCTCCCTGGTGCGCCTGCAGCGTCAGCAGGAGCGCCTGCCCGTCCGTAATCGCGTGCCCGTCGACCGTGAGCAGCGTATCACCGGGCAGGATGCCGGCCTGCGCGGCGGGCGAGCCGGCGGTCACCGTGTCGACCGCGATGCGCGAGGCGGCCGCGCTGACGACTTCGATGCCCGTGCGGCCCTGGCCGGGCGGCGGATCGAGCCGCGGCACCACCGTCGTCTGCACCGTCTGGCCGCCGCGCTGCAGCGTCACCGACATTGGCTTGCCGACGAAGTCATCGGTGCTGCCCACCATCTGATCGACGCTGGTGATCTCCTTGCCGTCGACCTTGAGGAATTGATCGCCGACCTGCCAGCCGGCCTGCGCGGCGGGCGAGCCGTCCTCGACCCCGGCCACGTAGACGTGGGTGATCGTGTCGCCGCGCGCCCCGACCAAGACCGTGATCAGGACAATGGCGAGCAGCAGGTTCATCAGCGAGCCGGCGCCGAAGAAGAGCGCCCGGCGGGCGCGCGACTTGGCCTGCAAGCTGTCCGGCTCGAACGACTTGCCGTCCTCACCGAGGACGCGCACGAAGCCGCCGATCGGCAGCGCGTTGAACGAGTAGAGAATCCCGTTGCGGGTGAAGCCGGCGAGGCGCGGCGGCAGGCCGATGCCGAACTCGTGCACACGGATTCCGGCCATGCGCGCGGTGATAAAGTGACCGAACTCGTGGATCAGGATGAGAACCGCGAGGATCGGGATAATGTAGAGTGCTGCCACGGTCACACCTTTGCTGCGCGACACCCCGCGCAATTAGTGAACAAACGGCGGTTCGCTGTCACGCACCTAATAGTACCGGGCAGTATGGCCCCGGTGCAACGACGAAAGTACTGGTACTTGGCGCCCGATCGACCCGTGCTAGAATGCCTCGAATTCGTAAGTGGTGCGCCGCACCGGGTCGGCGCGCGCGGGTGGAGAGGGAGCGTACCATGCTGATCGGGGTCCCCAAGGAGATCAAGGACAACGAGAACCGCGTTTCGACCACGCCGGGAGGGGTCTCCGAATACGTCCATCACGGGCACACGGTGCTGGTCGAGCGCTCGGCCGGCGCCGGCAGCGGCTTCGCTGATGAGGAGTACGCCAACGCGGGGGCAGAGCTGGTCGGGCAGCACGCCGATGTCTTCGCGCGCGCCGACATGATCATCAAGGTCAAGGAGCCGCTCCCGTCGGAGTACCCGCTGCTGCGCCGGAACCAGATTCTCTATACCTATCTGCACCTGGCCGCCGAGCCGGAGCTGACGCGGGCGCTGGTCGAGCAGCAGGTGACGGCGATCGCCTACGAAACGGTGCAGCTTCCGGACCGCTCGCTGCCGCTGCTGGCGCCGATGAGCGAGGTGGCCGGGCGCATGTCGATCCAGGTCGGCGCCCACTACCTGCAGAAGCCGGAAGGTGGCCGCGGGATGCTGCTCGGCGGCGTGGCGGGGGTGCCGCCGGCCCGGGTGGTGATCGTCGGGGGCGGCATCGTGGGGACGAACGCCGCCGAGATGGCGCTCGGGCTGCAGGCCGAGACGACGGTGATCGACATCAACGTTGACCGGCTGCGCTACCTGGAGCACGTGCTGCACGGCCGCTTCACCACTCTCACCTCGTCGCGCCACAATATCGCGGAAGCGGTCAAGGGTGCGGACCTGGTGGTCGGCGCGGTACTGATCCCCGGGGCCAAGGCACCCAAGCTGGTCACCCGCGAGATGGTTGCCACCATGCGGCCGGGCTCGGTGATCGTCGATGTGGCGATCGACCAGGGGGGCTCGGTCGAGACGATCCACCCGACCGCACACAGCAACCCGGTCTACACCGAATCCGGCGTCATCCACTACGGCGTCACCAATATGCCGGGCGCGGTGCCGCGCACCAGCACCTTCGCGCTCAGCAACGTCACGCTGCCGTACGGGCTGAAGCTCGCCGATCTGGGGTTCGCCGCCGCGGTCGAGCGCGACCCCGCGCTGGCTAAGGGCGTGAATGTCTACCACGGTCACGTGACCTACCAGTCGGTTGCCGAGGCGCTCGGGCTCCCCTATACGCCGCTTGCGGATGTGGTTTAGAATGGGGCGGTCTCGTACGAACGCGGGCCAGGAGACCGGGCGCGCACCCGCCAGCGGCAAGGCCGACCCGTGACGGAGTCGGATGTGCTCGTGCCGAGCGGCCTGGATGGGGACCACGATCTGGTCGCCAGTTGGGGGAATGGCATGCAAGAGGTGATCGTCGACTTCCTGGAGACGCTAGGACAGGAGCGCGAGTTCTCACCCAACACCATCGCCGCCTACCGCAATGATCTCGTCCAATTCGCTCAGTACTTCGGAAACAACTGCCACCCGGCGGATTGGCACGCGCTGAACGACGATGTGCTCAGGAGCTACGATCTCGATCTCCGGGAGCGGGACTACGCCAAGTCGACGGTAGCTCGTAAGCTGGCGGCCATCAAGTCGTTCTGCACCTACCTGGTTGAGCAGCACGGTCTCAAGCTCAACCCCACCGCCGCGCTCTCCCCGCCGCGCGTCGACAAGTTCGTGCCGCAGGCGATCACGGAGGACGAGGTGCACGCGCTGCTGGACGTGGTCGATCGCCAGCCCGGTCCTGGTGGTTCGCGCGACCGCGCCATGCTGCGCCTGCTCTGCGCCACCGGTCTGCGCGTCAGTGAGTTGACGGCGCTCGACATCGACGACTATCTGGCGGATGGGCTGGTGCTTTGCCGGCGCAATCCGGACCGCCAGCGCACGGTGCCGCTCTCGCCCGACGCGGTCGACGCGCTGGAGGATTACCTGCGCTTTGGCCGTGACCAACTGACGCAGCAGCGCTCCGAGCCGGCACTCTTCGTCAATCAGCGTGGCACCCGCCTGACGCGCCAGGGGTTCTGGCTGATCCTCAAGAGCTACGCCGAGGCGAGCAATCTGCCGGACATCACGCCGCACACCCTGCGACACACCTTCGCCGCGCTCGCGGTGGGGAGCGGCACCGAGTTGCACGAGGTGCAGCACATCCTCGGGCACGTCAGCATCTCGACCACCCAGGTCTACCAGCAGGTCGCCCAGCAGGTCTGCGGCGCTGGTGGGCGCTCCCTCGTCGGGTCTGTCGCCTCATGCTACGATTCACGGTCGAGCGAGTAGCGCCCGACGGGACCCGATCGCTCCAAACGCGCAAGCGATTGCACGCGACACCCCCCGTCCTCCAGGCGGGGGGTTGGTCACTCTGGAGGTGAGCACAGTATGGCCGAGGCCCGCTCCGCCGTTTCGATGGATGCTCTGGTGAGCCTCGCCAAGCGGCGCGGCATCGCCTTCCCCGGTAGCGAGATCTACGGCGGGCTGGCGAACACCTGGGAATTTGGCCCGCTGGGCGCTGAGCTCAAGCGCAACATCCGCAACGCCTGGTGGGAGTTCTTCGTGCACCGGCGCGACGACATCGTCGGCATCGAGGGCGGCGTGCTCTTGCACCCGCGCGTCTGGGAAGCCTCCGGCCACGTCTCGGAATTCTTCGATCCGCTGATCGACTGCCGCAACTGCCGCACCCGCTACCGCGCCGACAACTTGATCGAGGATCGCCTCGGCCAGCAGGCTGAGGGGATGCCGCTGGAGGAGATGACCCGCCTGATCCGGGAGAGCAACCTCGCCTGCCCGGTCTGCGGTCAGCGCGACTGGACCGACGTGCGGCAGTTCAACATGATGTTCCAGACCACGATCGGGCCGGTCGAGTCCTCCGGCACGCCGGCCTTCCTGCGGCCGGAGACGGCGCAGGCTATCTTCCTCGACTTCCGCAACGTGCTGCAGACGAGCCGCCAGAAGCTCCCCTTCGGCATCGCCCAGATCGGCAAAGCGTTCCGCAACGAGATCACGCCAGGCAATTTCATCTTCCGCCTGCTCGAGTTCGAGCAGATGGAGATCGAGTACTTCATCCGGCCCGAGGGCTGGGAGGAGCACTTCGAGCAGTGGCTGCGCCTGGTGGGCGACTTCTACGCCTGGATCGGGCTGCGCCCGGATCGGCTGCGGCTGCGCGAGCACTCGGCCGAGGAACTATCGCACTACTCGCGGCGCACGGTCGACTACGAGTACCGCTTCCCCTTTGGCTGGAAGGAGCTCTCGGGCCAGGCCTACCGCACCGACTTCGACCTGCGCCGGCACATGGAGTTCAGCGGGGTCGATCTCAGCTATTTCGACCAGGCGACCAACGAGCGCTTCCTGCCGCACGTGATCGAGCCGACGATCGGCGTCGAGCGCCTGCTGCTGACGCTGCTGCTGGACGCCTACGACGAAGAAGAGACGGTCGACGTCAACGGCAAGCCCTATACCCGGGTGGTGCTACGGTTGCACCCGCGCGTCGCGCCGTATCAGGTCGCGGTCTTACCGCTGATGCGCAAGCAGGAACTGGTCGCCAAAGCGCGCGAGGTCGAGACGATGCTGCGCCAGGTGGTCCGGGTCGACTACGACGAGACGCAGAGCATCGGGCGCCGCTACCGCCGCCAGGATGAGATCGGTACGCCCTTCTGCGTGACCATCGACTACGAGACGCTGGACGACGCGGCGGTGACGCTGCGCGACCGCGAGACGATGGAGCAGGTGCGCATCCCGATCGCCGAGCTGGCCGGCACGGTCGCCGCGCGCCTCGCCGCCTGGCCGCAGGCGGTCGCGCTCCGGCCGTAGTGAGGATGCTTGAAGGAGCCGCTAGCTACCGCGGAAAGCGGGATGCAGGTGAGGACGGATCCTTCGACAAGCTCAGGATGACAGGGTAGCAGAGTGGCGTACGAGCGCGTGTTGCCGTAGTCGTACGCCTCTAACTCTCTGTGTCATCCTGAGCGCAGTCGAAGGATCCGTCCTCACGTGGCAATCAAGCCTCCTGATCGGCTGAGGCCTTCGCCCGCCCTCAAACCTCGTCCTCGCCGACGATGCGGCGGTAGAGGCCATCGAGCTCCTCGTCGGAGTAGTAGTGGATCACCAGCCGCCCGCCCTTGCGGCCGCGCTGGAGATCGACCTTGGTCCCCAGCGCGCGCTGGAAAGCTTCGGCCAACCGGCGCTGCGGGGCGGCTGGCTCGGCGGGCCGCGGTTTGGCCGGAGGGCGCTCGCGCCAATCGCGCACCAGCGTCTCCGTCTGCCGCACGGAGAGGTTGCGCGCGATCACCAGCTCCAGCGCGGCGACTTGCTCGGCGGCGTGGGCCAGCCCGAGCAGCGCGCGGGCGTGACCTTCGGTGATCTGACCGCCGGCCAGCGCCGCCTTGATCTCCTCCGGCGCGGCCAGCACGCGCAGGGCGTTGGTGACGGCCACCCGGCTCTTGCCCACACGCTCGGCGACCTCGGCCTGCGTCAGACCGAAATCGTCGATCAACTGGCGATAGGCGGCGGCTTCCTCCAGCACGGAGAGGTCCGCGCGCTGCACGTTCTCGATCAAGGCAACTTCGAGCATCTGCCGGGGGCTGGTTTCACGGATAATAGCGGGGATCGTGCGCAGGCCCGCGAGCCGGGCGGCTCGCCAGCGGCGCTCGCCGGCGAGGAGTTGAAAGGCGGCGCCGTCCTGACTCCGGCTGACAATCACCGGCTGCAAGACCCCGAGCTCGCGGATCGAGACCGCCAAACCGTGCAGCGCCTCGTCGTCGATGGACTCGCGCGGCTGGTAGGGGTTCGGGCTGACCGCCGCGACCTCGATCTCCTGCACGCCGCTCAGTTCGCCTTGCGACTGGATCAGCGCGCTCAGGCCGCGGCCGAGTCCGCCCTTGCGCTGTGCCATCCTCGACCCCCTCGTGCCCACACCCGCCGTCACACCCGGCCTCGCGCTTCACCTCGGTGGCAGCAGTGTAGCATGTGGCGCCTGGCTGTCGTTTAGTTCGGGTTGGGGAGGGGCCGTTGATCGAGACGCTCATCGAATTCGCGCTGCTGATTGGACTGACAGCGGCCCTCTCGGCCTGGGCGCACGCGGCGCAGCAGCGCCAACGCTTGCGCCTCGCGCTCGTGATCCTCCTCGCCGTGATCGCGGTGCCGCTGCTCGTCGGCGGCGTGATCGCGCTCCTCGTGCTCGGGCTGCGCGATGCCGGCGCCTGGCTGGCGCTGGCGCTCGGGCTGGCGTTTGGGCTGCCGCTGCTGCGGCCGGTCCGGGTAGCGCTCGCCTGGGCGACGCCGATGTCAGCTGACTCGGCGCCGGATCTGGTTGGCCTGGCGGTCCTGGTGGCCGTGGCGGTGGTCTCGGGCTGGAGCTCGCTGACCGCCGGGCCGCATCTTGAGTCGGCCACCTCGCCCAGCGCGGCCGAGATCGTGTCGCAGTCGCTGGCCGAGGTCTTGGTCGCCTATTTCGGTGTGGGCTGGCTGCTGGTGCGCGGGTTCGGCTCGGCCACCGAGCGGCTCGGCCTGCGCTGGCCGACCTGGCGAGACATCTGGATCGGTCTGGCGCTGGTCTTTGTGGCCTTCGGCATCAGCCTCGTGTCGGGGATTCTGACTCACCTCTTCCAGCCCTCCCTGCAGCGGCAGATCGACGAGCAGCTCAAGCAAATCACCCAGAACGTCTCCACCGGCTGGGGTGCGGTGCTGCTGGGTGCCTCGGCGGGGATCGGTGAAGAGATACTCTTTCGCGGCGCGATCCAGCCGCGCTTCGGGATCATCTTCACCTCGATCGTCTTCGCCTCGCTCCACACGCAGTACGGCCTGAGCCTGACGGTGCTCGGCATCTTCGCCTTGAGTCTGATGCTCGGCTGGGAGCGGCGGCGCTACGGCACCGTGACGGCCATCGTGACGCATGGCGTCTACGACGCGATCGCGGTGCTGCTCGGCTCATAGCGGAGAACGAGCCGCGCCTGGAGTCCTCGCCGGCCCGCTTCAGCGGAGGGGACGGAAAAACGCCCGTAGCTCTGCGGCCAGCAGCTCGGGCTCCTCTTGCGCCGCGAAGTGCCCCCCGCGCGGCATCTCGCGCCAGCGCTGCACGCGCAGGCTGCGCTGCGCCCATTCACGCGGCGGGAGCGTGAGCTCCTTGGGGAAGATCGCGACCCCAGCCGGGACGTCGATGCGCTGGTCCGGCTCCAGTGGCGGTCCCTGGCGTCCCTCGTAGTACATGCGGATCGACGAGTTGATCGTCTCGGTTGCCCAGTAGAGGGTGATGTTGGTGAGCAGCTCGTCTTTGCTGAACCGTTGCTCGACGTCGCCGTCGCAATCGCTCCAGGCGCGGAACTTTTCGACGATCCATGCCGCCAAACCGACCGGGGAGTCGTTCAACCCGTAGGCGAGCGTCTGCGGTCTGGTCGCCTGAAGCTGCGCGTAGGCGCCTTCCCGGGCGGACCACTCCTGAACATCACGCAGATAGCGCCGTTCCGCGTCGGTGAAATCGGGCCGATCGGCGGTGGGATAACCGACATCGGTGAGGTGGATGCCGATGACGCGGTCGGAGCACGCCAACGCCAGGCGTCGCGTCACCCCGCTCCCGAGGTCCCCGCCCGCGGCGGCGAAGCGCCGGTAGCCGAGCGCTTCGGTCATCAGCCGCGCCCAGAGCTCGGCGATGCGCTGCCCCGTCATGCCTGGTTCGCGCGGGCGGTCGGAGAAGCCGAATCCCGGCAGCGAGGGGACGACGATGTCGAAGGAATCGGAGGGATCGCCGCCGTGGCGCGCGGGATCGGTGAGCAGGGGGATGAGTTTGAGCATCTGGCAGAACGAACTTGGCCAGCCGTGCGTGATGATGATCGGCAATGGGTCCGGTCCCTGGCCGCGCTCGTGGATGAAGTGGATACCGAAGCCGTCGATCTGGGCGCGGAAGTGGGCGAAGCGATTGAGCAGCGCCTCCTGCGCGCGCCAGTCGAATTCATCCTGCCAGTACGCCACGAGCCCCTTGAGGAAACCCAGGTTCGCGCCGTAGTCCCAGCCGGCACCCTCCACCTCGTCCGGCCAGCGCACGCGGGCCAGGCGATCGCGCAGGTCGTCGAGTGTGGGCTGCGGGACACGAATGGTGATCGGTTCGATCGGGATGGTGGGCATCATGAACCTCCGCGACGTGCAAGGCTGTCCTGGCGAATGCCGGTGCCTACGCTTCCCCGACCATGTAGGCGTAGTCGCCGATCTGGATGCCGGAGACGGCGCCGCGCAACAGGATCAGAATGGTGCGCGCGAAAGGCGCCTCGAAGCGCTCCAGCTCGACGAAGGTGTAGGGGTCGTAGACGCGCCCCA
Source organism: Thermomicrobiaceae bacterium (assembly GCA_035693105.1). Lineage (GTDB taxonomy): Bacteria > Chloroflexota > Chloroflexia > Thermomicrobiales > Thermomicrobiaceae > DASSHC01. The sequence goes on along the minus strand of DASSHC010000334.1, from coordinate 9,817 downwards.
GCAGCGTACCGCGCGGAACGACGCTCCCCAGGTCGGGCACGCGCACCTCGGGCACCAGCAGGCCACCCTGATGCGGGCGCAGCGTCTCAAGGCGCTCGGTGATGAGCGGCTCGGGGTGGGGCGCCGGCGCGCCGGGAAGCACACCGAGCCGGCGCAAGGCGGAGCAGACGCCGTCCAGGGCGCGAGTCAGGTAGCGTTCATCGGCGATCTGACCGCCGCCCAACTCCGCGACCACCGTCGGCACGCCCTGCTCGACGGCCAGCGAGCCGAGCGTGCCCGCGAAGCCGCGGGGCGTGCGAAACATCACCCGAACCCCGAGGGCGCGGGAGAGCGCCTCGTCGTTCAGTATGTAGACATAATCAACGGTGGGGAAGAGCCCGCCGGCGTGGAGGTCGAGCAGCGCGGCGAGCCCAGGCAAGAACGCGCCGGCGATGGCGTGTGCCATCTGCTCGGTCAGCCAGCCGTTGGGATCGCCCGGGAAGACGCGGTTGAGGTTCAACTGATCCTGCGGCGTGTGCCGGCTGAGCCCGGCGAAGGCCAGCGGGTTCGCCACCGGCAGCAGGTGGACGGTTCCGGCCAACTCGGACTGATGCAGCATCCCCGCCAGCCGTCGCACCACTTCGATCGGCTGGATCTCGTCGCCGTGGATGCCGGCGCTGATGCCGACGGTGGGGCCGGGCGCCGAGCCGCGAAACGTGTGGATCGGCACGCGCAGCGGGGCGCCGCCGGCCAGCGTGCCCAGCGACAGCCACCGGAGACTGACCTCGTTTGCGCTCATCGGGTCCACCTGGCTACGGTGCGGCGGTCGACGTGGCGGCCGGTTCGGCCGGCTCCCCGGTGGGAGCCGGTGTCTCGGCGGGCGCAGCGGTAGCCGGCTCCGGCGTCGGCGTCAGCAGCGAGCCGTGCCCCGAGGTGTCGGGGTAAAGCTTCCAGGTGTTGTCGGCGTAGATGACATAGACGAAGCCCTGATCGCCGTAGAGCATCTCGCCGTTGGCGAACTCTTGCACGTTGTTGCCGGCCAGCGTCGTGCTCGGCTGCACGGCGCAGCCGATCGCCTCTTGGAGCTTGGGGTCGGCGCTCCAGACCTTGTAGAAGCCCTTGGTCGGCTGGAACAGGTTATCGGAATCGTTGCCGCAGGCCTGTCCGCCCGGGTCGTCGTCCGAGGTCCAGCTATCCTGCGCGGCGCTCCACTGGCCGTCGGTGAGCAGCACGTAGATGCGCCCGGTGTCGTAGCGCTCGTACATCACGCCGTGCTGGAAGCTCAGCTCGGCGGTGTTGACCTTGACCTCGGGCGCGGACGGCAACCCCAGCTTGGTCTGCACATCGACGTTCGACCAGTAGACACTGCCGAGCGCGCCCACGACCGGGATGCTGGAGCGCGTCGGCGTCCCGGCCGCGCTGGTGGCGGTCGCGGTCGCCGGGCTATCGGTGGGCGCGGGCGTTGGCGCCGGTGTGGGCGTCTCCGCCGCGGCGCTCGGGCTCGGCGTCGGCGCGGTGGTGGCGGCAGGGGCAGCGGTCGGGGCGACGGTGGGCTGCGCGGTCGGCCGCGCGGGCGTCACCGTGACCGCCGGCGTTGGCGTGGGCGTCTGGGCCGGCTTCGGTGTCGGGCTGGCCGGCGCGGGCGCCGCCGTCGGCACGTCAGACCGTGTCGCCGGGCTGTTCTCGGTCGCGGTTGACTGAGCGGTCTGGGGCTGACGCGTGGCCGGCGACTGGCTCGTCTCGGGTGCGACCGGCAGCGCCGGCGCGGTAGCCGCCGCGGTCGGCTGCGACTGGGCCACGGAAGGCGCCTGGCCCGGTGTCGGCGAGGGTGTCGGCGTGTGGGTCGCGGTCGGCTGGGTCAGCGCCGTGGCCGAGCCGGTATGGAAGCTGAGCGTCCAGACCTGGCCCAGGGCATTGCCGTACCGATCGCGGGCGTCGGCCAGAATCATGATGGTGTAGTCGGTGTTGGGAAGGAGCGGCACGCTGGCCGTGCGGCTGGCGCCGACGACCAGGGTGTTGCTGTCCCAGCTCAGCGGCAGGCGATCGCGCTCACCCGGCGGCGAGATGCGCAGGCTCCCCTCGACCGAGGCGTGATCCATCGGCTTGCTGAACTGAATCCGCACCGGCTGCGTGGTGGGCCACTCCTGCCGCGCGCCGGGGGCCGAGGCCGCGACCGCCGGAGCGACCGTCTGATCGTAGCCCCGCACCAGCAGGAAGGAGCAGGCCACGACCAAGAGCGCCAGCACGCCCACGGTGGAGAGACCCAGACGCACGCCGCCGAACCCGAACAGGCGGGACCAGCGCGAGGGTGGCGGGCGCTCCACGGTCGAGCGCCGGATGGAATGGCTCAGGTTGGGAGGCGGAGCAAAGCGGGGAAGCTCGCGAATGCCAGCGCGAATGCGCTGGTAGGTCTCAAGAGTCTCGGAGCACGCGTCACAGGTTTCGAGATGCGCGAACAACCGGTCACGCTCGGCGGGGTCGAGTTCCCCGTCGAGATACGCGGAGATCAGTGTCCGATAGGACTCACACTCCCGCTTCGGCATACCGGTTCTTCGTCCTCCAGAGAACGATAGAGCTTGCGAAACTCTTCCCGGCCCCGGAAGAGGACCGACTTGACGGCCGAGCGCGACAAGCCCATGATCTCGCCGATGTCCTCGCAGGACATCCCTTCGTACTCACGGAGGACCAGCGCCATGCGGTTGCGCGGGCTCATCTGATTCAGGATTCGCTGCACCAGCACCTGCGTTTCGCTGCTGAGGGCCGTACGCTCGGGATCGTCGATCGGCTTGCCGTGCAGCAGATGCTCGTGCTTGTGCGCTTCCCAGGGCAGCCAGCGAATTCGCTGACGCCGGCGCAGGACATCGAGACAGGCGTTGGACGCGATCCGGTGCAGCCACGCCGAGACATTCAGATCGACGGATGTCTGCGGCAGCGCCTTGTAGGCGCGGATGAAGCACTCCTGGGTAAGGTCGCTGGCGTCCTCGGGGTTGCCCATCATGCGGTAGATGAACCCGTAGATCTGCCGCTCGTAGCGCTGGAAGATCGCCTCAAAGGCGGCCTGGTCCCCCTCCTTCGCCCGGTCAACCCACGTGGCCTCGTCTACCGGTAGAACGGCGTAGCCATCCATACGAGGTCCTCCGCCCCTACTAACGCACAAACGGCATACCGGTTGTGACCCATCCCCAGGAACCGGTCTGTCTCCGACATCGATGTGAGCGCGATTGTCCTTGCGTGCCGGTCGCGGCGCATCCTCTCCTACCGTCAGGATACCGGGCGATTGTATTGAGGACCATGACGGTATCCGGACGACAGGCGCTTGGCCGCGATCCGATGGACCGATGGTACCATTATCCCCGAATTCCGGCGTTTGGCAAGGGCCAATTTGTACGTACGGTCCTGACTCGGGGGGTGAATCATGGCCCATCCGTTCCTTGAACGACTCGAACAGGGTCCGATCCTGTGCGACGGCGCAATGGGCACCCAACTCTACGAGCGTGGGATCCCGTTCGACGACTGCTTCGACGCACTCAATCTGACGCGCCCCGACCTGGTGGTCGAGATTCATCGCGACTATATCGCCGCCGGAGCCGAGATCATCGAGACCAACTCGTTCGGTGCCAACCGCTTCAAACTCGAGCCTCACGGGCTGGCGGAGCGCGTGCGCGAGATCAACCGCAAGGCGGCGCGCTGCGCGCGCGAGGCGCGCGAGGTCAGCGGCCAGCCGGTGTTGGTCGCCGGCTCGGTTGGGCCGACCGGGCGCACGCTGGCGCCGATCGGCACGGCCGACCCGGCAGTGGTGCGGGCAGCCTTCCGCGAGCAGATCGCCGGCCTGCTGGAGGGCGGCGTCGATCTCTTGATCATCGAGACGATTCCGTCGCTGAACGAGATGCGTGCGGCGATCCTGGCGGCGCGCGAGGTGTCCGACCTGCCGATCGTGGCGCAGATGACCTTCGCCCAGGATGGCCGCTCGGTTGCCGGCAATGAGGCCCGCGAGGTCGTGGCGGAGCTGCTGGCGTTGGGCGTGCGGGTACTCGGGGCCAACTGCAGCGTCGGGCCGGTGCACACGCTGGAGGTGCTGCGCGAGCTGGCCCGCGACCTGCCGGACGGCGCCCGGTTGGCCGGGCAGCCGAACGCCGGCTGGCCGATGAACGTCGGCGGGCGCGTGATCTACCCCTCATCCCCGGAATATTTCGCCGACTACGCCCGGCGCGCGATCGAGGCGGGCGTGACGATCGTGGGCGGTTGCTGCGGCACGACGCCGGTGCATATCCAGAGCATGCGGCGGGCGCTGGATGAGATCGAGCGTGGCCGGGTGAAGCCGTCGCCCAGCATCGAGGTGCGCGCCCCGCGCCAGGCACAGTTGCTGGCTCCGGAGGGCCCGACGAAGCTCAGCCAGCAGCTGGGCAAGGAATTCGTCGTCAGCGTCGAGGTCGACCCGCCCAAGGGGCTCAACCCGCGCAAGACGCTGTCCGGCGCGCAACTCCTCAAGGATGCCGGGGTCGACTTCATCAACGTGGCCGACAGCCCGATGGCGCGGGTACGCATGAGCGCGCTGGCGCTCTGCTACCTGATCCAGAATCAGGTGGGCGTCGAGACGATCCTGCACTTCACCACGCGCGACCGCAACCTGATGGGCTTGCAATCGGACCTGATCGGCGCGCACGCGGTCGGGGTGCGCAACATCATCGCGCTGACCGGCGATCCGCCCAGCCTGGGCGACTACCCCGACGCCACTCCGGTCTACGACATCGACTCGATCGGGCTGGTCAAGGTCATCAAGTCCTTCAATGCCGGCAGCGACGCGGCCGGCTCCTCGATCGGGCAGTTGGCGAGCTTCACCGTGGCGGTGGCCGCCGATCCGACCCGGCCCGATCTGGATGAGGAGGCCGCGCGCCTGAGCCGGAAGATCGGCGCCGGGGCGGATCTGGTGATGACCCAACCGGTCTTCGCACTGGAGACCTGGCTCTCGTTCCGCCGGCTCTATGAAGATCGCTACGGGCCGATTCCCGTGCCGGTCCTGCTTGGCGTGTTGCCGCTGCAGAGCCACCGGCATGCTGAGTTCCTGCACAACGAGGTGCCGGGGATCCGGCTGACCGAGGAGGCCCGCGAGCGGATGCGCCGCGCCGGCAACGAGGGACGCCGAGAGGGCGTCAAGCTGGCGCAGGAACTGCTGCTGGAGGCCCGTGACGAGGTGCAGGGCACCTACCTGATGCCGTCATTCGGGCGCTACGAGGTGGCGGCCGAAGTGCTGGAGGTGCTGGCCGACCGCGGCCTGAGCGCGCCCACACTTTTGCCCAGCTAACGAGGGCTCTGCTATACTCGCGTGGTCCCGCGGTGGGCGGGGCGGCTATGCCTCGCAACACGCGGATTTCGGAGAAGCAATACGCCATGGTGGACATCATCAGGAGCATCGAGCAAGAGCAGATTCGCAGCGACATCCCGCCGTTCGGGCCGGGCGATACGGTGCGGGTTCACGTCAAGGTGGTCGAGGGCACCCGCGAGCGCGTTCAGCCGTACGAGGGCGTGGTCATTTCGCGCCGGGGCGGCGGGCTCAACGAGAACTTCACCGTGCGCCGCATCGCCTCGCACGGTATCGGGGTGGAGCGCACCTTCCCGCTGCACGCGCCGCGCATCGACCGCATCGAGGTCCTGCGCACCGGCCGCGTTCGTCGCGCCAAGCTCTACTATCTGCGTGGGCGCACCGGTCGCGCGGCGCGTATCCGCGAGCGGCGCCGCCCGGCGGGCAGCTACCTGCGCTAGCCGCGATGAGCTTCGACTGCTGAAGGCGGTGCAGCGCACCGCCTTTCGCGTTTCCAGGGAACCGAGGGAGATGGAGCGGGGGACGTTTCCGAGCAGCGAGCTGGAGCAGGCGCTCTGGGCCGAGGGGCTGGCCCGGGTAGCCGGCGTCGACGAGGTCGGGCGCGGCTGCCTGGCTGGCCCGGTGGTCGCGGCGGCGTGCATCCTGCCGCCCGGCTGCGCCGGCATCCCGGGCGTGCGCGACTCGAAGCTGCTGACCCCCAAGCAGCGCGCCGGGGTGCTGGGCGATATCCAGCGGCAGGCGCTGGCGATCGGAGTCGGCGCGGCCTCGCGGCGCGAGATCGACCGGCTGAATATCCGCCGCGCCAGCGTGCTGGCGATGCGGCGGGCGCTGGCCCACCTCGGCCCGTGGGATTACGCGCTCTGCGACGGCCCGCAGCCACCGGAGCTGGACCCGGCCTGCTGCCGCGGCGTCGTCAAGGGTGACGCGACGAGCCTGTCGATCGCCTGCGCCTCGATCGTGGCTAAAGAGGCGCGCGACGCGCTGATGCGCCTGCTGGCGGCGCGTCACCCCGATTTCGGCTGGGAACATAACGCCGGCTACGGCACGGCCCAGCACCTCGATGCGCTGGCCCGCCTCGGGCCGACCCCGCACCACCGCGCCAGCTTTCAGCCGGTGCGCGCGCTGCTCGATCCCGCCGCCGGCGACGAGCACGAACCATGAGCCGGCAAGCGCTGGGCGACGCCGGCGAGCGGCTGGCCGAGCGGCTCCTGGTGAAGAAGGGCTACACCATCCTCGAGCGCCAGTGGCGCGTCCGAACCGGTGAGATCGATCTGGTAGCGCTGGATGGTGATCTGCTGGTCTTCTGTGAGGTCAAGACGCGGCGGGGCGCCGCACGCGGCGCGGCCGAAGAGGCGGTCGACCCGGCCAAGGCGGCGCGGCTGCTGGCGCTGGGCGAGGACTACGTCGAGGCGCACCCGGAGCACGCCGCGCGCTTCTGGCGGGTCGACCTGCTAGCGATTACGCTAGGGCCGGACGGGCGCGTGGCGCGCGTCAGCCACATCGAAGATGCGATCCAGAGTGAGTGACCTGGAGATGGTCATCGCACGTGAGGGGGCGGCAAGGTGAGCGAGTCGGTCGAACAGCACCGGGCGTCGGCGCCGGAGCACGTGCGCTGTGCCGTGGTCTCGGTCAGCGACACGCGCACCGTCGAGACGGATCGCAGCGGACAACTGATCCAGGAAAAGCTGCTCGCCGCCGGGCATGAGCTGATGGACTACGCCATCGTCAAGGACGAGCCGGACCAGATCATCGACGCGCTGAGCCGATTGGTGGCGCACCCCGAGTGCGACGCGATCATCTTCAACGGCGGCACCGGCATCGCGCGGCGCGACACGACCTTCGACGCGGTCGACGCACGCCTGCAGAAGCGGCTCGACGGCTTCGGCGAGTTGTTTCGCTCGCTCAGCTACGCCGAGGTCGGCGCGGCCGCGATGCTGACCCGCGCCACCGCCGGGGTGATCAACGGCACGGTGATCTTTCTCACCCCCGGCTCGCCCAACGCGGTCGCGCTCGCGATGGACAAGCTGATCGGCCCGGAGCTGGCGCACGTCGTCTTCGAGATGCGCAAGTAGACCGGCTGGTATCATCGAGCGGTTGAGGGGCAGGTTGGAGCGGAGAGATGCTTGCCCTCCTGTTAGCCTGAGGCCGCAGCCGATGAGCCTGCCCTGAACCTGTCAAAGGGAAGACAGGGGTGGGGGCTCGGAATGACCGGGGACACAGGACAGCCGAAAGATCTCTTCGAGATGCCGAAGTAGTCCCACACCAATGCGCCAAGAGCCTGGAAGGAGTGCCTGGATGAGCGGAGGTGCTGGCTCCGCGCGGGTCAAGCCGCGGATTCTTCAGGGGATGCGCGACTTTCTACCGGGGCAGATGATCCTGCGCCAGCGGGTGATGGATACCTGGCGCGGCGTCTTCGAGCGCTACGGCTTCGCGCCGATCGAGACGCCAACCATCGAGTACCTGGAGATCCTCACCGGCAAGATCGGCGAGGACGAGAAGCTCATCTACCACTTCGAGGACCACGGCGGCCGTCCGGTCGGGCTGCGCTACGACCTGACGATTCCGCTGGCGCGCTACATCGCCTTGCACCGGCGCGAGCTGAACTTCCCCTTCAAGCGCTATCACATCGCGCCAGTCTTTCGCGCCGATCGCCCGCAGCGCGGTCGCTACCGCCAGTTCTGGCAGTGCGATGTCGATATCGTCGGTTCCAGCTCGCCGGTGGCCGATGCCGAGGCGATCATGGTTTGGATCGCCGCGCTTGAGTCGATCCACATGCCGAACTTCGTGGTGCAGATCAACCACCGCAAGCTGCTGCAGAGCCTGTCGACGTATGCTGGGGCACAGCCGGAGCAGGCGCAGAGCATCATCCGGGCGATCGACAAGCTGGCCAAGATCGGGGCGGCGGGCGTCGAGGATGAGATGCTGCGGCACGGCGTATCGGACGAGGCAGCGCGTCGCGTGCTGGAGCTGGTCTCGCTGCAGGGACGACCACACGATGTGCTGGCCGACCTGCGGGAGCGCCTGGCCGGTTTGGACGAGGCGCAGCAGGGGATCAACGACCTGGAGCAGATCTTCAGCTACCTGCGCGACATGGGGGCCGATCCCAGCCACTACACGCTCGACCTGGCGCTGGCGCGCGGGCTCGACTACTACACCGGCCCGGTCTTCGAAGCCGTTGTCGAGGAGCCGAAGATCGGTTCGCTCGGCGGCGGCGGGCGCTACGACGGGCTGATCGGGATGTTCCTCGGTGAGGAGATCCCCGCGACCGGCTGCTCGCTCGGGCTGGAGCGGATCGTCGACGTGATCGAGGAGCTTGGCCTGCTGCCCCAGCCCGAGGCGGTCTCGAAGGTGCTGGTTACGATTTTCGGCGATGAGCTGATTGGCGCCTCTCTCGCGCTGGTCGAGGAGCTGCGGCGCGGCGGCGTCCCGGCCGAGATCTACCTGGGTGAGAGCCGCCAGCTACGGCGGCAGATGGAGTACGCCAACAAGCGGGGCATCCCGGTGGTGGCGATCCTCGGGCCGGACGAAGTGACGAACGGCACGGTCATGCTGCGCCGGATGGCGACGAGCGAGCAGGAAGCAGTGCCGCGCGGCGACGCGGCGGCGGCCGTGCTGCGCCTGGCCGTCTGAGCCGCCGTGCCCATGCCACTCCTCGGCAACAGCGGCTCACCCCGCTGGCACGACGGCCGCTTCGAAGATTATCTGGATCTTCTGGAAGCGTCCGGCGCGACGCTGGTCGAGCTACCGCTGCACCACGGCCCGTTCGACGAGCGCACCGCGCGCGTGCACGTGCTCGAATCCGACTGGGACAAGATCATTGCCGCCTACCGCGACCGCGGCATCGCGGTGCAGCTTCACGCCTCGCTCGACCCACGCTTTGCTAGCGAGCGCTGGCACGGCGAGCCGGAGGCATTGCGCCGGGAGTACGAGCCGCTGCTGCGGCTGCTGGCGGAGCTGGCGCCGGAGCAGGCGGTGACCACGCTGGTGCTGCACGGCGCGGCCGATCCGGCGCTCACGCCGGCGGAGAACGAGCGGGCCACGCTCGGCCTGCTCGACTGGCTGGCCGAGCGGCTGGCGCCGCTCCCCGGCGCGCGGGTGGCGCTGGAGCTGACCGCGCGCAAGCCCCACTATCCAACCGCGGCGGCGACGGATCGGGCCAGCGTGCTGCGAATCATCGAGACGCTGGCGGCGCCGAACGCCGGCATCTGCTGGGACCTGGCGCACGACCTGCAGAACGCGGCCGCCGAGCCGGGCTGGACGCCGGTGCCGGATCACGCCTTCCTGCGCCAAGTGCGCCACATCCACCTGCACGATCTCGACCACGCCGGCGTGGCGCACTTTCCGCTGGTGCTCGGCGGGGTGCCTTACCCCAAGCAGCTCGGCGCGCTGGCGCGCCTCGGACCGCTGCCCCCCATCACCATGGAGATACGCTGGCGCTGCGCCGCGCGCCTCGGCGATCCCTGGTCGCTGCTGGCAGACAGCTACCGGCGCGTGGAGGAGGAACTGCCGCGGCTCGGT
>DASSHC010000333.1:0-3610 GCA_035693105.1 Thermomicrobiaceae bacterium | reverse complement strand
GGTGCGGGCCAGCGGGCCGTTCACGGTCATGTCGAACCAGGCGTTGCTGGAGCCGATCTTCGGCACCCGCCCTGGGGAGGGGCGGAAGCCGACGACGTTGCAGTAGCCACCTGGGTTGCGCAAAGAGCCGCCAAGGTCGCTGCCGTCGGCGATCGGCTGCATCCCGGCGGCGAGGGCAGCGGCTGCCCCGCCGGAGGAGCCGCCCGGCGTCTTCGTCAGATCGTAGGGGTTGCGCGTCGTGCCAAAGACCGTGTTGAAGGTCTGCGACCCCGCGCCGAACTCCGGCACGTTCGTCTTCCCGATCGGGATGGCTCCGGCCGCCTGGATGCGCTCGACGATGAGCGCGTTCTCCTCGGGCACGGCGTCGCGGTAGATCGGCGAGCCCTGCGTGGTGCGGATGCCTTTGGTGGCGAGCGTGTCCTTGTGCGCGATCGGCAACCCGTGCAGCGGCCCGACGGCCTCGCCGCGCGCCAGCGCGGCATCGGCGGCCCGAGCCCCATCCATCGCGCGCTCTGGCAGGAGGGTGACGATGGCGTTGACGGCCGGGTTGACCCGCGCGATCTGGGCCAGATGCGCCTCCATCACCTCGACCGCGGAGAGCTCCCGCTCCCGGATCCGGCGCGCCAGCTCGCGCGCCGTCGCGAAATTCAGATCATCCGTCACGTGGTCTCGCTCCTCTCACGCTGTCCTTGGTCGTCACCGTGCGGTGAGGGATTGTAGTCAGCGCGGGCGCGATCCTGGGCAGTCCCATCGCGCCCCGACCCCGTTGACACCGTTTGGGCCAGCGGTACACTGGCCCAGCTCCTGACCATCGTGACTGGCTCAGCGGCGAGCCGGCGCGGCGGCGCGGCGCACCGACCCGCCCGCCGACGCGCGGCCGGGAGCAGGGAGGTTGCTCATGCCCGCTGAGCCGAGAAGCGGACGCGACCGTGGCCAGCCAGCGGCCGAGGCGGCCGGCGCCGCTGGCGGCCGCTGGCTGACGATCCACGACGCCTGCGCGTTCCTGGGCGTCGACCAGAGCACGCTGCGCCGATGGAGCGACAGCGGCAAAGTGCCGGTGTTCCGTACCCCGGGTGGGCACCGCCGGTACGCCGAAGCCGATCTGGCGGCGCTGGTCGGCGCCGGCGCGCAGCTCCAGGAGCGGCCGCGCGTCTCCCGCCAGACATTGACCGACCGCTCGCTCTCCGGCTACGAAGATACGTACCTGCGCGCCGCGCGGGAGCGGCCCTGGTTTCGCGCCTATGGTGCGGCGACGCAGGAGGAGCACCGGCGCCTGGGGCGCCGCCTGGTCGACCTCGCGATCCGGTATGCCTCCACGCCGGCTGGCGCCGGTGACCGGGACTCGCTCCTCGATGAGGCGCGGCAGATCGGCGCCCACTACGGCCGCAATGGCGCCGCGCACGGGCTAGCGGCGTCGGACACCGTCGAGGCGTTCATGTACTTCCGGTTTCCGGTGGTGCAGGCCGTCACCGGGCTGATCGAAGAGCAGGGGCTCGCCGCCCGGCGGGCGGTGCGGCTCTACGCGGAAATCAACCAGTTTCTCGATCACGTGCTGGTCGCCACCGTCCAGGCGCACGAGGCCTTTGCCGGCCGCGTCTCGCTGCCGGCGGCGTCGCTGGCGCGCTAGCGAGAGAGGAGGGCGCCATGTGCGCGGGGCATGAGCCGGGAGGGAATCACGATCATCCCTCATTTGGCTCCCTGATCAGCAACTGGACGACCTACGACGCCCCGTTCGGCGTCAAGGTGCGGCTGGCCGTGCGCAACCTCTGGCGCCGGGTTATCTTGCGTCAGAACTGCTGCGGCAACCACGGTCAGCCCGGCTGCTGAGTGGCCTGATCCCCGGGCCCGGTCGGGCTCAACCAGAAACCGTGGGGCGCAGCGCCGTAATGATCCGCTCCGCTCGCGGCACCGTATGCTCAGGAGAGGGGTGCGCCGGCACGGCAGGCGTATCATACTGATGTGAGCGCCCCTGCCCCGAACGGGCCGAGCCGGACGCTCTCCACGCAAGCCGGAGAAATGCTTCATGGCAACCCCCACACCGCCGTCCACCGCCGATCTGCGTGCTCGCCTCGATGGTCGCGCCGGCGCGCTGGCCGCGCTGCTCGTCCTCTTTCTCGATCTCCTCTGGCGGGTGACGCTGGCCGCGCCGGGCGTTCCGGCGACCCCCGAATCGGTGGTCGCGGCCATCGCCCGCCTCACCCCGGTGCCCCTCTTCGGCTGGGCGACCGAGACCTTCGGCAGTCTGGCCCAGAACACGCTCTGGACCTTGGTCCTGATCGGCATCGTGGCGGTCGGCTACATCGCCGGCCGGGTGGGCGGGCGCTGGGTCGCGTCGGGCCGACTGGGCGCCGGCGCCGCCGCGCGGCTGCGCGCGGCGGCCATCCTGGCGGCGATCCTCTTTCTGTTCATCGCCGTCGTCGTCCTGCCGCTGGCGCGGGAGGGGTTCTTCGCCGCCGGCAGCGCGTTCCAGGGCGCAATCGTGGTGCAGGCGCTGCTCTTCGCCGCTATCTGGGCGCTGGCCTGGGCGGCCCTGACCGCCAGAACGAGCGCGATCGCGGCCACTCCGGCCGCGGGCGCCACGACCGAGGATGGGCTGTCGCGCCGGATGGCGTTGCGCAGCGCCGCCGCGGCGGGCTTGGCCGCGGGGGTGGCAGTTCTCGGCTGGCGGCTGGCGCGGGCGGCCGCGCCGGGCGATGTCGCGGCACAGCAGCAGGCCGCCGCCGACATCGCGGCACGCGCCCGCAGCGCGCCGCCGTCCGCGGCGGTCGCCAACCCAGCCAGTAGCATCCCGGGACCGGAGGATTTGGCGCCGGCGAAGCAGGCCGCGCCAGCAACGGCCGTGGCTGAAAGCGAGAGCGCATTCGCCAAACTCGAGGCCGAGGGCAAGCTGACGCCGCTGATCACCTCCGTCGCCGACTTCTACCACGTCTCCAAGAACATCTCGGACCCGGTGGTCAGTGCCGACGGGTGGTCGCTCTCCGTCGCCGGCAAGGTCGCCAAGCCTTTGCAGCTCTCCTACGACGAGCTGATGGCGCGGCCCACGATCGAGAACATCACGACGTTGTGCTGCATCTCCAACGAGCTGAACGGCGATCTGATCTCGACCGCGCAGTGGACCGGCTTCCCCCTGCGCGAGCTGCTCGAAGAGGCCGGGGTCGACCGGGCCACGGTCGATATCGTCTTCCACGCCGCCGACGGCTACGAGGACTCGATCCCGTTCACGGTGGCGATGGATCCCACGACCCTGGTCGTGACGGGGATCAATGGCGAGCCGTTGCCGCCCGATCACGGCTTCCCGGCGCGGATTATCGTACCGCCGATCTACGGCATGAAGAATGTCAAGTGGCTCGACAAGATCGAGGCCGTCGACTCCGACTTCAAGGGGTACTGGGAGGATCGCGGCTGGAGCGACACCGCCCGGTATCAGATCTGGGCCCGGATCGACACACCGGGGTCCGGGGAGACGCTCCAGCCCGGTCCCGCCGCCGCGGCCGGCGTGGCCTCGGCCGGAGACCGCGGGATCCTGCGCGTCGAGGTTAGCCTCGACAACGGCGCCACCTGGGCCGATGCCACGCTGGAGCCGTCGATCAACCCGAACTTCACCTGGGTG
>DASSHC010000332.1:0-21809 GCA_035693105.1 Thermomicrobiaceae bacterium | reverse complement strand
GGCAGACCAGCGCCTTCGGCTCGACGAGTGCCAGCTCCTCGCGCAGCCAGGGGAGGAAGAGCTGCGTCTCAGTCCGCGTCGGCGCGCGGTTGCGCTTGCGCTGGCCGACGCCCGGCGAGGTCGGACGAAACTTGACCACGTTGGTAATCCAGATCTCGTCCCGCCGCAGCCCGGCCTCGGCCAGCGCCTCGTCGAGCAGCTTGCCCGCCGGACCGACGAACGGCCGCCCGGCCTTCTCCTCCTGGCCGCCGGGCGCCTCCCCGATCAGCACCAGGCGCGCGAGGGGATTCCCGGCGCCCAGCACCAGGTTGCTGCCGTCGCGCGCCGCCGCGATCGCCGGATCGTCCGCCCAGCGCGCCGCCAGCGCGGCCAATGCCGCTTCCCGCTTTGTCCGCTCCGCTTCCATCCGCTCCCAACCTTCCTCAGAAGGTCACCAGGCCGCGGTCGGTCACGCGCGCCTCGGGGATGACCGAGAGCGCCATGAAGGAGAGGAGGCCGAAGGGCGCCGGCACCGTGCTCCCCAACTCGTGCGCCACCGCCTCCAGCCGCTCGTAGGCCGACGTGACCTCCTCTAGGGGGCGCGGCGAGAGGATGCCCGCCACCGGCAGCGGCAGCCGGGCCAGCACCCGGCCGTGCTCCACCGCCACCAGCCCGCCCTCCATCGCGGCCACCTCCCCAATCGCCACCAGCATGTCGTGGTCGTCGACGCCGGTCACCACCACGTTGTGCGCGTCGTGCGCCACTGAGGTCGCTAGCGCGCCGCGCTGGAGCCCGAAGCCGGCGAGCAGCCCGACCCCGACCCGGCCGGTGCCGTGGTGGCGCTCGACCGCCGCCAGCTTGAGCAGGTCGCGCGCCGGGTCGGAGACGACGAAGCCATCGCGCACGGTCGGCTCGACCACCAGCTTGCGCGTCACGATCTGGCCGGCGATCGCGCCCACCGCGATCATCGGCGCGTGGGGCGCCAGCTTGAGATCCTCCGGCGTGACCGGCGCCAGGTGAAAGGTCTGCATGAGCCACTCGGGCACCGGCGCTGGGGCCTCGAAGATCGCGCGGCCGTCCTCGGCCACCACCCGTCCGTCGTAAAGGACCAGCCGCGGCCGCAAGTCGTCCAACCGGTCGAAGACCACCAGATTGGCCCGGTAGCCCGGCGCCGCCTGGCCCAGCCAGGGGAGGCGCCAGTACTCGGCGCTGGAGAGCGTCGCCATGCGAATGGCGCGGATCGGGTCGAGCCCGGCCGCGATCGCCTTGCGCAGGATCGCGTCGACGTGCCCGTCATGCAGCAGCGTGGCGCAGTCGCGGTCGTCGCTAGCGAAGCAGCAGCGCGGATAGGTGCGGTCGTCGACCAGCGGCAGCAGCGCCAGCAGGTTGCGCTCGGTCGAGCCTTCGCGGATCATCAGCTTCAGTCCGCGCCGCAGCTTCTCGCGCGCCTCCTCCAGCTCGGTCGATTCGTGATCGGAGCCGATGCCCGAGGCGATGTAGGCGTTCAACGCGGGCCCGCGCAGGCCGGGCGCGTGGCCGTCGCGCCGGGCCACCGGCAGGCTGAGCGTGGCGAAGATCTCGGCATCGCCGGCCAGCACGCCGGGGAAGTTCATCATCTCGCCCAGCCCGACCACGCGCGGCAATTCCAGCCCCTCGGCGATCACGGCGGGCGTCATCTCGGCGCCGGCGCTCTCCAGCGCGCTGGCCGGCACGCAGGAGGGGATGGTGAAGAAGAGATCGAGCGGCTGCGTAACCGCCGCCCCCATCAGCGCGCGCACCCCCGGCAGCCCGGCGACGTTGGCGATCTCGTGCGGATCGGTGACGACCGCCCCGGTGCCGTGCGGCACCACCGCGCGGGCGAAGGCATCGACCCAGAGGAGGGAGCTCTCGACGTGGACGTGGGCGTCGATGAAGCTTGGCGCCAGGTAACTCCCGGCCAGGTCGATTTCCCGCTCCCCCGCCTGATAGTCGCCCACCCCGGCGATCGTGCCCGCGACGATCGCGACCGAGACGCGCTCGATCTCGCCCGAGGCGACGTTGACCAGCCGCGCATCGCGCAGCACGAGGTCAGCCGGTTCACGCCCCTCGGCCACCGCCAGCACCCGGTGCCATCGATCGATCATCGCGCCCGCACTCCCCTACCTACCTGTCTACTCGCTCAGCTTCGTCTCGACGAAGGCGATCAGGTCGTTGAGCTCGTCCAGCCGCTGCCGCGCGATCTCGCCTAACTGCGGCTGCGCGGCGAACGGCAATTCGAGCCGCAGCAGCGCCCCGACACCGTGCAGCTCTTCGTCCCACCAGACTTCCTGGTTCGCCGCCAGGTAGCCGCGCGCCAGCGCCGGCAGGGTCACGCGCGCCAGCCGCTCCTGGGCCACGCGGCGCCGCTCGTCCTCCTCCTCCAGGAAGAGGCCGGGCGAGACATCCCAGACCGTCAGCTCGTAGCCGTCCTGGCCAAGGCGCACGTCGACCCGGCCCAGCTCGCTGTCGCTGGCCACCATCCAGCGTGCCTCCTTGTCGAGGATGAGGTAGGCGTAGAAGCCGGCAGCCTCCAGCGCCGCCACGACCGGCCGCAGCACGGCCCGCTCGTCCCAACCGTCTTGCCCTGTCTCCAGCTCGCGCACAATGCTCCCTTATCTACCCGTCGTTGGCCTCGGGACTCCGCATCTGCCGCGCCAGCTCGGCCAGCGTCTGGGCGATCCGCGCCGGCTCCGGTCCCAGGTCGGCGCGCGCGTGCAGCTCGATCCCCGGCGCGATCTCCCAACGACGCCACGCCTCGCTCTCCGGCGCCGCGCCGCCGCGCTCCGGCTCGCCTGCCAGTCGCAGCCGAATCTCCTCCAGCCCGAGGTTCGCCGCGCGCAACGCCTCGATCTGCCGCAGCAGCTCCAGATGCTGCCGATCGTAATGCGCGGCACGTCCCTTGCCCAGCGGAGGCGGGAGCAATCCCTCGGCGATGAAGTGGCGGATGCGGCGCGAGGGCACTCCACTCGCCGCTTCGAGCTGGTGAATCGACATGATCTC
Source organism: Thermomicrobiaceae bacterium (assembly GCA_035693105.1). GTDB lineage: Bacteria > Chloroflexota > Chloroflexia > Thermomicrobiales > Thermomicrobiaceae > DASSHC01. Next base: position 18,812 of record DASSHC010000332.1, on the reverse strand, counting down.
GGGCGCGTCGGCTGCCACGCTCCAGGCCTCCATCCGTCCCGGCCGCCGGGCCGGCACGCCGGGTACGAGCCGTGCACGGTATTCTACGGGCAAATCGCGCGCCGCCCGTCAATAGCAGGGGAGTGTGTGATGACGCAATCGAGGCAAAGCGACCAGCGGCTGCAGGCTCGCATCCGCACGCTCTATGACGAGGCCCGCCTCCCGGTCGACGTCGATGTGGTCGATGGCGTGGCGATTTTGGTGGGTCGCGTCGACTCGCCGCGCTTGCACCAGGCGGCGATCGACCTGGTCGAAGGGCTACCGGGGCTGAGCGGCATCGACGACCAGATCGACTACGAGGTGATCTCCCCCGACATGGCGACCGAGCCGCTCGACGACGACCAGCAGTTCGGCTACGCCGACGAGGAGTCGCTCAACGACGACATCTCCGACACCGATCCCACCTTCATGGAGGAGGTCAGCTCGCGCGACTTCCAGGAGGTCATCGAGGATGGCGGCGTCTGGTTCCCACCCACCGACCCGGTAGTCGAGCCGAGCACCGGTCCGCAGGAGCTCGGCATCGTCGGCGGCTTCCAGCCCACCTCGATGGAGGAGGACACCGACGTCGAGGAGCAGACGGCGTTCGAGCAGGGAGTGCAGCTGGGAGACGGCGACCGCGTGATCGTGCGCGACGACGACGAGATCCTCGACGACGTGCAGCGCGAGCTGCACGAGGATGCGCTGACGATCGATCTGCGGCTCGACGTGCAAGTCATCAACGGCATCGTCTACCTACGCGGCCGGGTGCCGACTGTAGAGGACGCCGAGACCGCCGAGTCGGTCGCGGCGCGCGTGCCGGGCATCGTCGAGGTGCGCGATCTGACCGAGGTCGAGGACCTGGAGTGAGTCAGTCCCCGCCCCCGATCGTCGGCGTCGTGCATCTGCCGGCCCTGCCCGGTTCACCGCGCGCCGGGCTGTCGCTCGACGCCATCATCGCGTCTGCCCTGCGCGATGCCCGCGCCTACGCCGAGGGCGGCGCGTCGGCGCTGATCGTGGAGAACTTCCACGACGTTCCCTTTCGCAAGGAGCAGGTCGAGCCGCCGGTCATCGCGGCCATGACCCTGGCGGTGCGCGCCGTGCGCCAGGCCGTCGCGCTGCCGCTCGGCGTCAATGTGCTGCGTAATGACGCGGGGGCAGCGCTGGCAATCGCCGCGGTGACCGGTGCCGCCTTCATCCGGGTCAACATCCACAGCGGCGCGCTGGTCACCGACCAGGGCATCATCCAGACGCTGGCCGACGACACGCTGCGGCAGCGCCGCGCGCTTGGCGCCGAGCAGGTGGCGATCTGGGCCGACGTGCTGGTTAAGCACGCCTCGCCGCTCGGACCGATCGCAATCGAGGACGCGGCCGACGACCTGATTCAGCGCGAGCTGGCCGACGCCGTGATCGTCACCGGCCGCGCCACCGGACGCCCCGCCGACCCCGAAGAACTGAGCCGGCTCCGAGCCGCCTTTCCCGCGTTCCCGCTCTACGTCGGCAGCGGCGTCACCGCCGAGTCGATCGCCGACTACCTCCCCGCCGCCAGCGGCTTCATCGTCGGCACTTGGGTCAAGGAGGGCGGCCACATCGAGCGCCCGGTCGACCCCGCCCGCGTCGCCCGCCTCGTCGCCGCCGCGCGATGCTGAGAGGATCGAGGGATGCGAGCACGTTGAGCGTCGGTCATGTCACGCTCTGCCACCTGGAGCCGATGGGAGATCCTTCGGTCGCGGCATCAGAATGACAAGGTAGAGCGAGCCGCCCCTTCTGTCATTCTGAGCCGCAGTGAAGAATCTCTTATCGGCTCCATGATGCACAAACTGGCCGAATAGGGCACTGACCGCCGCTCACACCTCCCCCGCCGCCAGCCGCGCGTCGAGCAATTCGACCTCCGGCTCGACCGCGCCGTTCCAGGTGTTGAGCTTGAGCGTCAGCGCCAGGTCGAGCGGGCGCCCGGCCGACAGCAGGTCCGCGCGCTCGGCGCCGCCGAAGTAGATCCCCTTGACCGAGCGGCCGCGCTCGGCGGCGACGCGGAAGCGCAGGTGCTTGCCGTCGCGCGTGGGCTGCACCGCATGCAGGCGCGCCCCGCGCAGCAGCAGGCGCGGCGCGGGGTTGCCGTGGCCCAGCGGCTCGAGCCGGCGCAGCAGCCGCGCGCTGGCCAGCGTCAGCTCGCTTCGCGTCAGCTCGGCGTCGAGGGTCAGCTCCCGGCGCGGCCCCAGCGGGCCGAAGGCCGCGCCCGCCAGCGTGTGCAGCCGCTCGACCAGCTCCGCGCGGCGCTCGCTGCGCAGCGTGAGGCCCGCCGCCTGGCTGTGACCGCCGTAGGCCTCCAGCAGGTCGTGACACTCCCCCAGGGCTTCGACGATGTTGAAGCCGGCGATGCTGCGCGCCGAGCCCCGGCTGCGCCCGTTCTCCTCGGCCAGTACCAGCGCGGGGCGCCCATAGCGCTCGGACAGCCGGCTGGCCGCCAGCCCGACCAGCCCGACGTTCCAACCCGGGTGCGAAACGACGATCAGCGGCTGCTCCTCGGGAGAGGCCAGAACCTCCTCAGCCTCGCGCAGCAGCGCCTCCACCTGCCGCTGGCGCTCGGCGTTGAGCCTGCCGAGCTCCTGCGCCAATTCCAGCGCCCGGCTGCGCTCCTCAGTCAGCAGGAGATCCAGCGCCAGGCCGGGGTCATCGATGCGCCCAGCGGCGTTGATGCGCGGCCCAAGCGCGAAACCCAGGTCGCGGCTGCTCAGCGCCTCGGGACGGACCCCGGCCTGGCGGGCGAGGGCCAGCAACCCGGGCTGCGCCTGGGTGAAGCGGGCCAGCCCGAGCGCCACGATGGCCCGGTTGGCGCCCAGCAGCGGCACCACGTCGGCCACCGTCGCCAGCGCGGCCAGCGGCAGGTAGCGCTGGGCCTCGTCGTCGCCCAGCAGCGCGCGCACGAGCTGGAAGGTGACCCCGGCAGCGCAGAAGTCGCGGAAGCCACGAGCGCCAGGGCGGTGCGACGAGACGAAGGCGGTACCCGGCAGCTCGTCGTCCACCACGTGGTGGTGGTCGAGCACGATCGTCGCGAGGCCGTGCTGGTGCGCCAGCGCCAGTTCGGCGGCATTGCCGGTGCCGCAGTCGACCGCGATCAGCAGGCCGGCGCCGTCCGCCGCGATGCGCCCCACCGCGCCCCGGTTCAGGCCGTAGCCGTCGCGCACCCGGTGGGGCAGCACGGGCCGCACCTGACCACCGACGCCGCGCAGCGCGCGCACCAGCATCGCCGTGGCCGAGACGCCGTCGGCGTCGTAGTCGCCAAAGACGGCGATCGGCGTACCCCGGCGCAGCGCGGCCCGGATGCGGGCCACGGCGAGATCGAGATCCGGCAGATCGTAGGGATCGCCGAGCTGACCCAGCTCCGGCGCCAGGAAAGCCGCCGCCTGCGCCGCGCTGCCGACACCGCGCCGCGCCAGTATCGCGGCCAGTAGCGGCGAGTCGAGTCCAAAATCGTCGAGCTGAGCGTTGGGCCGCGGCTCGATCCAGCGATAGGGGGGCATCACTCCGCCTCCGCGCCGACGTGTACGTTCCCCTGCATCGTACCAGATTCGACCGCCACCAGGCCCGCTTGCCGCCGCCGTGCCCGGTGCAGCAAGATTGAGGGCGCAGCCGGCAGGGGTTCGTCGCCGGGACGGCTCGTCGGTGCTGGACTCGGAGTGCACGCTTGTCGAACCGTTCCCGCCTGTTCACGCTCGCTGCCGCACTCATCGGTGCGCTGGCGGCGCTCTTCATCTGGGAGTCTCGCCGCGAGCCGCGCACCCTGCGCCTGCGTCGCTTCCGCGTTCACCTCCCCGGCCTGCCGTCCGGCCTGGCCGGCACGCGCATCGCCTTCCTGAGCGACTTCCACGTCAACGGTCCGGGCCACGGCAACGAATTGACTCCACTGGCGCTCGACCTGGTTCGACGTGAGGATCCGGACCTGCTCTTACTGGGCGGCGACTACTTCGACCACAGTCGCTGCCACCAGCATGCCTGCCTCTTCGACCGGCTGCGCGAGTTCGCACTGGTCTTCGGCATCCTCGGCAACCACGACCTTCACCGGCGGGGGCGCTACAGCGGGGCCATTGTCAAGGAGCTGGGGAGCCGGGGTGTGCCGGTGCTCTGGAACCGGGCCGAGCGCGTCGCGCTGCGCGGCGGCGAGATCACCATCGCCGGCGTCGGCGACCCGTACATCGGCTATGCCGACCCGCGCGAGGCGCTCCAGGGCACCGCCGAGCCGCGCATCCTGCTGGCCCACGCTCCTTCGATCGTCGAGCGGCTGCCGCCGGGCGCGGCAGCGCTGGTGCTGGCCGGCCACACGCACGGGGGCCAGATCCGGCTCTCGCCCTTCGACCGGCTGACCCCGCTCGACTCCACCTGGTGGCTCGACCGCCTCTTCCGGCATCCCCCGCAGCGCTTCCTGCGCGGCTTCCACTGGGTCAACGGCACGCTCCTCTACGTCAGCCACGGCATCGGCACCACGCGGCTGCCGCTCCGCTTCTTGGCGCCCCCCGAAGCCGTCTTGATCGAGCTGGTGGCGAGCGCGCCGCACCCCGAGGAGCCCTGCGACCAGGCCGCGCGCTACGTCGAGGAGTTACCAAGCGCCACGCACCAACCCGGCGAGGAGGACCGTTGACGCGCGATAATCCACTCCGCATCCTGGCCATCGACGTCGGCGCCGGCACGCAGGACATCCTGCTCTACGAAAGCGACCGCACCCCCGAGAACTGCATCAAGCTGGTGCTCCCCTCGCAGACGCAGGTCATCGCGCGGCGCATCGCGGCGGCGACGGCGCGCGGTGTACCGCTCCACCTCAGCGGGCAGGTGATGGGCGGCGGCGCCAGCAGCGAGGCGGTCGAGCGCCACCTGGCCGCCGGGTTGCCGGTCTCGGCCGCGCCCGCCGCCGCGCGCACGCTGCACAACGACCTGGAGCGCGTCGCGGCGCGCGGCGTGGTGATACGGGACGAGGCGCCGCCGGGGGCCGAGGTCATCGAGCTGGTCGACGTCGATCGCGCGGCGCTTGAGGCGGCGCTCGGCCGCTTCGAGGTGGCGCTCCCCGAGCGCTTCGCCATCGCGGTCCAGGACCACGGCTACCTGCCCGGCGCCGGGGGGCGCGAGTTCCGCTACGAGTTCTTGCAGAGCCTGCTGCGTGACGGCGGTGAGCTGACGCGTATGGCCTTCCGCGAGCCACCGGCGTACATGCTGCGCATGCGCGCCGTGCGCGAGCTGCTACCGGGCGCGGTGGTGATGGACACCGGCGCGGCGGCGGTCCTGGGCAGCCTGGGTGACCCGCGCGTGGCCGAGGCAGTGACGGGGCGCGGCGCGGTGCTGGTGAACATCGGCAACATGCACACCTTCGGCATCGCCGTGCGCGGTCGGCGCATCAGAGGGCTCTTCGAGCACCACACCGGCGGCATCACGCCGGACAACCTGCGGCACCTGGTCGACCGGCTGCGCGGCGGCACGCTGACCCACGAGGAGGTCGTCGCCTGGGGCGGCCACGGCGCCGCCTTCGCGGCGGACTACGGCGCGGGCGACGAGTTGGAGTTCGTGGCCATCACCGGGCCACAGCGGCAGATCGGCCGCGCGCTGGGCTACCACGAGTCGGTGCCGCACGGCGACATGATGCTGGCGGGACCCTTCGGGCTGGTCGAAGGCACACTGCATTTGCTGGCGCGCGAGGGAGAGCCAACCGGTCTATCGCTGATCGCGGGCTAGCCGACGCGGGTCGCCAGGCGCTCCAGCAGCGCGGAGAGCGCCGCGCGGGCCGGGCTGGGCGGCGCGGCCGCCTCCAGCAGCACCGCCGCTTCCTGGTGCAGCCGATCGACCTCGCTCTGCACCTGCTCTTCGATCTCATAGCGCGCCAGCAGCGCCAACACGCGCCGCACGCCCTCGGCGTCGACGGCCGGCGCGGTGTAGATCGCGCGCAGCTCGGCCAGGTCGCGCTGGTCAGCCTCCGACGCCAGCAGCAGCATCGGCAGCGACTTCTTGCGCCGCCGGATATCGTCGGCCACCGGCTTGCCGGTCAGCGCCGCTGAGCCCCAGATGCCGAGCAGATCGTCGCGCACCTGAAAGCCCAGCCCCAGCGCCCGTCCGAAGGCCCGGAAGCGCTCGGACTGCTCGTCGCTGGCGCCGGAGCTGCAAGCGCCGGCCCAAGCGGCGAAGGCCACGATGGCGGCGGTCTTGCCGCCGATCATGCGCAGGTAGTCGTCGCGTTCGAGGTCCCAGCGGCACTCGAAGCCGAGATCGAGCACCTGCCCCTCGACGATGCGCAAGGTTGTCTCGTTGAAGCCGCGCTGCACCCGCAGGATGCGCTCGAGCGGCACGCCGCGCTCGGCCGCGGCCAGCACCGCCAACTGCCCCAGCGCGAACATCGCGTCGCCGGCGTTGATCGCCTGCGCGGCGCCCCACTGAGCCCAGACGGTCGCGCGGTGGCGACGGCTGGCGCTCTCGTCCTGAATGTCGTCGTGGATCAGGGTGAAGTTGTGCAGCAGCTCGATCCCGGCGGCGATCGGCGCGACCTGCTGCACGTCGCCGCCCACAGCTGCCGCGGCGTGCAGGCAGACCAGCGGGCGGGTGCGCTTGCCGGGGTCGCACTCTGCCGGGGCGAAGTCGGTATCGGCCCAGCCGAGGTGGTAGCGGAGCACCTGGTAGAGCGGCAGATCGCCGGCCGCGAAGAGGTCGGCGGTGGCGCGCTCCTGCTCGTGCAGCGCGGCGCGCATCGACTCCTCGATGAGCGCCAGGTAGCGCTCCTCCTGGTCCGGCGCCAAGATGCCCCCTTCGCCCTGCCGACACGAAGCGGCGCCGGAATTGAACCCGGCGCCCAGACACGGCATACTATATCATGATCGGGAATTTGCGGTGAACCATCAGGCGCCGCGTGCGTTGCCGCTCGACGCGAGCGGCTGGGCGGCACGGCCTGGCCCGATCCTAGTCCGGCCCCTGACGAAAGGCATGACGATGTTCTTCTTTGACCCCAGGTACTTCCTCTTCGTGATGCCGGCGATCTTGCTGATGCTGTACGCGCAGTCGCGCGTCAAGTCTGCCTTTCATAAGTACAGCCAGGTGATGAACCACCAGGGGCTGACCGGCGCCGAGGTGGCGCGGCGGCTACTCGACGCCAACGGCCTTTACGATGTCGGCATCGAGATGATCGACGGCGAGTTGACCGACCACTACGACCCGCGCAGCCACACGCTGCGGCTCTCGCGTTCGGTCTACCTGAGCCGCTCGGTGGCCGCGCTCGGCATCGCCGCGCACGAGACCGGGCACGCCCTGCAGCAGCAGACGCGCTACGCCCCGCTCGGCGTGCGCTCGGCCATCGCCCCGGTGGCGGCGGTCGGCACCCAGTTCGGTGTGATCATGATCATCGCCGGGGTGCTGATCCAGCTCTCGGCTCTGGCCTGGCTGGGAATCGCCTTCTTCGGGCTGGCCACCGTCTTCGCGCTGGTCACGCTGCCGGTCGAGTTCAACGCGAGCAGCCGGGCCCTGGCGATGCTCCAGACCAACGGCCTGGTCGACCTGGCCGAGTACCGGCAGGACAAAGATATGCTCAACGCCGCGGCCCTGACCTACGTAGCAGGCTTCCTGGCGGCGCTGATGCAGCTCCTCTACTGGGTCAGCCTGGTCGGCGGTGGCGGGCGGCGCAACTAGCGGCAGCCCGTCCGAGGGGCCCCGGTGCCGGGCGGTCGCCCGGGAATCGAATTCTCGGGCTGAGTCCACGAAGCCAACTGAAGGGACTGAGTTTCGACACTCCACGCATCGCATCGACGTGGAACGCGGGCAAGAGGCACCGGTTTGGGAGATCCTTCGGCTGCTTCCTCAGGATGACAAGGAGAGGACGGCCGTTTCCCTCCCATCCTGAGCCGCAGCAAAGGATCTCTCCAGCCTAACCGCATCTCCTCCAGTAGTCGACGATCACACTCGCCGTACCCGGAGTTTCCCTCATCTCAGCCCCTTCACTGGGCTTCGTATTGTTAGCGCGGCAGCTGTAGCCCCCGCGCGAGGGGTGGCACCCAACCTCCCCTAAAGCGTCACCGCCCCTCCAGATGCGCGATCGCCACCGGCTCGATCGCGTCGGCAGGTGTGAAGCCCCAGACCTGGCCGTAGAAGTACAGCTCCGCCTCCAGCGCCCGCTGGATGTTCTCCGCGCGCCGGAAGCCGTGCCCCTCGCCCTCGAAGGCCACGTAGGCGTGCGGCAGCCGCTTCTCGTCGAGCGCGTCGACCATCTGCTCGGCTTGCGCGGGCGGCACGACCTTGTCCTCCAGCCCCTGGAAGAGGATCACCGGGCAGGAGAGGCGTGAGGTGGCGTGGATCGGCGAGCGATCGAGGTAGGTCTCGCGCGCCTCGGGGTACGGGCCAACCAGCCCATCCAGGTAGCGCGACTCGAACTTGTGCGTGTCGGTCGCCAGCGTCTCCAGGTCGGAGACCCCGAAATGGCTGGCGCCCGCGGTGAAGACGTCGGTGAAGGTCAGCGCGCAGAGGGTGGTGTAGCCGCCCGCGCTGCCGCCCCGGATGGCGATGCGGTCGGGATCGACCTCGCCGCGCGCGCTGAGATAGCGGGCCGCGTTGGCGCAGTCTTCGACATCGGCCAGGCCCCAGACGCCCTTGAGTTGCTCGCGATAGGCCCGTCCGTAGCCGGTGCTGCCACGGTAGTTGACATCCACCACGGCGAAGCCGCGGCTGGTCCAGAACTGGATGCCGAGGTTCAGGCGCGGGCTGGTGGCGCCGGTCGGGCCACCATGGCTCAGCACCAGCAGGGGCGGCAGCTCAGCGGCGGGGGCAGTGAAATCCTGGTTTCGCGGACGGTAGTAGAGCGCGTGCGCCGTCAGGCCGGCTTCGGTGGGGAAGTCCAGCGCCTCCGGCTCCGAGATGTAGCCAGGCGCGATCTCGACGCTGCTGCCGCGCCGGAGCACCTCGACCACACCGCTGGCTGGATCAACCGCTACCAGCGAACTCGACCGCGTGGTGCTGGCGGCGATCAGGTAGAGCTTTTGGCCGTCGCTGACAAGCGAGGAGAGCGCGCTGTAGGGGATGGCGAGCGGTCGCAGCCGGTGGCTGTCGGGCTCGATCAGCCCCAACTGGTCGAAGCCGCCCTGGGTGTAGATCGCGGCAAGTTCACCATCATCGAGGAAGCCGTAGCGCGACATGCCGAAGGCCCATTGTGGCTCGCCGAACTCGGCCTCCAGCGGCGCCAGCCCCTCGGCCTGGCCTGCACGCTCGCGGTAGAGGTTCCACCAACCGGTGCGGTCGGAGACGAAGTAGAGCGTGCCGTCCGGCGCCCACTCGGGTTGGTAGATCGACTCGCCGTCGCCACCGGCGACCCGGCGCGCGTCGCGTAGCTCGCCGTCCACGTATGTCGCGACCGAGAGCGTCGACTCGTCCCAGGGCATATTGGGATGATCCCAACTCAGCCAGGCCAGTCGCGCTCCGTCGGGCGCGAGGCGCGGCGACGAGTAGAAGTCGTGCCCGGCGGCGATGACGCGCGGCGCGGCCGAGCCGTCGCTGGGGAGCGCGACCAGCTCGTTGTCGACGCGGCCATCGGGGTGATGCCGCTCCCGCACGCAGATCAGCGTGGCGCCGTCGGGCGTGACGCGGGCATCGGCGTAGCGCAGCCCTGCCGGCACCTCCGGCTCCGGCGTGATCGGCTCCGGCTCGCCGCCAAGCTGTTGACGGTAGAGCCGCTGGTCGCTGAAGTTGGAGAAGTAGACCTCCTCGCCGTGGACGACGTAGCTGCCGCCGCCGTACTCGTGGACCCGCGTGCGGGCGTTGAAGTCGGGCGGCGTGACGTCCGCGATCGCGCCGTCAGGCGCGCGGCGCACCACGACCGTTCGCCCGCCCTCCTGGGCGCGTCCCTCCAGCCAGTAGAGGCCGCTGGTAGCGACCATCGGCTCCGACAGCCGGAGCGAGCCGGCCACGATCGCCTCGGTGGTGATCGGCGACTGCCACTCGCCGTAGGGCCGCGTCTTCGCTGCGCTCATGGATGTCCCTCTTTCCCCGATCGCTGCTCAGAGGACCTCATGCTGGTAGCCGTAGCCGCGGCGCAAGAACTTGCCGAAGCCCTTGTGGCCGAGTACCTGATGCCCGTTCTCCCAGCGGTAGACGGTCTCGCCCCGGATGATCGTCCGCACCACCCGGGCGTGGATCTCGCGCCCCTCCATCGGCGTCCATTTGTTGCGGTGCAGCATGTCGGCGCCGTGGGCGGTCCAGGAGGCGTTCGGGTCGTAGATGGCGATATCGGCGTCGGAGCCGACCAGCAGCGTGCCCTTACGGGGGTAGAGCGAGAAGATCTCGGCCGGGTTGCCTGACGTCAGGCGCACGAAGTCCTCGACCTCTAGCCCCCGGTTGTTGAGCATGGCGTCGAGCACCCCCGGGAACATGGTCTGGATGCCCGAGAGGCCGAGCGGCGCCTTGAAGATATCGTCGCGCCCCGCCTCCTTGCTCTCGATGGTGTAGCCGCAGTGGTCGGAGGAGATGACATCGACCACGCCGTCGGCCACGAAGCTCCAGAGCCCCTCGACGTCCTCCAGCGAGCGCAGCGGCGGCGCGCAGCGGGCAAAGGGGCCGAGTTTGACCAGATCTTCCTCACTCAGCAGCAGGTACTGGGGGCAGGTCTCGCCGCGCACGCGCACCCCGCGCGCCCGCGCGTCCTCGATCATGGCGAAGCTCTCGGCCACGGTGACATGGCAGATGTAGGCGTAACCGCCGGTGTAGTCGGCGAAGAAGAGGGCGCGGTTGATCGCCTCCAGCTCGACCACCGGCGGGCGCGAGAGGGCGTGGGCCATGGGATCGCAGCGCCCTTCCGCCTGCATCTGGTTGATACCCGCCTGCAAGAGCGTGTCGTTCTCGGCGTGCAGCCCGTAGGGTATGCCGGTGTCGGCCAGGCGCTCGAAGACCGCCAGCAGCGTGGCGTCGCTGGCCGCCGGGAAGCCGGGGCTGGAGCCGGCCATGAAGGACTTGATGCCGACCACCCCCGCCGCGATCATCTCGTCGATCTTGTCGATATCCTGGTTGATCGCCGCGCCCCAAAGCGCGAAGTCGACCAGCGACTCGCGTCCGGCGGCCAGGATCTTGGCCTCGATGTGGGCGCCCTCGCTGGAGACCGGCGTGGCCTGCGGCATCTCGACCACGGTGGTGACGCCGCCCGCCACCGCGGCCATGCTGCCGGTGTGGAAGCCCTCGATCAGCGGCTCGTTCGGCTCCTTGAAGTGCGTGTGGACGTCGATGCCGCCCGGCATCACCAGCAGACCGCTGGCGTCGATGCGCTCGTCGGCTTGCATGTCGCCAGCGTCCAGCGTGATCGCCGCGATCCGCTCACCCTCGATCACCAGATCAGCGCGCAGCGCGCCCGATTCGGTGCCGAGGATGCCGCCGCTGATGATGGTGCGTTTGGCCATCGTGTCGTCCTCCCTGCGAGCCGCAACCGGCCCGGTTCACGCGTCCTCGTTCTCCTCGTCGGAGACATCGCTGTCGTAGGGCGGGAAACGGAACGCCATGTCGCGCTCCAGCAGCCCGCCGTAGCCGAACTCGTCGATCTCGGCCTCGGTCACCCGCTCGCCGGTCATCACCAGCGGCAGCACCAGATCGGCGAAGGTCGAGCGCGAGTACATCGAGCAGGAGGCCAGGTTGACGATCGATGTCTCGCCCAGCCGCGCCAGCCAGAACATACTGCCGGGATGCGACGGCGCGCCGAAGTGGATCATCTCGGCGCCCGAGCGGTCGAGCGCCACGAAGGCGGGGTCGAGTGGATCGATGGTGTTGCCGCCGGCGACCAGGATCACGTCGTTGGTCCGCGCCAGCTCGCGCAGGGCCTCGGCCACCGCCTCGGCCTCGGCGGGCAGGTAGGTGATACCGCTGATCGTCGAGCCGTACCAGCCGATCTTCTGCTCCACCGTGCGGCGGAAGCGATCGCGCAGCTTCTCCGGCAGACCCTGGGTGGCCACCACCGCGACCTGCTTGGGCTGGAAGGGCTGCAGAGCGATCACCGGGCCCTGCGACGCGATCTCCTCGGCCCGCCGCACAACGGCCTCGGGCATCACCAGCGGCGTGACCTTGACCCCGGCCACCACCTTGCCCGGCAGCACCACCTGGCGGTCGAGCAGCGTGAAGACGGCCACCCCGTAGAGCGCGTTGAGTTGGCGTAGCAGGTCTTGATCGATCCGGACCACGCCCTTGCGCTGGGCGATCAGGTTGAAGCGGCTCTGAGCCGGGCCCTTGAGCCGCAGCCCTGGCCCCGCGACCGCCGTCGCCAGCCGGCGGCTGGCCTCGTCCTCGTGGATCTCGCCCGGCTCCGGCTCGACCACGTGGACCTCGCGGCCGTCGGCGGAGGCGAGCTGCTCCAGCACGGCGTCATCCAGCCGCTGCCCCTTGCGCGCGACCCGCTTGCCGGCGGTCGAGCGCACATCCTCGGCCAGCACCCAACCGCGCAGCCCGCGCGCGACGATCTCTCGCGCCTGAAGCTTGTGCCCGCGCATGCCTTGTCCTCTCCGGGCGTCCCCCGGCCCAAGCCAAGTGTAGCGCAGGTGTTGGCGATGGATGTGCGACAGATTGATCCAGAGACCGAGGAGGAGGTTCGCATGCGCGCGGACGACCGGACGGAGCAATTGGCGCGGCTCGATGAGAACTGGCAGGAGCTGCAAGCGCAACTCGCGCTTCTGGTGGAGGACGAGGTGCTACACCAGCACGTCATCGGCGACTGGTCGGCTCGTGCTCTGATGACCCACATCGCCTACCATGACACGATCGCGATAACGGCCCTCGAAGATATGCTACGCAGTCGCTCGACGCAGTTCGCCTGCGACCCCCAGCTCGCCAACAAGCACGCCAACGACGACGCCGCGGTCCTGTCTCTGGAGGCTGTCCGTCGCCAGATGCGCGAGACGCATGCGAGCCTGCTGCGCGCCCTGCGGGAGCACCCGGGCATCTCCGCCGTGCGGGACCTCGACGCCCTCACCACCAAGCACTACCGCGCCTACGCGGAGGCGATCCGGGGAGCGATCGAAGAAGCGAGCCGGTAGCGATCGGAACACGCGCACGCAGCGCAATTCGCAGAGGGCTGGAGGTTGAGGACGGTGATTGCGACAGGCGGCCAAATGTGCCGCCCCTACAGGGATCGTCGCGTATCGACGCCGATGTTGACGCTGTAGAGGTAGACCCCCTGTGTCTGCCCTCGTGGCCCGACACTCGGCCACATGTGCGCCGCCCACGTTGCCATTGTCCCCGAGCCGATTTGTGAAACGACGAGGGCGGCCACGTGGGGGCCGCCCCTCCAGAAACCCCGAGGACCGGTCTCTACGCCGACTCCTGCAGCTCGATCGGCTCCTCGTTGATCGTCATCAGCAGCGGGCGGCGCTGGCGGTTGATTACGTCCGCGTTGATGACGCACTTGCGCACCCCCTCGATAGAGGGGATCTCGTACATCACGTCGAGCAAGATCTCCTCGATGGTGGTGCGCAGGCCACGCGCGCCGGTCTTGCGTCGCTGCGCCTGCTGGGCCGTGGCGCGCAGGGCGTCGGGGGTGAAGACCAGCTCGACCTCGTCGAGATTCATAATCTTCTGATACTGCTTGACCACCGCGTTTCTCGGCTCGGTCAGAATGCGGATCAGATCGTCCTCGGTCAGCGCGTCGAGCGAGACGACGACCGGCAGCCGGCCGACGAACTCCGGGATCAACCCGTACTTGAGCAGATCGTCGTGGGTCACCTGCTGCAGCACGTTCTCGACCGCGTTGGCCTTGCCGCTGGTGCCGAAGCCGAGCGTCGAGTCCTTGCCGATGCGGCGCAGCACGATGTCCTCCAGCCCCTCGAAGGCGCCGCCGCAGATGAAGAGGATATTGCGCGTATCGATCTGGATGTACTCCTGGTGCGGGTGCTTGCGGCCGCTCTGGGGCGGCACGTTGGCCACCGTGCCCTCGATGATCTTGAGCAGCGCCTGCTGCACGCCCTCGCCGGAGACATCACGCGTGATCGAGGGGTTGTCGCTCTTGCGCGCGATCTTGTCGATCTCGTCGATGTAGATGATGCCGGTCTGCGCCCGCTGCACGTCGCCGGCGGTCTGGATCAGGCGCAACAGGATGTTCTCGACATCCTCGCCGACGTAGCCAGCCTCGGTCAGCGCGGTGGCGTCGGCGATCGAGAAGGGCACGTCGAGCAGCTTGGCCAGCGTCTGCGCCAGCAGCGTCTTGCCGCTGCCGGTCGGGCCGACCAGGAGAATGTTGCTCTTGCTCAGTTCGACCTCGTCGTCAAGCGGCGCCGTGACCCGCTTGTAGTGGTTGTAGACCGCCACCGAAAGGGTCTTCTTGGCGCGCTCCTGGCCGATGACGTAGTTGCTCAACTGGTCGTAGAGCGTCTTGGGCGTGGGGATCTGGGTCAACGCCGGCTCGGGCCGCCGGGCCGGCGCCTCCTCCTCCTCGATAATCTCCCGGCAGAGCTGCACGCACTCGTCACAGATGTAGACCGCACCGGGACCGGCGATCAAGCGCCGCACCTCCTCCTGGCCCTTGCCACAGAAGGAGCACCGGTAATGAACTCTGCCTCCGCGAGAACTAGCCATCCCCTATCCCCTCGCCACGGCGGCCTTAGGCGGTCACCAGCTTGGGCGACTCCAGCACGTGATCGACGATCCCGTACTCCTTCGCCTCGGTCGAAGACATGAAGTAGTCGCGTTCGGTATCGCGCTTGACGCGCTCGAACGACTGCCCGGTGTGGAGCGCGAGCAACTCGGTGAGCTTGGTGGTGAGGTTGATCGTCTCCCGCGCCTGGATCTCGATGTCCGGCACCGAGCCGCGGAAGCCGGACGAGCCCTGGTGAATCAGCACGCGCGAGTGCGGCAGGGCGAAGCGCTTCCCCTTCGCGCCCGCGGCCAGCAGCACCGCGGCCATGCTCGCCCCCAAACCGACACAATAGGTGGCCACGTCGGGCTGAATCATCTGCATCGTATCATAGATTGCCAGCCCCGCATAGACCAGTCCACCCGGACTATTGATATACAGGCGAATGTCTTGTTCAGGATTCTCGTGCGCCAGAAACAAGAGTTGCGCCACGATCGCGTTGGCCACCTGATCGTCCACCGGAGTGCCGAGGAAGATGATGCGGTCGCGCAACAGGCGCGAGTAGATGTCGTAGGCGCGCTCGCCACGGTTGGTGGTCTCGACGACCATGGGCACCAGCGCTTGCGGCGCGTATTCGTTCGTCTTGCTGAAGAACTCCATGATGAGTCCCTTTCTGGGCTACCCTCTGGGCGGCCCCTGCCGCCGGGGCTGAATGCGCGCTCGTACCCGTCCCTCGGGCCACGGCGATACGTGCGGGCGCCGGGTCGCCGCCCGGCGCTAGGGCTTGGTCTCTTCGACCGGCTCGGCTGGCTGCTGCTCTGCCGGGGGTGCCGGCTCCGCCTTCGCCGGGGCCGGCTCGGCCTCGGCAGGCTCGGGCTCCGCGGTCTCGCTGGCGCCCAGTGCCGCGCCAAGCTCGGCGGCGGTCTCCACGGGCTCCTCGCCCTGCTCCACCTCCTCGGCGGCCTCGACCACCGCGCTCGGCGGCTCCTCCGCGGCCGGCGGCTCCTGCAGCTCGCGCAGCGCCTCGGCGCCTTCGCCGGTCACCGCGCCGACACCTTCGGTCACCAGTTCGATGATCCGGTCGGTCAGCTTGCGGTCGGCCAATTGCTCGCCGATCATGCGCTGCACGTAGGGGTTGGCGTAGACCTGGCGCATCTCCTCCGAGTTCTCGGCCCGGCCGGTCAAGCGGGTGATCTCCGCCTCGACGTCCTCGGCGGTGACCTCGACACCCTCCGACTTGGCGAAGGTCTCCAGCGTCATCGTCTTGCGCAGGCGCTGCTCGGCGTCGGGCCGGATCTCCTCGGTATAGGCCTCGCGGCTCTTTTGACCGAAGCGCAGGAACTCGTCGAAGGACATGCCCTCGCGCGCCAACTCCTGGGTCAGGCGCTCGATGTCCAACTCGACCTGGCGCTCGACCAGGGCCGGCGGCATCTCCAGCGTGGACGTCTCGGTCAGGCGCTCGATAGCGGTGTTCACCACCTCGCCGCGCGCCTCCAGCGCCGCGTCCTGCAGCAGCTGCTTGCGCAGGCCCGCGCGCAACTCATCGACCGTCTGGAAGCTGCTGTTCACCAGCTTGGCGAACTCGTCGTCGACCTCCGGCAGCTCGCGCTCCTTGACGTCCTGCAGCGTGACCTTGTAGTGGAGCGTTTTGCCGCGCATCTCCGGCGACAGCCGCTCGTTGTCCTCGGCGAAGCTGATGTCGAACTCGGCCTGCTCGCCCGGCTTGAGCTGCTTGACCGCTTCTTCGATCTCAGGGAAGAGCGCGTCCTCGCCCAGCTCGAAGGTCGCGTTCTCGACCGGCGACTGGAACGGCTCATCGTCCTCGAAGGCGTCGATGTCGAGCACGACCTGGTCGCCCGCGCGCGGCTGGCGCGGCTCGGCCGGCGGCACCCACAGGCTGTGAGTCTTGCGCAGGTTCTCGATCGCCTCGTCGACCTGCTCGTCGCTGACCGTTACCTCGCGCGGCTCCACGCGGATGGCGGTGTAATCGCCCAGCTCGATCTCTGGGTAGACCTGGACCTCGACGCGGAAGCCGAGCGGCTCCTGCTGGTAGATATCGACGCTCGGTTCGGAGATGGGGGTGATGTCCTCCTGGGTCACGGCCTGCTTGTAGAGGTCGTCCATCAGGTCGCGGTTGGCCTCGGACACGATGTAGTCGCGCCCGATGCGCTGCTCGACGATCGGCCGCGGCGCCCGGCCCGGCCGGAAGCCAGGGATGCGCACCTGCTGGTTGATGCGGCGGAAGGCTTTCTCGACCGCCCGCTTGAATTCATCCTCGTCCGCGAGGATATCGAGTGCCACGGAACTGAGCGGCAAACGCTCGACGGTGACCTTCACTCCCACCACCCTTGATACGACCAAAGAGATCACGCAAACAGACCCGACTCGCCGGATTATAGCAAAGGGCTCCGCGCCAGGGCGGTCATCCGCGCACGTTCGCCGCCGCGTCCGCGCCCGATCCCTCCGAATCCCTCCGATCGTATACACTATGAGCCGGTGTCGGGCCGCGCGCCGCGCGGCAGCCCTACTGCGGACTGATGCGCCATGAGAAATTTCCGCTCCCGCCAGTCGCCCGAACCGGACCAGCCGAACCAGCCCGTGCAGCGCCCCGCCGATCCGCTGGCGCGGGTGCCGCGCGACCGGACGATGCTGCGGCTGCTGGAGACTGCCGAGATCACCGACTGCCAGCTCGTGCCTTACGGCTCGAACTACACCTTCGCCGTGGCGCTGGAGCAGCCCGATGCCGACGCGCTGATCGGTATCTACAAGCCGCGCAACGGTGAGGCCCCCCTCTGGGACTTCGACAGCGGCACCCTCTACCGCCGCGAGTACGCCAGCTATCTCCTCAGCCGCGTCCTCGGCTGGCACTTCATCCCGCCGACGGTCATCCGCGGCGGGCCGCACGGCGTCGGCACGGTGCAGCAGTATGTCGAGCCGCGACGCGAGACCAGCCGCCACAGCCAGCTCGACGACCGCGAGGCCGAGCTGCGCCGCATCTGCCTCTTCGACGTGTTGACCAACAACGCCGACCGCAAGGGGAGCCACTACTTCGTCGGCGAGCACGACGGCCGCCTCTGGGGCATCGACCACGGGCTGACCTTCAACGCGCAACCCAAGCTCCGCACTGTCATCTGGGATTACTGCGGCGAGCCGATCCCCGATGACCTGCGCGCAGACCTGCGCCGCCTCGTGCGCCACCAGCGCGCGGTGCAGCGGCTCCTGGCGCCCTATCTCTCCGGCAGCGAGCTGCGCGTCCTCTTCCGCCGCGCGGCCGACCTGCTGCTGCAGCCCGTCTACCCACACCCCACGCACCGCCGCAGCATCCCCTACGGCTGGTAAGCGCCGTCCCGGCGCGATCGCCGCCTTGACGTGCGCCCAAACAGTGCTACCATGTGCCGGGTTTTGCCCGGGTCGGTTCGCGGGCGGTTTGGGCACGTGCTGTGCTGCGTTGGCTCGCACTCCGCCCGGTGCGGGCGGGTTCGCTGTGACTCCAGAGGCGGAGGAGGCTGCATGAAGATTTCGGGGAGCCAGACGATCCAGGCACCGCGCCAGGCGGTATGGGACCGGTTGCTCGATCCAGATTCGATCCGCAGTTGCCTCCCTGGAGTCGAAGAACTGAACCAGACCGGAGAAAACCAGTATTCAATGACCCTGACGGTCGGCGTCGGCCCGGTGCGCGGCAGTTACACCGGATCGATCCGCATGAGTGATGTCGACGAGCCCAACAGCTACCGCATGGAGGTCGAGGGAAGCGGCCGCGCCGGGTTCGTGCGCGGCAACGGCACCGTTCGCCTGTCGGATGACGGCGACTCGGCTACGCTGGTGGACTACGACGGCGACGTCGAGGTCGGCGGGCCGGTCGGGGCGGTGGCGCAGCGCATGCTCGGCGGCGTCACCAACCGCATGGTCGGCGATTTCTTCAGTTGCATCCAGGAACAAGCGACGCCTCAGTCGTAGCTGAATGAGCGACGGATTCGTATCTCACGGGCGATAGCGGGAGGGCACGATGGCGAGCCAGAAGATCCGGGTGACGGTCAACGGGACAGCGCACGAGAGCGAGGTCGAGCCGCGCACGCTCCTGGTCTCCTACCTGCGCGAGACGCTCAATCTGACCGGCACCCACGTCGGCTGCGACACCAGCCAGTGCGGCGCCTGCACCATCCTCTTGAACGGTCAGGCGGTCAAGTCCTGCACGGTGCTCGCGGTGCAGGCTGATGGGCAGGAGTTGACCACCATCGAGGGGCTGGCG
>DASSHC010000331.1:0-2766 GCA_035693105.1 Thermomicrobiaceae bacterium | reverse complement strand
CAGATCTGCGGCGCCACCGAGGACCACCGCGAGGGCCTGCGCGCCACGGTGGAGAAGCGCCAGCCGGTCTTTACCGGGCGCTGAGCTGCCCAGGGGGTGACGGCGCAGCGGAGTTGGCGTAGTCTAGGAGCGCGGATGGGCGCCGGCGCCCATCCGTGCGGTGGAATACTGATTCGGATTGACCCAGCAGCGAGCGGCTGGAGCCGCCCGCCGGTGAGAGGAGCGTTCGCGCGTGGTAAGCCCGCTGACTCCCAGTGACCCGGTCCGGCCGGGCCTTCCGGTCGATGCGTTCCTGATGTATGTGGGCGGCGTCTCGATCTTCGCGCTGATCTGGCTCTACTACGGGCTGAGGCACTTCCAGGCGCAGCGGAGCGGAATCGCCCTCGTCGGCTACGGCAGCGTGGCGCTCTCCGTCATCATCGTCATCATCGTCTTCATCGTCGGCGCGATCCGCTAACTCCGGCGCGATCCCTTTGCCCCGGGATGGCATCGAAGTTGCAGATGCGCGACGGCAGTCGGACACGCTGTGGTGCTGATCGCTGCGCCCTGTGCTGGAGAGGAGACTGCCGTGGACATCGAGCTTGGTAAGCCTGTCGTGACCGAGGGTGGCAAGGAGATCGGCTCGGTCGACGGCTTGATCTTCGATCCCCGCTCCAAGGAGTTGGTGCAGCTGCTGGTCAAGCAGGGCACGCTGCTGACGAAGGACCGCATCGCCGCGATCGAAGAGGTCGCGAGCGTCGGTCCAGACGGCACGGTCCACCTCAGCATCCCCGACAGTATGGCGGATCAGCTCCCGCCCTTCGTGGAGCGCGAGTTCGTCATCGTCCAGCCGGAGGAATACCCCAACCTGCCGCCCGCCTTCGCCGGCGGCACCGGCGCCGGCCTGATGTTCTGGGGCAACAGCCGCCTCGGCCTGGGCTACGATCCGCGCTCCCGCTTCTTCGAGATGGCTCCGATCGACCCGCCTGAGACCGAGATCCAGTCGAACGTCGACGAGAACCTGGTCGTCATCAAGTCGGGCACCGACGTCGTCGGCAGCGACGGTGACAAGCTGGGCGATGTCGATCACGTGCTCTACAACGAGGACGGCGAGATCACCGGACTGGTAGTCAAGGCTGGCTTCCTCTTCCACCACGACGTGCAGATTCCCGCCAACTGGATCGAGACCGTCACCGGCGATCAGGTGCGCCTCAACGTCCGCTCCGACGAGGCCGAGCACGCCGGCCACGCCTAGCGACGCGCGCCAGGGTGGGAGTGGGAGTGGGCGCGGAAGCACGCCGGTGAGCGGGCGGAGCCGGTCACGGCCGACTCCGGCACCGACCGCGCCCAGTTGGGACGCCATCACGCTGCTTCCTAGCCCGCTGCCTGGCTTCGCGCTGGCGGACGTCGACCCGAGCACCCGCTTTCTGGGGCGCGCCTGCGCCCTGCCGCTCCTCTTGGAGCCGTCGCCGGGCGGCGGCGAGCCCGGCGCGTTGCTCGATATCGCGCGCCGGGCTCGGACACCGGTCAATCTCGGCCCGCTGCAAAGCCTCGATCCCGCCGCGCTGCCCGCCGCCTCGGACGAGCCGCTTCCGCCGGCCCTGGCCGAGGTCCGACTGACTCAGGTCGCGCACGAGGGCGTGGCGGCGCTGGTCGAGCGAGTGCGCCCACTTGGGCTGGGCGCGCTCATCCTGCGGCTCGATCTCGCGTCGGCCGCGATCGCGGGCGCCGCACCGGCACTGGAGGACGGGCTCGAACTGATCGCGGAACTGAGCCGGGAACTGCCGCTGCCGCTGGCGGTGCGCGACCCGGCTGGACTGCCGCGTACCACGGCCCGAGCGCTGGCCGAGCGCGGCGTCGCCGCCCTGATTGCCGGCGGCAGCGAGGTCTTCGCCGGCGCCTTGCCGGGTGGCACGAACGACGAGCGCGGCGGGCGCTTCCGGCACTGGGGCGTGCCGGCGCTGGCCGCGATCCGCATGCTGCGGGGCGTCGGGCCCAGCGTGGTCAGCGACGGCGGCGCGGCCAGCGGGTTGGATGCCGCCAAGGCGATCGCGCTCGGCGCTGACCTGGTCGTCTACCAGTGCGACAGCGCCGCGGCGCCGCAAGCGGTGGAGGACTTCGCCGCCACCCTGCGCACCGCCATGTACCTGGCCGGCGCACACCGGCTCAGCGCGCTGCGGGCGGTCCCCTTCGTCGCCACCGGCGAGACGCGCGAGTGGCTGGAGGCCGCCGAGAGCCTCTGGCGCGGCGACAGCAGCGGGCGCGTGTAAGGCGCCCTATTCTCGCGGCAACTCCAGCACCACGAACTCCCCCTCCGCCGTGATTCGCACCTCGAAGAGTTGATCGAAGCCCTCGGCATAGGTCGGCGGCTGGAGGCGCTTGCGCGTGCCGTAGATGCCGGCGCGCGGCACCCGCCAGCGGCTCTCGCGCGCCTCGTTGCGCCGGATCGACCCGGCCACGTCCGACACGAAGGAGTAGCCGATGGTGCGGAAGCCGGCCGCGCGCGCCGGCTCCAGGTAGCGCGCCCGCTCGGCGACGGTGGGGTTGGTGTTGTCGACCACGAAGGGCTGGCGCGTCTGGAGGCAGGCGTCGAGGAAGACGCGCTCGCGGTAGCGCGTGCGCAGCAGATCGAGGCTGACGCGCACGTGGCTGCTGAAGAAGCGCTCGACGTAGAAGGTCGTCTTCCCCGCCGCCTGCAAGCCGACGAAGATCACCGCTTCGGGCACGAACGCCTGTGGCCCGCTCACGACGATTCAGGCAGCCCGATCGCCGGCAGCCCGGCGTCCG
>DASSHC010000330.1:0-14046 GCA_035693105.1 Thermomicrobiaceae bacterium | reverse complement strand
CAGCGGCGCCACCGTCTGGGTGAGCTTCAAGGCGCTGGCGGTCGACGTGTACGAGTAGGGGCGAACGAGCCCTCACCCCCGGCCCCTCTCCGAACGGAGCCAAAGCTGGGAGAGGGGAGAACGTGAGGGTCAGGTTGGCGACCTACGACCCGATTCGTGTCCATGTTCCACTAGCATTGGACGCAATTCCGACATCGGTGGACTTGATCTCGACAATCTGCTGGCTCGA
Organism: Thermomicrobiaceae bacterium; assembly: GCA_035693105.1. Taxonomy (GTDB): domain Bacteria; phylum Chloroflexota; class Chloroflexia; order Thermomicrobiales; family Thermomicrobiaceae; genus DASSHC01. The sequence continues at coordinate 13,817 of DASSHC010000330.1, read as the reverse complement.
GCTTAGGCCGTTGGCGATGATCTCGTCGAGCGTGCCGCCAAACCCTGCGAGTCGCTCCCAGTAGCATTCATCCGATGAACCGCTGTTGCGCCAGGTGCCCGGTGCAATATCGCGCCCGACTCGATACGTGCCATCTCCGAACGCGGCCGTTGGACTGGACGTCAGTGCGGTGTTGTCCGGCATCCAGGTGCCGCAGCGTTCCGAGTGGAAGCCCTTGTCCGTTGGGCTAATGGTGACGATGGTACGGCTGTCGGTGATATCGTTCGCGATGATCTCATCCAGCGAGCCGCCGAAGCCGGAGAGCCGCTCCCAGTAACAATCTGCCGACGAGTCGCTGTTGTGATAGGTGCCGGAAGCAATGTCGGTCCCGACCTGGTACATACCGTCGCCAAAGGTGGTTGCTGGCCCGGAGTTTGACGGCGGAGGCGGAGTCGACCCTGTGCCGGGCTGTCCCGTCGATGGCGTCTGACCGAGCTGAACATAGCGCCACGTGTAGTAGTGCTGCCCGACGTTGCCGGCTTCGACTTTCCAGCCCTCAGGGTTCGAGGGCGTGTACGTAAGCACGCGGCGCTCAAACACCTGCACCAAGACCTGCTTGGAAACGCCGCCGACCAGCACGTTGGTCCAATAGGCTTCGGTGAGCGGGTAGCCGGTGGCATAGAACGGATTCTGGAAGAGTGTGTCGTTGGTGTAGCCGCCATTCTCGTACACGGTGCCGCTGGAGTTCATAAACGACCAAAACACCGAGGCAACCGTATGATGTGTCGGCGCGTCCACATCCCGCGCGACGACGTTGTAGCTCGTGAGATTCGGATCAGAAGCAACCTGCCCGGCGCGATTGACGGTCTGGATGATTGTCCATCCGTCAGGAATGGCACCGTAACCCATGAGCGTGTGGAAGGTCGCATACGTCGGCCCATTGGGATCGTTGGCGTCGCCAGCCACATTGACCTGCGCGGGGTCATGCTGCTCGAACTTGTTATCACCCAGCTGCAGCTTGCCGGTAATCAGTTCCTCGGCTAGCAGCCCATTCGTGACATTCCACGGCGACTGCGCTTCGCGCCAGGAATTGTCTTCCATGCGTGTCTTGTCAAAATACTGAACCGTTCGGGTCCCCCCAGGAGCCTCGGCGTAAGGTTCAGCGAGCGGAGGGGTGTTGGCTTCCGGACCCCACATCCAGGTGCGGCTGACGACGAGGTTCTTGACTGGCTGATCAGTGCGTGCCCAGGTCGTGCTAAAGGCGCCGGCCTGAATGGGCGCTGCGGCAACCGGCAACGCGACGGCGAGACTCGCGAGCAGCGACAGGATAAAGGTGAGACGACAAAGCACGCTTCCCCCTTGATCGTTCTCTGACCAACAGATTGACGGCCCTTGAATCCGTTTCCTCCCTTCACATGCGTATAGCGCGGACCAACACCAGACGCGATCACCCGACTCTCATGGTGGTGACCATGCACGCGAGTACGATCAGACCAATTGCCGTGCTCGAATCTCGAGTCGGAATCACGATTCGGTAGTGCCCAGCCTCACGTTACCAACTAGCCGGGCCCTGTCAAGCGCGGTGGATATATCGGGGACAGATGTGTCCCGATCACGCCATCACACTCAGGTTGTAGCTGTCCGAAAACACGGTGCATGATGAGTTTGAGGTCACGCTACTGTCCCCTCTCACGTGATTGGGAGAGGGGACAGTAGCGTGTCGCGCTACCAGCTCAGCGCGATGACGAGCAAGAGGGCGACGATGTTGACGATCTTGATCATGGGGTTGATGGCCGGGCCGGCGGTGTCCTTGTAGGGGTCGCCGACGGTGTCGCCGGTGACGGACGCCTGGTGCGCGAAGCTGCCCTTGCCGCCGTAGGCGCCCGCCTCGATCGACTTCTTGGCGTTGTCCCAGGCCGCGCCGCCGGTCGTCATCGAGATGGCCACGAAGAGCCCGGTCACGATCGAGCCGATTAGCATGCCGCCGACCGCCAGCTTGCCCAGCGTGACGCCCACGATGATCGGCGTCAGCACCGGGATCAGCGCCGGGATCAGCATCTCACGCAGCGCGCGGCGTGTGACGATGTCGACCGCGCGCCCGTACTCGGGGCGCGCCTTGCCTTCGAGAATGCCGGGGATCTCGCGGAACTGCCGCCGCACCTCGTGCACTACCGCGCCGCCGGCCTTGCCGACCGCGTCCATCAGGATGGCGGCGAAGTAGTAGGGGAGCGCGCCGCCGATGAAGAGGCCGATCACGACCGACGGGTTACGTAGGTCGAAGCTCAGATTGCCGCCGTTGATCTCCAGGAAATAGGCGGCGAAGAGCACCAGCGCCGCCAGGCCAGCCGAGCCGATGGCGTAGGCCTTGGTAACTGCCTTGGTGGTGTTGCCGACGGCGTCCAGCGCGTCGGTGACGTCGCGCACGCTCTCCGGCAGCTCCGCCATCTCGGCGATGCCGCCGGCGTTGTCGGTGATCGGCCCGAAGGAGTCGATCGCCACGATGATGCCGGCCATCGACAGCATCGAGATCGCCGCCACCGCGATGCCATAGAGGCCGGTGGTTGCCGAACCGCTGTGGGTCAGGTGGTAGGCCATGTAGATGGCCAGTGAGATCAAGATGATCGGCAGCGCGGTCGACTTCATCGAGACCGCCAGCCCGGCGATGATGTTGGTGCCGTGCCCTGACTCGGAGGCGGCGGCGATCTCCTTGACCGGGCCGTATTTGGTCGAGGTGTAGTACTCGGTGATGAGGACGAAGCCGAGCGTGACCAGGATACCGAGCAGCGCGGCGATCCAGAGCTTCCAGACCGCGCCCATGCCGAAGGTCAGGTCGAACATCGAGACGTTAGCCCCGGTGATCTGCCCGTTGCTCCGCATCAGCCACCAGGCGATCGGCCAGAAGAGGATGGCGGCGATCACCACCGCGCCGATCAGCCCCTTGTAGAGCGCGCTCATGATCGAGCCGCCCGTGCCCATACGCACGAAGAAGGTGCCGATGATCGAGCTGACGATCGAAGCCGCGCCCAGCACCAGTGGGAAGACGACCGCGTTCTCGTAGTTGGGGAAGACCAGATGGCCGAGGAGCATGGCGGCCACGGCGGTCACGGCGTAGGTCTCGAAGAGGTCGGCCGCCATGCCGGCGCAGTCGCCGACGTTGTCGCCGACGTTGTCGGCGATCACGCCCGGGTTGCGCGGGTCGTCCTCGGGAATGCCGGCCTCCACCTTGCCCACCAGGTCGGTGCCGACATCGGCCGCCTTGGTGTAGATGCCGCCGCCGATGCGGGCGAAGACGGAGATGAGGCTGCCGCCGAAGCCGAGGCCGATCAGGGCGTCGACGTCGCGAGTGACGAGATAGAAGGCAGAGACGGAGAGGAGCGCCAGCCCGACCACGAAGAGCCCGGTCACGCTGCCGCCGCGGAAGGCGACCGCCAGCGCGTCACCCAGCCCGCGCTTGGCCGCCTCGGCGGTGCGAATATTCGAGCGCACGGCCACCATCATGCCGACGAAGCCGGCGGTGGCCGAGCAGATGGCTCCGATCAGAAAGCCGATGGCGGTCGAGGGGTTGAGCGCGAACCCAAGAATCACCGCGATGATGACCGCGACGATGGCGACGATCGTGTACTGGCGCCGCATGTACGCCTGGGCGCCCTCCTGGATCGCCGCCGCGATCTCCTTCATGCGCGGGTCACCCTCGGGCTGGCCGAGCACCCAGCGAATCAGAAAGACCCCATAAATCAAGGCGGCGATCCCGGCCGCGATCGCGATCCAGAGACCCGCCGTCACCAGGTCAGTCGACGATGTGCTTGGCACTGAAGTGTTTCTCCCCCTTTGGAGGCACCGTCGCGACGATGCCGTCCTAGCGACACACAAAGATGCGCGGAACGCTGCCCGACCGGCTGGCTCCGCGCGCACGGATCGGATTGTACGCGACGCGCCGTGCGCGCCGCGCGGCCGCCTACTTACAGGTAGGCATGGTAGAGGAGCATCATCGCCAGGATGATCGAGGTGGCGACGAAGAGCCCCCAGACGAAGATGCCGGTCAAGAGCCGCGCGTCGTACTTCAGGTGCATGTAGTACGACACGACGAAGATGAACTTGAGCGCCGAGAGAATGATCAGCGCCGTGACGATCAGATAGACCGAGAGGCCGGTGAGGTAATAGGTGATTACCTCCGCCATGGTGATGATGCCCAGCACCACCGCGAGCTTGATGTACGTCGACGCGCCCGGATGGGCGTGGTCGATGACCGACTCTCCTGGCTGATGGCTCATGGCCGCGCTCCCCCGTTCCTCTGCCTACGCCCGCCGCCTACTTCGCGTACGGGATCAGGTAGACCAGCGTGAAGATCAAGATCCAGACGATATCGACGAAGTGCCAGTAGAGCCCGGCAACCTCGGCGCGGTCGTAGTTTTCGGGTCCCAGGCGTCCAGTGAACGTCATCCCCACCAGGATCAGGAGCCAGAGAACGCCGATGCCGACGTGGGTGCCGTGAAAGCCGGTCAGGACGAAGAAGGTCGAGCCAAAGAGGCTGCTGTGAAGCGTGACCCCCTCGTGATAGAAGCTGGTGAACTCGTAGTACTGACCGCCGAGGAAGAGGATGCCGAGTCCGGCGGTCGCCAGCATCCAGATGCGGTAGCCCCAGAGGCTGCCGCGCTTCAGCGCCTCAAGCGACAGCACCATCGCCAGGCTACTGAGCAGCAGGATCGCCGCGCTGACCGAGGTAAAGGGGATATCCCAGACCTGTTCCGGCGCCGGCCCGCCGACCGAGTGGCCGCGGTAGATCATGTAGGTCATGATCAGCGAGCCGAAGAACATGCAGTCCGAGGCCAGGAACGTCCACATCAGCATCTTGTTGTGCGTGATGCCGGTGGTCGTCGGGTGCTCGGCGTGGGCCTCGTGGCCGATGGCTACCTCGCTCAAACTCGTGCCCTCTCCCGCTCAGCCGTCTTCTCGATGGGCTCCAACGACCAGCCGACCAGGCTGACCACCGTCAAGAACATGCCGATGCCGGTGACGAACCACGCGTAGGTGTGCGCGATAGAGTCAGACCCGTGCATCACCATGCCGATGCCGGCGATCAGTAGCCCGAGCGACACGAGAATCGGGAAGTACGAAGGGCCGGGCATGTGAATGCGCTGGCCGGCGTTGGGCGGCGGGTTCTGATCGACCTTGAGCCAGTTGGGCGTCTCGCCGCCGTACTTGGCCTCCCAGTAGGCGTCGCGCGAGTGGACCTCAGGGATCTCGGCGAAGTTGTACTCCGGCGCCGGCGAGGGGATGGCCCACTCCAGCGTGCGCGCGTCCCACGGATCGGGCGGCGCCAGCTCGCCCGAGCGCATCGACTTGATGATGTTGTAGGCGAAGAGGAGCACGCCGACGCCGATGATGTAGGCGCCTATCGTCTCGAAGAAGTTCCAGAAATCCCAGCCCAGGCCGGAATGATAGGTGTAGATGCGCCGCGGCATCCCGGCGATGCCGAGGAAGTGCATCGGGAAGAAGGTCATGTTGAAGCCGATGAGCGTGATCCAGAAGTGGTAGATGCCGAGCTTCTCATCGAGCATGCGCCCGAAGATCTTGGGGAACCAGTAGTAGATCCCGCCGAAGATGGCCATGATCGAGCCGCCGAACAGGACGTAGTGGAAGTGGGCGACGATGAAGTACGAGTCGGTCTGCCAGTAGTCGACCGGCACCGAGGCGTGCATCACGCCGCTGATACCGCCGATGGTGAACATGCCGACGAAGCCCGCGGCATATAAGAGCGCCGGCGTAATGTGGATCGAGCCGCCCCAGAGCGTGCCGATCCAGTTGAAGATCTTCACTCCCGTGGGGATCGCGATCAGCATCGTGGTGGTAGCGAAGACGGAGTTCGGCACCGGGCCGAGGCCGACGGCGAACATGTGGTGTGCCCAGACGCCGAACGAGAGGAAGGCGATGGCGATGCCCGAATAGATCACGAAGGGGTAGCCGAAGAGCGGCTTGCCCGCGAAGGTCGGCAGGATCTCGGAGACGATCCCCATCGCCGGCAGAATCAGGATGTAGACCTCCGGGTGGCCGAAGATCCAGAAGAGGTGTTGCCAGAGGAGAACCGAGCCGCCCTGCGTCGGCTCAAAGAAGAGCGTGCCGAAGTAGCGGTCAAACATCAGCTCGATCAAGCCGACCGTCAGCGAAGGGAAGGCCAGCACCAGCAGGACCGAGGTGATCAGTGTCATCCAGGCGAAGGGTGGCACGCGCATCATGCGCATGCCGGGTGCGCGCATGTTGATGATGGTGACGATAAAGTTCAGCGCGGCGGCGACCGAGGCGATGCCGAGGATCTGCAGTCCGAAGATCCAGAAATCGACGTTCAGGCCCGGCGAGTAGCGCGCCGTCGTCAGGTTGGCGTAGCCGAACCAGCCGTCGTTCGGCGCGGCGCCGAAGAGGAAGCTGCTGAGCATCAGGAGCGCCCCGAAGAGGAAGGTCCAGTAGCTGAAGGCATTGAGGCGCGGGAAGGCGACATCGCGAGCGCCGATCATCAGCGGCACCAGGATATTGAAGAAGGCCGAATTCAGCGGCATGACCACCAGGAAGATCATGATGGTGCCGTGCATGGTGAAGACCTGATTATAGGTATCCGGCGACAGCAGCGTCTCGTTGGGCCGCGCGAGCTGGGTGCGAATCATCAGCGCCAGGAGGCCGCCGATACAGAAGAAGACCAGCGAGGTCATGAGATAGAGGATGCCGATCTTCTTGTGATCGACCGTGGTGATCCAGTCCCAGATCGAATACCGTCGCGCGTACTCACGCTGGACCGTGATGGCGGTCTGCGCCATTAGAGACCCCCCGTCTGCTGCCCGTGCCCGGATTCGTCGCTCACACCCCACGCATGCCCGTTCATTGCAGACCTTCCAGGTAGGCGACCAAGTCACTCACCTGCTCATCCGACAGGTGGAGATTCGGCATGATCGTGCCCTCCTTGACCGCCTGAGGATTGTGGAGCCACGTCGCGAGGTCAGCCTTAGTATTGGGCAGGACGCAGCCGGCGATGCAGTTGCGCTCGCCGAAGTGGGTGAGATCCGGTCCGATCTTGCCGCCGATCGAGACACCGTTGATCGTGTGACAGCCCGCGCAGCCGGCGTTCAAGAAGACGTCGCGGCCCTGCACCGCGTTGGCGTTCTCCTCGGCCGGCTTCATGGCAGGTGTCTTTTGATTGGCGATCCAGGCATTGAAGTCGGTCATCGATTCGGCGACCACCTCGAAGCGCATGTTGGCGTGCTGGATGCCGCAGAACTCGGCGCACTGGCCGAGGTAGGTCCCGGCCTCCTTGGCGGTGTAGGACATGTGGTTGTGGTTGCCGGGCACGACGTCGGTCTTGCCGGCGAGCTGCGGCACCCAGAAGCTGTGGATGACGTCCGCGCTCTCCAACTCCCAGTTGATCGGGACGCCGACCGGGATGTGTGCCTCGTCGGCGGTCACCACGCCATACTCGGGATATTGGAACTCCCACCACCACTGGTGGCCGACCACGCGTACGGTGATCGCGTTGGACGGGGTCTCGGCGAACTTGGCGATGGTCGTCAGCGTGGGCACCGCGATACCGGCCAGCACCAGCGCCGGGATGATGGTCCAGGTCAGCTCAAGCTTGGTGTTGCCGTGGATCTGGCGGGCCGGCGGGCCGCCCGGGCGCCGGCGGAAGCGGATGATGGCGACGATCAGCAGGCCCTGCACGATCACGAAGACGATGACCGACATCCAGAAGATCGGCACGAAGAGGTTCCAGATGGTCTGCATCTGGTCGCCTTTGGGCGGGACAACCGCTTGCGGTCCGCCGTAGAGGCTGCAGCCGGACAGGGTGGTCAGAATCAATGCGGCAAAGACGACCGGCAGCACTCGGGTCCAGGAGCGATTCCGTCTCGCCATGATCCTCCCTATCCCTGCGTCTCTCGGAACCGTTCGATTGCGCCGCGCCGTGCTGGGGCCGGTCGCGCACCCGCCGGCGTATCGCGCGGCCCATGCTACACCGAGCCGCGGGTGCTGTCACGCCCCACGTCCCGTTATACCATCGACTCAGCGGCGGGCAACCGCTTCACCCGCGCCGGATTGTCGGGAGTATTCCGGCATTCTCCACTCCTCCCGCCTCGCCGCGCCCGCCCGGCACGTCGCGTGCCGCGGCTCCCGCTTTGCCAGCGCCGTTTATTCGTCCTAAGATGGAAATGCGGCCGCGGCGCGGCCGGCACGAATCCCGTCCATGTCCTGCCAGATCAGGAGGGAGCACGACCGATGGAGAACCCGGCCGGCACAATCGAGGGACTGTTGATCGAGTCGCGTCGCTACCCGCCGCCTCCACAGTTCACCGCTCAGGCCAACGTGCAAAGCCCCGAGATCTACGCCAGGGCGCAGCAGGATCCGGAGGGCTTCTGGGCCGGGGTGGCGCGCGAGCTGGACTGGTATCAGCCCTGGGATCGCGTGCTCAACTGGGATAACCCGCCGAAGGTCGAGTGGTTCGCCGGCGGCAAGATCAACGCCGCCTACAACTGCGTTGACCGCCACGCCAAAGGCGCCAAGGCCGACAAGGCGGCGATCATCTGGGAAGGCGAGCCGGGCGACCAGCGCACGCTGACCTATGCTGACCTCTACCGCGAAGTCAATCGCGCCGCGCTGATGCTGCGGGAACTGGGCATCGAGAAGGGCGATCGCGTCGCCATCTACCTGCCGATGATCCCCGAGCTGCCGATCATAATGCTGGCCTGCGCGCGGTTGGGCGCGCCGCACTCGGTCGTCTTCGCCGGCTTCAGCCCCGACTCGCTGGCCGGGCGGATCAACGACTGCGAGGCCAAGCTGCTGGTTACCGCCGACGGCGGCTGGCGGCGCGGCAACGTGGTGCCGCTGAAGGAGAACGCCGACAAGGCGGTGGCCGACACGCCCTCGATCGAGCACGTGCTGGTGGTGCAGCGCGTCGGGCCGGCGCGGGCGCCGATTGAGATGAAGCAGGGGCGCGATCTCTGGTGGCACGAGCAGATGGGTAAGGTGCAGGGCGACTACGTCGAGCCGGAGCAGCTCGACGCCGAGCACCCGCTCTACATCCTCTACACCTCCGGCACGACCGGCAAGCCCAAGGGGGTGCTCCACACCACCGGCGGCTACCTGGTCGGGACCTATTCATCCTGCAAGTGGGTCTTCGACATGAAGGACAGCGACATCTACTGGTGCACCGCCGACATCGGCTGGGTGACCGGGCACAGCTACATCGTCTACGGCCCACTGGCCAACGGCGTCACCCAGGTGATGTTCGAGGGCACGCCCGACTACCCCGACAAGGACCGCTTCTGGGATATCGTGGAGCGGCACCGCGTCACGGTGCTCTACACCGCGCCGACCGCCATTCGCGGCTTCATGCGCTGGGGCACGCAGTACCCGGAGATGCACGACCTCTCCAGCCTGCGCCTCCTCGGCACGGTGGGCGAGCCGATCAACCCCGAGGCCTGGGTCTGGTATTACGAGGTGATCGGCCACGGCCGTTGCCCGGTGGTCGATACCTGGTGGCAGACCGAGACCGGCTCGATCATGATCTCGGGTCTCCCCGGCATTACGGTCGCCAAGCCGGGGTCGGCCGGTCCGCCGATGCCGGCGATCGTGCCCGACATCGTCGACAACGACGGCAACCCGGTGCCGGCGGGCCAGGGCGGTTTCCTGGTCATCAAACGGCCCTGGCCGTCGATGTTCCGCACGATCTGGGGCGACTGGGACCGCTACGTGCAGACCTACTTCGGCAAATACGGGCCGAAGATCTACGTCACCGGCGACGGCGCCAGGCGCGACGAGGATGGCTACTACTGGCTGATGGGCCGGGTCGACGACGTGTTGAACGTGGCCGGGCACCGGCTGGGCACGATGGAGCTGGAGAGCGCGCTGGTCAGCCACCCGTCGGTGGCCGAAGCGGCGGTCATCGGCGTCAGTGATGCGCTCAAAGGGCAGGCAGTAGCGGCCTTCGTCACGCCGCGCCTGGGGGTCGAGCCGAGCAGCGACCTCTCGGAGGAGCTGCGGCAGCACGTGGCCGAGAAGATCGGTCCGATCGCCCGGCCCGATCGCATCTACTTCACCGCCGAGCTGCCCAAGACGCGCAGCGCCAAGATCATGCGCCGGCTGCTGCGCGACATCGCCGAGGGCCGGGTGATGGGCGATACCACCACCCTTACCGACGCCACGGTTATCGAGGAGATCAAGCGCAACTACGAGCAGAACGAGGGAGGAGAGTAGACCTACACCTCCGCCCTCCTGGGAGCGGAGCCGTGCGCGGAAAAAGGGAGACGACGTATCGCTTGTAGGGGTAGACCCCTGTGTCTGCCCCGTTGCCCTACGCATCGGTAACGGGGAAACTGGGGGACCCGGGCGGCGTACGACAGGGGTGCGAGGCCGCCGACGAGGGCAGGCACGGGGGCCTGCTCCTACCGCACGGACGCGACGGACGCGCGCTGCCTCCGCCAACGACGCGGGGTTACTGGTTTACGTCCGGTGGGCCGTCCCAGGTGGGCGGACCGCCGGTGGTGAAGCTGAGGTGGGCCATGTCGTGGCCCGCCTGGGCGCCGTGCCAGTGGCGCTGGCCGGGCGGGGTGTAGACCACGTCGCCGGTGCTGAAGCTCAGCGTCTCGGACTCGGAGCCGGCTCGGCCCTGGCCCTCGACGATCACCAGCACCTGCTCGCCCGCGTGCGTGTGCCAGTTGGTGACGGCGCCGTCGCGAAAGCGGACGAGCGAGAGCGCGGCGCCGCCCTCCTGCTGGGCGGGCAGCATGCGCTCCAGCCGGGTGGGGCCGGTGAACGTCTTGCCCGCTTCGGAGGCCCAGTCGCCTTTCGAAATCACCTTCATGAAGTGCTCCTCTCGGTATGACGGTTGCCGGGGAGTGCGCGCGCAAGGATTGTTCCCGGCGCGCGAGTATTATTGCGCGGTTGAGCCGTTTGATGGAAAGGACGAGCATGAGCGAGGAGCGACAGGCAAAGGGAGCCAGCGGCAGCCTGCTGGAGACGCTGGCGATGACGGTCGTGGAGCGACTGCCGGAGCGAGTAGTGGTGACGATGCCGGTCACCACCGGGCACCACCAGCCGATGGGCTACCTCCACGGGGGCGCCAGCGTGGCGCTGGCCGAGACGGCGGCCAGCGTGGCGGCCAACCTCAACTGCGGGACGGACAAAGTCGCTTTGGGGCAAGAGATCAACGCCAACCACCTGCGCCCGATCAGAGAGGGGCTGCTGACCGCCACGGCGACCCCGTTGCATATTGGCCGCACCTCCCAGGTTTGGGACGTCAAGATCCGCGACGAACAGGAGCGCCTGGTCTGCGTCTCGCGCTGCACGCTGGCGGCGGTGCCGCGGCAGCGCCAGTAGCCCCCGTCAGTTCTGACCGCCGTGCCCGGCGGGCTTGCGGCTGGGCGGCGCGCTGAGCACCCAGGGAACGGTGACGGCGAAGCGCACCAGCATGGTTGGCTGGTCGGCGAAGGAGTCGCGCATCGAGGCCGTCATCGGTACGCTGGCGCCGTTGAACCAGATGGCGGCGCGCTCGCCCATCGGGATCGGCTTCCAGGGATCGACACCCTCCAGAACCTCTCCCACGAAGGGGAAGTGCCCGATATAGTGGTGCCAGCCGGGCCCAACCTCGGCGACCTCCTGGGTCTCCGCCTCGCGGGAACGATCCACGCCGAGTTGCTCCAGCACCGCCAGCAGCTCGTCTGGAAAGACGCGCTCGCGGGCCGCGACGAAGTTGCGACAGTAGCGGCAGCGGCAACTGCTGGGGAGCGAGTCACTGGTGCGGTAGCGGTCTTTGGTGGCCTGCGGATCGACAAGCAGCGACCACTCGCCGATCACGATCTCTATCACGGGCCGCACCTCCCCAGGCTCGGTGGCAGGCTGGGGCCAGACCCGGCAGGCTGGGATGGGGGCGGCGGATTGGCCGGGTTCGTGACGACGCTCCTCGTTCGCGCGAGGAAGAACGCCGCCGGGCGCGCCGGAGCCGGGCACAAGCAACCGATCGTATTCCCGCCAAGTCTACTCGCCACCGGTGCGCGCCCGCCAGCGGCAGCGCGGACAGGAGTCCTGGGTTCAGTCCGCCGGCTCCGGTTTGGGCTCCTCTCCCCTTGCCGAGCCGCGCGCGCCGATCCAACCGGGGATCTGCACCAGCGCGAGCTGCAGCACGATCGCCACGACCGCACCGACCACGATCTGCTGGCTGAGCAGGAGGCTCCAGTTCTGGCTGAGCTTGGAGAAGAGCGGGACGCCCTGCGGGCCAACCGGCAGCGTGCTCATCAGCGGCAGGCCCACGCCGAGCATCACGGCCAGCCCGGCGACCATGTAGTTACGCTCGGTCGGCGCCATCTTGGCCAGCAGGTCGATGCCGACCACGATCAAAGATCCGGCGGCGGGCAGGAAGATGCCGCCCACCACGGGGTCGGGGGTGGAGGCCAACAGCGCGCCGAGCTTGGGCACGAAGGCCAGCACCAGGAAGATGGCGCCGGCATAGGTGACCGCGTGGCGCGTGCCGATCTTGGTCAGGCGCAGTAGCCCCACGTTCTGCGCGTAGGCGGTGGTGGCGAAACCGCCGAAGAGCGCCGAGATCATCGAGCCGGCCGCCTCGCCGGCGATACCCCGGTTGAGCCGCTGATCGGTGATCTCGGTGCCGACGATCTCGGCGGCGGCGAAGTAGACCGCCACCGCCTCGAAGACGGCCACCACGAAGGCCAGCAGGAAGATGATGACGGCATCCCACTCGAACTTGAGGCCGCCGTAGGGGAGGAACGTCGGGATGCCGAGCCAGCCCTTCGAGGAGAGTGCGCTGAAGTCGAGCCGGCCAAAGGCGGCGGCGACGGCGTCGCCGAGCACCAGCGCCCAGACGAAAGCGTAACGCTGCAGCACGCCACGGCCAAAAACGCTGAAGACGATCACGGCCAGCATGGTGGCGCAGGCGATCGTCAGGCTCCGAGCGCCGGCGAAGTCGGGCGACTTGGTGTTGCCGCCCAGGAACTCGACCAGGGTAAAGTTGGCCAGCGCGAGCCCGACCAGCAGCGTGACGGTGCCAGTGACGACCGGCGTGAAGATCGAGCGCACGCGCCCGAGCAGCCCGCTGATGCTGATTAGGAAGATGACCGCGCCGCCGACGAGGATGCCGGTGGTTGCCTGGGCCAGCCGGCCTGCCTGGCCGAAGCTGATCATCAGGGGGTCGAAGGTGGCCGAGGGGCCCTCGATCACCGGCAGCCGCACCAGCCGGGTCGACTGGATCAGCGAGACGATGCCAGCCGCCAGGAAGATGGCGTTGACCATATTGCCGGCCAGCGCCAGCGGCAGCCCGGCGACGGCCGCCACGAAGACCGGATCGAGCCAGACGTTCGAGACCAGCACATGCTGGAAGCCGAGCGCGATCCCCTGCCCCACGCCGATCTCATCCTCCAGCCCCAGGGTGAGCGCCTCCGGCTCCGCCTGCGCGACGTTGTCTGCCACCGCCTACTCCTCCACGCTCGCCCGCGCCGCCAGCGCGGCGCGCGCCTGTGCGCTCTCCGGATTACCGTTCGCCGGGAATGCCTCACGTCGATCGTTCGGGATTGGCCGGCCGAAGATTCCAAGATCGGGATGGCTGAACTCCCAGCGCCCGCCGCTGTTCGGCGCTTCCAGGTCGGTCCAGCGCAGCAGGTCGAGTAGGTTTGGCCGCCCATCATGGTGCCAGGTGGGTGCGGGGTCGGCCATCTGCCCCAGCGGGCAGACGCGGTCGATACCGAGCCGGCCGAGCGCGCTGGCCAGCGGCTCCAGCCGATCCGGTGAGACGGCGACGGCGGCGGTCTGCAAGAGGTGCCCGAGCGGCGCCAGGTGCTCCGGCGCGTCCTCCA
>DASSHC010000329.1:0-8372 GCA_035693105.1 Thermomicrobiaceae bacterium | reverse complement strand
GGCGAGCCGAGGCTCATGACGACTCGGAATGACAGTGATAGAACGCGGCGGGCGGCGAGGATGTGTCTCGTCCGGAAGGCCACCTCCCTAACCCGGTCATTCTGAGCGCGGTCGAAGGACTCGTCGTGCCCTGCCACTGGTCGCTCGTATTCGCCACTCCCCTCACCCCCAAATACGTACATATGTTCTAACTCGTCTGCTATACTTGCCCCGGAACGAGGGAGCGGCGGCGACGATGACCACACGAGTGCTCAGCGGCAAGCAGCGCGACGAGGATGGGCCGGTCGAGGGGAGCCTGCGTCCGCGCCGGCTGGCCGAGTACATCGGCCAGGACAAGGTCAAGGATGGGCTGAAGATCGCCATCCAGGCGGCCCAGGCGCGCGGCGAGTCGCTCGACCACGTGCTGCTCTATGGCCCGCCCGGGCTGGGCAAGACCACGCTGGCCTCGATCGTGGCCCACGAGATGGGCGTCAACCTGCGCACTACCGCCGGCCCGGCGATCGAGCGTCCGGGCGACCTGGTCTCGATCCTGACGAACCTCAAGCCGGGCGACGTCCTCTTCATCGACGAGATCCACCGCCTCAGCCGCGTGGTCGAAGAGGTTCTCTACCCGGCGATGGAGGACTACGCCGTCGACATCGTCCTGGGCAAGGGGCCGGCAGCCCGCAGCATGCGGCTGAACTTGCCGCGCTTCACCCTGGTCGGCGCCACCACCCGGCTGGCGCTCCTCACCTCGCCGCTACGCGACCGCTTCGGCTCCATCTACCGGCTCGAGTTCTACGCTCAGCCGGCCATGGAGGAGATCATCACCCGCTCGGCGCGCATCCTGGAGGTCCAGCTCGATACCGACGCGGCCACCGCGATCGCGCTGCGGGCGCGCGGCACGCCGCGCATCGCCAACCGGCTGCTCAAGCGGGTGCGCGACTACGCCCAGGTGCGGGCCGAGGGCGCCATTACGGTGCCGGTGGCGCACGAGGCGCTCGATCTGTTGGAGATCGACGCGCTGGGTTTGGACGTCATCGACCGGCGCATCCTCAAAACGCTGATCGAGCTGAACGACGGCGGGCCGGTGGGAATCGAGACGCTGGCGGCGGCCACCAGCGAGGAGTCCGATACCATCATGGACGTTTATGAGCCCTATCTGATCCAGCTCGGCTTCATGATGCGCACCCCGCGCGGCCGCGTCGCCGCCCGCCGCGCCTACGAGCACTTGAAGCTGCCGCCGCCAGCGCGCGACGACTTTCAGGCGTCCTTCTTCGACCCCGAGCAGCGCTAGCCGATGCCCGGCGAACCGCTCCTGCTGCGCGACTACGACTACGAGCTGCCCGAGGAGCTGATCGCCCAGACGCCGGTCGAGCCGCGGGACGCCTCGCGGCTGCTGGTGCTCGACCGTGCCAGCGGCCAGATCGAGCATCGCGTCTTTGGCGAGATCGGCGACTATCTGGCGCCGGGCGATCTGCTGGTAGTCAACGACACGCGCGTGCTGCCGGCTCGGTTGCACGGACACCGTCCGAGCGGCGGTGAGGTGGAGATCCTACTGCTGGCGCGCCGCGCGCCGGGTCTGTGGGAGGCGCTGGTGCGTCCCGGCCGCCGCCTGCGCCCCGGCGCCGAGGTGGTGCTGGCGGCGTCGGACGGCAGCCGCAGCGAGAGCGCCGTGATCGAGGCGCGCGAGCCGGAGGGGCTGGCGCTGGTGCGACTGCCCGCGGCAGTCGAGGAAGACTTGCCCGCCTTCGGCGAGATGCCGCTGCCGCCCTATATTCACCAGCGGCTGGCGGACCCCGAGCGCTACCAGACCGTCTACGCCGAGCATCGCGGCTCGGCGGCGGCGCCGACCGCGGGCCTGCACTTCACGCCCGAGTTGCTGGCCAATCTCCAGCGGCACGGCGTCGAACTGGCGCGGCTGACGCTGCACGTCGGCATCGGCACCTTCCGTCCAGTCAAGGTCGAGGACGCGCGCCGGCACGAGATGCACGCCGAGTGGTTCCACGTGCCGCCGGAGACCCTGGCGGCCATCCGGCGCACGAAATTGTCCGGCGGCCGCGTCGTCGCGGTCGGCACCACCAGCTGCCGCACGCTGGAGTCGCTCGATCTGGCCGCCCCGGTCGAGCAGGCGCAGTCGGGCTGGACCGGTCTCTTCATCACCCCCGGCCACCGCTTCCAGGTGGTCGATGAGCTGATCACCAACTTCCACCTGCCGCGCTCCACCCTGCTGCTGCTGGTGAGCGCCCTGGCCGGCCGCGAAACGATCCTGGCGGCCTATCGTGAGGCGGTGCGGCTGCGCTATCGCTTCTACAGCCTGGGCGACGCCATGCTGATCCGCTGAGGAGCGCTGGCGCGCTCCTTGCTCCGCTCGCTCTCGGCCAGCGTTCGAGTCGTTGCCGGTCGTCCGGATGCGGTGTAGCATCGTGGATGGACCGTCGCACGGGAACGCTCCCGACCAGGCAGCCGTCCACGATGGGGTGCTGACGGAGAGGGTCGTGGGAGCTAGCGGTGGGAGGATCGATGGAGACCATCACGACACTGGAGTCCAGCGATGGGCTCGAAGCGCAGGGGATCAATAACCCGGGCGCGATCTACTGGTCGCCGCCGGCGGCCATGCTCTACGAGTTCGCGATGCGCAACGGCGAGGGGGCGATCGCCGCGAGCGGCCCGCTGATCGTCTCGACCGGGAAGTACACCGGTCGCACCCCCAAGGACAAGTTCATCGTCCAGGAGCCGGGCTCGAACGACGCGATCTGGTGGGACAACAACCAGCGCTTCGCGCCGGAGAAGTTCGACGCGCTGCACCGGCGGGTCAGCGACTACCTCGAGGGCCGCGACGTCTACGTGCAGGACTGCCACAGCGGCGCCGACCCAGACTATCGGCTGAAGGTACGCGTCATCACCGAGCTGGCCTGGCACAGCCTGTTCGTGCGCAACCTCTTTATCCGGCTCAACGCGGGGGAGCGCTTCAGCGGTGCGCCGGACTTCACCGTCATCGACGCGGCCGGTTTCAAGGCCGTGCCCGAGCGCGACGGCACCCGCGGCGAGGCGTTCATCATTCTCAACTTCGCCAAGCGCATCATCCTGATCGGCGGCACCGAGTACGCCGGGGAGATGAAAAAGTCGATCTTCAGCGTGATGCACTATCTCCTGCCGCCGCAGGGTGTCGTCTCGATGCACTGCTCGGCCAACGCCGGTCCGTCCGAGGACACGGCCCTCTTCTTTGGCCTCTCCGGCACCGGCAAGACGACGCTCTCGACCAATCCCAGCCGCCAGCTTATCGGCGACGATGAGCACGGCTGGAGCGACCACGGCATCTTCAACTTTGAGGGCGGCAGCTACGCCAAGGTGGTCCGGCTCTCGTCCGACTCCGAGCCGGAGATCTACCAGGCGAGCCACCGCTTCGGCACGATCCTCGAAAACGTGGTCTACAACCCCGTTACCCGCGAGCTGGACCTCAACGACGACTCGCTGACCGAGAACACGCGCTCGGCCTACCCGATCTCCTATATCCCGGGAGCCTCGCTGACCGGCATGGGCGGACACCCGCGCAACGTCTTCTTCCTCAGCGCCGATGCCTTCGGCGTGCTGCCGCCGATCTCGCGGCTGACGCCGGACCAGGCGCGCTACTACTTCCTCTCCGGCTACACCGCCAAAGTCGCCGGCACCGAGGTCGGGCTGACCGAGCCGGAGGCGACCTTCAGCACGTGCTTCGGCGAGCCCTTCCTGCCGCTGCCGCCGGAGACCTACTCGAAGCTCCTGGGCGAGAAAATCGTCAAGCACAAGACCAATGTCTGGCTGGTCAACACCGGCTGGATCGGCGGCACGGCCTCGGAGTCCGAGCGCGTGCCGATCGCCTTCACCCGCGCCATGCTGCGGGCGGCGATGGACGGGACGCTGGAAGGAACCCCCACCCACCAGGATCCGATCTTCGGGCTGAACATTCCGGACCGCTGCCCGAACGTGCCCCAGCACTTGCTGAACCCGTGGGAGGCGTGGAAGAATCCGGAGGCGTACTCGCGGATGGCGCAGCGGCTGGCCCAGATGTTCAAGGCGAACTTCGAGCAGTTCGCCGCTAACGTGCCGGCGTCCGTGCGCGAGTCGGGGCCAAAGTCGAGTTGATTCCGGGCTGCCTCCCGTGGGGGCGACAGCCCCGCTAGGGAGAAGTCGCCGGTGCGATTGAATCGGATATGGCCGTGGCAGTGGGCGCTGTTCGGCTTGCTGGCCGCGGCCGTTTTGGTGCTGTCGGGGTGTGGCGATGCGGTGCAGGCGTCGACGACGACGCCGGCCGCGACCGCCGCCACCACCGAGAGCGCGAGTCAGAGTGGGAATGGAGCCGCCGTGTCCTCATCGAACCAGCCGAAGCAGTGGTCATCGCCGCCGGCGATGCAGATCGACACCAACAAGAGCTACCAGGCCACGCTGCACACCTCCAAGGGCGACATCGTGATCGACCTCCTCGCCAAGGAGGATCCGGTCACGGTCAACAACTTCGTCTTTCTGGCCCAGCAGGGCTTCTACGACAACGTGCCCTTCCACCGCATCATCAAAGACTTTATGATCCAGACCGGGGACCCGACCGGAACCGGCCGTGGCGGCCCGGGCTACCGCTTCCAGGATGAGCCCGTGACGGGCGATTACACGCCGGGAACGGTCGCGATGGCCAACGCCGGCCCGAACACCAACGGCAGCCAGTTCTTCATTATGACCCAGGACTACAGCGGCAAACTGCCGAAGAACTACACCATCTTCGGCAAGGTGTCGCAGGGGATGGACGTGGTGCAGGCGATCGCCAACACGCCGGTCGGCCCCAGCGCCACCGGCGAGATGTCGAATCCGACCGAGCCGGTGTCGATCAAGAGCGTCGACATCAGCAGCAAGTAGCCCGGTGAGCGTCCCTGCTCGTCGCCTGATCCTGGTGCGCCACGGCGAGACCGACTACAACCGCGCCGGGCGCTACCAGGGTCACCTCGATATCCCGCTGAACGGGCTTGGCCTGCGCCAGGCGGAGGCGATCGGCCGCCGCCTCGCCGCGTGGCCGCTGGTGCGCTGCTACTCCAGCGATCTGACGCGCTCGATGCAGACGGCGGGGGCGATCGCCGCGCCGCACGGCCTGACCGTCGAACCGGTGCCGGAGCTGCGTGAGGCGCACCTGGGCGGGCTGCAAGGCGAATTGATTCGCTCGGGGAACGCGCTGCAGGGCGACGCCGGCTCGATCGTCGACCGGCACGACGTGCGCGCGCGTCCCGCGGACGGAGAGAGCGTGTTGGATGTGCGCCGCCGGGTTCGCCGCTTCCTGCGGCGGATCGAGTTGGAGCTGCCCGAGCTGCCGCCGGGAGACGTCGTCATCGTCGGCCACGGCGGCTCGCTGCAGGCCCTGACCGCGGTCGCGCTCGGACTCTCCGCGCGCGATGGCCACGCCTTCCGCTTTCGCAATTGCGGGCTGACGATCGTCAGCAGCGACGCGCTCGGCGGCCCGATGCTGGTCGTCCACAACGACTGCGGCCACTACGAGGGCTGAGGGCGGGTTCGGCCGCGCCGCTGAAGGTTGGGCGTCGCGCCAGCACGGATCCCTCCACTTCGGTCGGGATGACAGGGGTACTAGGGGGCTGACGAGGAGGACTGCCTTCCTCCGCAAGGGCTCATCCCTTCCCCAGTCATCCCGAGTCGTCATGAGCCTCGGCTCGCCACGGCGGCAGGAAAACGGGCGGCTTGCGGGCCGCTATTTTCACCGTAGCGCAGTCGAGAGATCCGTGCCGCACGCGCCACGATGCTTGCCGCAACGGACTGGGCATTACCCCGCTCGCAGTTCTCCCAGCGCGGCGAAGAGGCGGTCGAGGTCGCTGGAGTCGTTGAAGTAGGCGCAGGAGATGCGCACGCCGTTGGGGATCTGCACCCGCCGCTGGATGATCGCGTAGCGCTGCCAGAGCGCCTGGCTGAGCGCCTCGCCGGTCCAACCCTCGAACGCGAACGTCACCAGCCCCGAGCTGTCCTCCCAGGCCCGCGGTGAGTGAAGCGTCACGCCGGGAGCGTCCGTCAGCCGCTGCTTCAGCTCGGCGCTGAGGCCGGCGCCGTGGCGCTCGATGGCGCTCCAGCCGAGGCCGGCCAGGTAGTCGATCGCGGCCGGGAGGGCGGCGAAGGTGTGCCAGTTGCGCGTGCCGAACTCGAAGCGCTGGCCGCTCTCGACGAACTGGAAGTCGAGCTCCGCGCGCTCTCCATCCAGGGCGTGGCGGTTGAAGTGGGGCGCCACCGCGCCGTCGCCGACGTGGCGCGGCTCGACCTGGCCGACGACGCCGCGCCGCAGGAAGAGGAAGCCGGTCCCCTTGGGTCCGCAGAGCCACTTGTGGCCATTCCCGGTCATGAAGTCGCAGCCGATCTCGGCTACATCGACCGGGAATTGGCCCACCGACTGCGCGCCGTCAACCAGAGTCCAGATGCCGCGCTCGCGCGCCAGGCGGCACATCTCGGCCACCGGCAGCCGCGCGCCGGTCTCGCAACTGACGTGGCTGACCACGACCAGCTTGACGGAGGGCGAAAGCGCCGCGCGGAAATTCTCCAGCGTCTCCTCGGGTGTGGCGCCGATGCGAAAGAGGCGGAGTTGGGCGCCGCCGCGCCGCTCGGCCAGGGCCCAGGGGAGGATGACCGCGGGATGCTCCTGGTCGGTGGTCAGCGCGACCGCGTCCGGGTCGAGAGCCAGCCCAGCGGCGATCAGGTTGACGCCGTCGGTGGCGTTGCGAGTGAGGGCGATCTCCTCCGGCTGCGCACCGATCAGCGTCGCGAGCGCCGCGCGGGCCTTTTCGTAGGCGTCGCGCGCGGCGGATTGAGCAAGGTGGCCGCCCGCTTCGAAGGCGGTGACGGCCTCCAGATGCTCGGCCAGCACCGGCTCGGCCATCACACCGACGGTGCCGGTGTTCAGATAGGTGCACTCACGCAGTACGCGCAATTCCCGGCGCGCCTCTGCCAGCTCGTAGCCTGCGTCGACAGTCACGGCGTCTGCTCCTCCGGTCGTCGCCACTCGCGGCCGCCGCACAACCGCGGGCCGCACTGGTGCTCCTTGTAGCAGACACCGGCGGGAGAGAAAAGCAGGGAATGGGCTGAGGCGCGTTCCAGGTTTCCCTGATCCTGAAGCCGCGCGGAGAAGGGTTGAGGGCGGCTCCGTCCGACACGGAAGACCGCCCCTGCAGGAAAGACGAATGTTGCCGGTGTGGACGGGGCAGGCCTCCACGCCTGCCCAACCCCTCGTCAGGCCGCGTCTTCGGAGAGATCGTCGGAGAGGCGCTCGTACTCGTCGAGGAGGCGCAGCCAGAAGTCCTCCCAGCGGGTGGTGTCCTGACCCTGCGCCAGCGCGCGCTCGATGCGAAGGTAGCCGTCCTCCAGCCGGCGATAGAGCTCTGCCTGACGCCGCTGGAGGGCGGCGCGCTGGGTCTCGGTGCTGGGTTCGACCGCGATGACCATCTTCTGCCTCCTCGACGGCTGCGAGACTCGCTAGGATGCCTGGGCGCGCCGCTGCTGCAGGCGCTCGATCAGCGCCGAGGCGTCGCGGCGGGGCAGCGCATCGACCGGCTTGCCGTAGAGCTCTTGCGACTCGGTGTTGAGATCCTCGTCGCTCAGTCCGGCCTCGCGCGCGATGGCGTAGAGGAACTTGATCTGCTTGGGCGTAGCCGCGGCCGGCGCCGTCTCAAGACCGCCCCGCACGGCCCGCGTGCGGCTGATGTCGATGGGCGAGTCGACCACGCGGCTTTCGCTGGCGCCGAACTCGAAGTCGGGGGTAAATTGGGTGCCGTAGCCGAGCGCGGCCAGCGCACGGCCGAGGGCCTTGGTCTCGGCCTTCTCCAGGTAGTCGCGGAAGTCGTCGGCGCTCTCGCTGCCCCAGCCGGTGGCGCTGCCACCGTTGGGCACGCGCACCAGCGCGCGGAAGACCGCCAGGTTGCCGTCGTGGCTGACCATCTCGGTCTCGATGACGCCGTCCGGATGCTCGCTGCGGAACCAGACCAGCCGCCACTTGACCTCGAGGTAGTCGCCGTTGCCGACCTTAGTGATGTACTTGCCGGGCTCGAAGGTCGTGCTCTCGCTCATCATTCCCATCTCCTTGCTTGCTCGCCCGTTTCCGAACATCTGTTCTAATTGTAGCAGAACGTGTCGTGTTGTCAATCACCTGAAGCGCGATTCGGCGCCGGCGGGGTGCGCGGGACGCGCCGCGGGGTATGCTATAATCCGGGCACGAGAATGTGTACGGACACTTGGAATGAAGAGGGGTGGAAGCGTGCGGGTCACGTGCCAGCAAGCGGACTTACAACGAGCACTGGGACATGTCTCCCGCGCCGTGGCCAGGAAATCGACCTTGCCGGTGCTGGGGAACATCCTGTTCGCCACCGAAGGGGGACGGCTGC
>DASSHC010000328.1:0-5516 GCA_035693105.1 Thermomicrobiaceae bacterium | reverse complement strand
GTACCTTCGGAACACGGCGACGGCGTTCTGGCCGCCGAAGCCGAAGGCGTTGGCCAGGGCGATGTCGACCTGCATGTGCCGCGCCTTGTGCGGCACGTAGTCGAGGTCGCAGCCCTCGTCGGGGTTCTCCAGGTTGATCGTCGGGGCCACCAGGTTGTGGCAGATGGTCAGCGCGCAGATGACGCCGGAGATGGCGCCGGCCGCGCCGACCAAGTGGCCGATCATGCTCTTGGGCGAGCTGACCGCCAACTCGTAGGCGTGCGGGCCGAAGACCTGCTTGATGGCCGCCGTCTCGATGCCGTCGTTGAGCGGGGTGCTGGTGCCGTGGGCGCAGATGTAGTCGACGTCCTCGGGCTGGATGTGCGCGCTGGCCAGTGCGAGTTGCATCGCCCGCGCCTGGTTCTCGCCGCCTGGCTTGGGCGCGCTGATGTGGAAGGCGTCGGCGGTCACCGCGCCGCCGGCCAGCTCGCAGTAGATGCGCGCGCCGCGCTCCCGCGCGTGCGCCTCCCGCTCCAGGATCAGCACGCCGCAGCCCTCGCCGAAGACGAAGCCGTCGCGGTCGCGGTCGAAGGGGCGGCTGGCGTGCTGGGGATCGTCGTTGCGCTTGGAGAGCGCGCCCATGTTGCCGAAGGCCGCCACCGAGACCGGGTCCATCCCCGCCTCGGTGCCGCCGGCGATGATCACATCGACCTCGCCCAGCCGCAGCATGCGCAGCGCGTCGACGAAGGCCTGGGTGCCGGCGGCGCAGGCCGCCACCGAGGCCATCACCGGCCCGTGGATGTCGTAGGCGATCGAGACCTGGCAGGCGGCCATGTTCGGCGCGAACATCGGGATGAAGAAGGGGCTGACCCGGCGCGGGCCCTTGGTGTGGTGGTTCAGCACCTCACGCGTCAGCGCCGGAATGCCGCCGCCGCCGGTGTTGATCATCACCCCGACGCGCTCGCTGTCCTCCGGCGTGATCTCCAGCCGGGCGTCGCGTAGGGCCTCGCCCGTCGCCACCACCGCGAACTGCGAGAAGCGGTCCATGCGGCGCGCTTCCTTGAAGTCGATGAACTGCCTGGGGTCGAAGTCCTTGACCTCGGCCGCGATCCGGACCTCGAGATTGGAGGGATCGAAGGCGGTGATCCGGTCGACGCCGGAGACGCCGGCCAACAGGTTCTTCCAAAACGTCTGCGCGTCGTTGCCGATCGGCGTAACGGCCCCCACCCCGGTTACGACCACACGGTCCACGGTTCCTCCTCTATGCGTTGATGCGTTCGCGTTGGCTCGCGGTCTCAGGCGCCGAGCCCATAGTCTTTGGCCGACACGATCTCGACATCGCTGGTGATGCGCTTGATCAACCCGCCGAGCACGTTGCCGGGGCCGATCTCCAGGAAGGTGCCCACCCCGTCGTTGAGCATCTCGCGCACCGAGCCGGTCCACTGCACCGGCCGCACCACATGATGCGCGATCTCGCGGCGGATGTCGTCGGCGGTGGTCAGCACCTGGCCGCTGATGTTGGCGATCACCGGCACCTGGGGATCGCGCAGGTGAATGCGCCCGACCAGATCGTTGAACTGCTGCCCGGCGCGCTCCATCAGCGGTGAGTGCGAGGCGATCGAGATGCCGAGCCGCACCGCCTTGCGCGCCCCGCGCAGGCGCGCCAGCTCCATAGCGCGCTCCAGCGCGCCCAGGTCGCCCGAGATGACCGACTGGCCGGGGCAATTGTCGTTGGCCAGCACCACGATGCCGCTCGCGGCGGCCTCGACGCAGACCGCCTCCAGCACCTCGCGCTCGAGCCCGATCACGGCCGCCATCCCCCCCGGCCGCAGGTCGCCGCTCTCCTTCATCAGGCGCCCGCGCTCGCGCACCAGGCGCAGCGCGTCGCCGAAGTCGATCGCCCCGGCCGCCACCAGCGCGGTGAACTCGCCCAGGCTGTGCCCGGCCACGTAGACCGGCGCGACGCTCTCCCCCAGGGCGTGCCAGCGCTCGCGCAGCGCTTCAAGGTAGGCCAGGCTGACGGTCAGGATCGCCGGCTGGGCGTTGATCGTGTCGTCCAGCTCCTCGGCCGGACCGTCGAAGCAGAGCGAGGAGAGCGAGAAACCGAGGATCTCATCCGCCTGCTGGAAAATGCGCCGCGCCGCGGCCGAGGCCTCGTAGAGGCCGCGACCCATGCCGACGTACTGGCTCCCCTGACCGGGAAAGACGAAGGCTATCCGCTTGGATATCGCCGCTCCGAGTCCCATGCCCGATCACTCTCTCCTGGCGTCACTATCCGGAACGCCACGCAGCCGAAAATCGCTCCCCCGAGCGCACCGCATTCTACCATGCACCCAACCGCACTTCGCCTGCCGCAGCGAAGCCTCCCTTGCGCTCCCTTCCCCCGCGCACGTCTCCGCGCGGCTCCGTACGAGAAGGGCTGGGGATGAAGGCCCGCCCGCGCCTCAGCTAAAGCGCACCGGCGAGAAGTCGGTCTGGCGATCGAAGACGTCCACCCCCTCGGTGCGCTTGAGGAAGTTGACCACCAGGTAGGTCAGCGGCGTCGCCAGGATCTCGTAGCCGCTCTTGAAGAGCCAGGCGGTCAGCATGGTGCGCAGCAGCTCGTGCCCGGTGATCGTGCCGGCGAAGGCGATGCCGATGAAGACCAGCGAGTCGATCCCCTCGCCAACCAGCGTCGAGCTGATGGTGCGGCTCCAGAGCCAGCGCCCGTTGGTCAGCACCTTCATGCGCGCCAGCACGTAGGCGTTGGCGAACTCGCCCACCAGATAGGCGGCGAAGGAGCCGGCCAGCAGGCGCGGCGCGAAGCCGAGGATGCGCTCGTAGGCCGCCTGGGCGTCCCAGAAGCCGGGCGCCGGCAGGAGCTGGGTGGCATAGATCGCCGCCACCGCCATGAAGTTGCAGAGGAAGCCGAGCCAGATGATCTGGCGCGCCCGGTTGAAACCGTAGACCTCGGTCAGCACGTCGCCGAGCAGGTAGCTGAGCGGGAAGATGGTGACCGTGGCCGCCGGCACCACCAGCCCGGCCACGTCCACCAGCTTGACCGCGATGATGTTCGAGGTGATGAGCGTCGTGACGAAGATGGCGGCGATCAGCACGAACCAGGCGCTGTAGCCCGCCGGCTCCGCGTCCCCTGCCCGGGACAGCGCGGCGCGACGGTCACTCGACCGCCGCGCCGGCTCGCTCGCGACCTCGGGATCAGTCATCGGCGCCGTCGCCGGCCGCCAGCGGCGCGGCCGCCGGGACCGGCGGCACGCCGAGCAACTGGGCGATCCGCTCCTGGCCGATCGTCTCATCCGTGATCAGCACGGCGGCCAGCTCGTCGAGCTTGTGCCGCTGCTCGCCGAGGATGCGCTCGGCCTCCTGCATGGCTCCCTCGACCAGCTTGTAGGTGGCCGAGTCGGCGCGATCGAGCAGGTCGTCGCTGATGTTGCGCTCCTGGCCCATCTCGCGTCCCAGGAAGACGTGCTGCTCGCCGGTGCCGAGGTAGATCGGGCCGACCTCCTCGCTCATGCCCCAGAGCCCGACCATGCGCCGCGCCAGCTCGGTGGCTTCCTTCAGGTCGTTCTGGGCGCCGGTCGTCATCTCGTTGAAGACCAACTGCTCGGCCACCCGGCCGCCCATCATCACCGCCAGCCGTCCCAGCAGGTAGTGGCGGCTGTAGTTGAAGCGGTCCTCGGCCGGCGACTGCACCGTGACGCCCAGCGCCCGGCCGCGCGGCACGATGCTGACCTTGCGCAGCGGGTCGGCGCCGGGCGAGAAGTAGGCCACGATGGCGTGCCCGGCCTCGTGGTAGGCGACTACCTGCTTGTCGTGCTCGCTCATCAAGAGCGAGCGCTCGGTGCCGAGCACGATCTTGTCGATCGCCTCGTCGAAGTCGATCTGCTCGACCACTTTCTTGTTCTTGCGCGCCGCCATCAGCGCCGCCTCGTTGACCAGGTTGGCCAGGTCGGCGCCCGAGAAGCCGGGGGTGGCCGCCGCGATCCCGCCCAGCTCGACCTCGCGCGAGATCGGGATGCCGCGGGAGTGGATCTTCAGGATCGCCTCGCGGCCGCGGCGGTCGGGCAGGCCGACCGTGACCTGGCGGTCGAAGCGGCCGGGGCGCAAGAGCGCCGGGTCGAGCACATCAGGGCGGTTGGTGGCCGCGATCACGATCACGTCGTGGTTGGCGTCGAAGCCGTCCATCTCGACCAGGAGCTGGTTCAGCGTCTGCTCGCGCTCGTCGTTGCCGCCGCCGACGCCGGCGAAGCGCTGGCGCCCGACCGCGTCCAGCTCATCGACGAAGATGATCGAGGGCGAGGCAGCCTTGGCCTTCTCGAAGAGGTCGCGCACACGGCTGGCGCCGACGCCGACGAACATCTCGACGAACTCCGAGGCGCTGACGCTGAAGAAGGGCACCCCGGCCTCGCCGGCCACGGCGCGCGCCAGCAGCGTCTTGCCGGTGCCCGGCGGGCCGACCAGCAGGATGCCGCGCGGCAGCCGCGCGCCGATACTGTGGTATTTGCCGGGGTTGCGCAGGAAGTCGACGACTTCGGAAAGCTCGGCCTTGGACTCCTCCTCGCCGGCCACGTCGGCGAAGGTCACGCGCGGGCGTTCGGCGTCGTACATGCGCGCCTTGCTGCGCCCGAAGCTGAAGACGTTCTGCTGCCCACGCGAGACGTTGCGTCCCAGGTAGATCATCAAGCCGATGAAGAGGAGGAGCGGCAGGCCGAGCGTGAGCAGCGTCGGCAGGATCGAGCCGGTGTTCTCCTCCACGTTGATCAGCACGTTGTGCTGCTGCAGGAGCGTCGTGAACTGGTCCTGCGTGTTCTCCGGAATCGTACTCTGGAACTTGTCGCCCTTGCTGACGTCCTTCTCCGTCGCGCCGCTCGGCAGCGGTTCATTGGGGCCGAGTACCTGGCCATTGACCAGTTGGATCTCCTGCTTGAAGTCGCCGCTGACCGACTGCCCCTTGATGGTTACCTTCTGGACGTTGTCGCTCTGTACCTGGCTGACCAGCACCGAGTAGGGCACGGTGATGCGCGCGGCGCTGCTCGGCCAGGCATAGACGTAGATGTTGTAGAGCGCGAGCCCGATCAGCACGACCCAGAGAATCCAGGTCGGGAAGCGCGATCGGGTCGGCTGCGGTGGCTGTTGGCCCGGGTTCGGCCGCCTGCCGTCTTCTCTCACGATGCACCTTCCTCATACGGCTGGACGGCGCCCGGCGTGCGCCTTCGCTCTGACCACTGCGTGGTGCGTTGGCTGTCGCAGCGGAGGTGCCAGCCCGTCCAGGCATCTATTGTAGCCTGCGACCGGGCGGGCTGCCGGAAAGCGCACGAGGCAGCCGCTGGTGGACGGCTGCCTCGCACGTGAGGAGGAGATGAGTCTTGAAATCGATACTGATACCGCCGGGAGACGCTGGGCGCCGCTCGACTGGCTCTATTCTCTCCCTTTTTAGTCGTTTTGTCTACCCCTAAACGACCCCGCGTTGCCCGCCAGTCAGCCGTCTCCCGCGCGCCCTGGCAGGTGGCAATTTCCGTGCCGAAGAGCCGGGACCAGCC
>DASSHC010000327.1:0-3347 GCA_035693105.1 Thermomicrobiaceae bacterium | reverse complement strand
CGTGCTCGTCGATACAGCGCAGGGCCTCGGCGATGCGGCCGATCTGCGCCAGCCACTGAGCGTAGACTCCCCAGATACCGTCGATGCCGCGGGTCGCTTCGAAGCGGGCAATCGCGTCCGGCACCGGTTCAGGAGCCTGGTGCGCCAGGTCGATGCGCTGGAGTACCCGCGCCGCGTCGTCCAGACCGCCGCGCACGTCACCGAGATAGCAGCGCTTGAACGCCCGGCTAAATTCGGCCATCAGTGCGAGACCCTCGTCACCGCTCTCGCGCGCCAACCGCTCTGCTCGGTCGAGGTAGGATACGCTGCGGCCGGGGTCACCATAGCGATCGAGATTGCCCATCTGATAGAGGAGACGGGCGACCTCCCCCCGTCGCTGGGCATTGCCCTCCAGGATGCCGATCGCCTGCTCGAGCCGCTTGACCGCGGCCTGCCAGTCGTAGGCCTGCTCCGCCCGCTCCCCGGCTTTCACCAGCCAATCGGCCGCGCGGGGGTCCGCCGCCCGGATGAAGTGATCGGCCACCACATCCGGATCGGGCGTCGGTCTTGCCGCGAGGATCTCGCCCACCCGCCGGTGCAGCCGCCGTCGCCGGATCGTGGGGATGCCCTCGTAGAGCGTCTCCCGGATCAGCGCGTGACGAAACTGCACGCCCGTGCCCTCCGGCGTTCCCTCCAGCAGCCGAGCCTCTTCCGCCCGCTCGGCCAGATCGAGTACCGCGTCCTCATCGACCTCGCCCGCCTCGGCCCAGACATCCAGCGGCACCGTTTGGCCGACCACCGCCGCGATGGCCAGGAGCAGCCGGTGCTCCTCGTCAAAGCGCCCCACCCGTCCCTCGATCACCTGGCGCAGGAGCGTCGGCACCCGCGCCTGCGCCAGGTCGCCAAGGCGCCACGCGCCGTCGCGCGCGACGAGCACCCCCTCCTCCTCCAGCGTGCGCAGCACCTCGCCCGCGTAGAGCGGATTCCCCTCCGCGCGCCTCATCAGATAGCGCTCCAGCCGCGTTTGGTCGTCGGCCCTCAGCGCGTAGCGGCTCTGGATCAGTGCCCGGTAATCCGTCGCGTCCAGCGAGCGGACGTCCAGCCGCACGGCGCCGGACTCCCGGACCAGCAGCGGCAGCAACGGGGCGAGGGGATGACGATGGCCCAGCTCGTCGGAGCGATAGGTCGCGATCAGGAAGCTGCGCTGGTCGGCGGCCTGCCGGGCCAGCACGCGAAAGAAGTCGAGGGAAGCCTGATCGGCCCAGTGCAGGTCGTCGAGGACGAGCACGAGGGGACGCTGGGCCGCCAGCGCGGTGAAGAAGTCCCGCATGGCGGCGAAGAGGCTCTCCTGGGAGCCGACGTGAGCGAGCTCGTCCGCGTCGCCGACGAAGGCGGGGACCGGCGGCAAGCCCTGTGAGAGCGGTTGATAGGCGCGGAAGATCTCCAGCCAGGGGCCATAGGGCGGTGTGACGGAAAGGTCGTAGGCGTGGCCCCAGAGAACCAGGGCTCCCGCTTCCTCGGCCTGCACGCTCAGGTCCTCTACCAGCGTGGATTTCCCGATCCCCACTTCCCCGCCGACCAGCACCACCCCACCGTGGCCGCCGAGCATCTGGTCGAGCTGCTGGCGAAGGCTGCCTTGCTCGCGCTCGCGTCCGACCAGCAGCGGGCGCTCACGACGCTCGGCCGAGACGGTCGCTGGCGGGCGCTGCAAGGTGATTCCGAGCGGCGCCAGCGCGAGCGCCACGTCCGCCAACCACTCGTGCTCCGAGCGCTCCAGCAACTCGATCCACTGCGCGCCCTCCAGCCAGTAGGCGACGTCCTTGGGAATCTCGACCGGATCAAGGAGCAACGGCAGGTAGGGTTTCTCGAAGCGCCAGGCCAGCGCCAGCTCCTGCTTGACGTTGCGAGACGCCAGGGACGCGTCTGAGCACATCAAGAGGAGCGCCTCGGCGTGCTCGATGGCCTCGGCGATCTCCAGGGCGTAGTTGGCCCCGCCGTGGATGCCCTCGCGATCCACCCAGGTCGTGACCCCCGCCGCTTCCAGGCGTTCAACGACCGGCAGCACCCGCTCGCGATCGCGGCTGGCGTAGCTGACGAAGAGGTAGGGGCTCGCGTGGTCGGCGGTCATGGCTCCCCTCATCCAGGATGGAACCGTCTGGCGAAGCTGCGCGCGGTGAAGAATGAGGGCGAGTATAGCACCGTGGCAGGAAACCGAATATCGGGCTTTGCATCGCCTCCATGCCGGCGGTTGCCACGCGTGGGCGCTGCCCTGACAATCGGCGGTGGCTCGGGCGGCACCGGCGCGGGCTAGAGCCGTTCGCTCGCCCGATCGCCATCCGACCGCAGGAGGTGTCGATGCTCCCCTATGCCGACGAGCCGGAGGTCACCAGGCGCGCGTTCCCGATCGTCAACGTCGTCTTGATCGCGCTCAACGTCATCGTCTTCATCTACGAGCTGGAGCTGGGGCAGGCGGGCGCCGAGCGCTTCATCCTGCGCTGGGGCTTCATCCCCGCCGACTTCTGGGCGGGGGCCGGGCTGCTCACGATCGTCACCGCGCTCTTCATCCACGCCGGGCTGCTGCACATCGGCGGCAACCTGCTCTACCTCTGGGTCTTCGGCGACAATGTGGAGGATCAGCTCGGCCATGTCACCTACCTGATCTTCTACCTGCTCGCCGGGATCGTGGGCAACATCGGGTTCGCGGTCGCCTTCTCGCATACCGGCCAACCGCTCATCGGCGCCAGCGGCGCCATCGCCGGGGTGCTCGGCGGCTACCTCCTCCTCTACCCGCGCGCCATCGTGCGCACGGTACTCACCTTCGGCCCCTTCATCACGCTCGGCGGCGTGGCCGCGGTGATCGTGATCGGCTTCTGGTTCGTGCTCCAGGTCATCGAGTCGCTCGTCTCGGTCCTCGCGGTCTCGCCAAGCGCCGGCGAGAGCGGCGTGGCCTTCTTCGCCCACGTCAGCGGCTTCATCTTCGGCCTGATTGCCACCGGGGTGATCCGCGAGGCGCGCGACCAGCAGCTCACCCACTGGCACCGCGAGCGCTGGTGGAGCCGCTCCTTCCGCAACTGGGCGCTGCTGGCGCTGGTCGCCACCGTGGTGGGGATCGCCGGCCAGTTGATCATCGGCCACACCGGCGAGGTCGTGCGCACAGTCGCCGGCGGTGTCTTGGTCGCCATCGCGCTGCTCGACGGCATCGGGCGGCTGCGCGGCAACCCGGCACTGCTGGGCACGGTGCCGCGCACCCACAAGCTGATCGCCATCCTGCAGATCCTGGCCGCGCTCTCGCTGGCCGGGGCGGTCATCGGCGCCTAAGGCCGCCGGGAGCCGGAGAAGCGCGCACGGATGTTGCGATGGCAGCCTGC
>DASSHC010000326.1:0-19584 GCA_035693105.1 Thermomicrobiaceae bacterium | reverse complement strand
TGTCGATCTGCTGCGCTGGTGGTTCGGTGAGGTCCACGGCGTGGCCGGCTCCGCGGCGGCGCCTGCCCCGGGCGACGTGGCCGCCAGCCAACCCCAGGCCAACTTCGCCATGATCGTGCAATTCGCCGGCGGGGCCGTTGGCTCAATCCACGCGTCGGCCAGCGTGCCGCTGGGCGACAAGGAGGAGATGACCGCCGTGGGCACGACCGGCATGCTGACCCTGCGCGACGGCAAGCTCTATGGCGCGCGGCGCGACGAGCCGGTGCTGGCCGAGATCCCGCTGCCGGACGAGCCGGCCCAGGCGGTGCAGCAGGCGCCCGACCCGCGCGTCGGGCCATTCGCGCGGCTAGCGCAAGACTGGGTGCGGAGCATCGTCGAAGGAGGGGCGCGGGAGCAAGGGGTGGAGCGGGCGCCGACCTTCGCGGACGGAATGCGCGTGCAGGAGATCGTCGACGGCGCGATGAAGAGCCCGGAGTTGGGCCGCTGGATCGACACCAGCGGCAAGAAGTGGCCGGTCTAGGCCGGAGAGGGGAGAAGCGCGATGAGCTACCGGGAAACGCTGGATACGCCCTGTCTGGTGGTGCACCAGGAGATTCTGGAGCAGAACGTCGCCGAGATGGCCGACTACGCCCGCGCGCACGGCATCAGCCTGCGCCCGCACCAGAAGACGCACAAGACGGCCGAGATCGCGCGCATGCAGGTGGAAGCCGGCGCGATCGGCGGCACCTGCGCCAAGATCGGCGAGGCCGAGGCGCTGGTCGATGCCGGCGCGCTCGACGACGTGCTGCTGGCCTATCAGGTGGTGGGGCCGCGGAAGATCGCCCGCCTGCTGAGCCTGATGGAGCGGGCGCGCGTCACCGTTGGGGTGGACGGCGTCGAGTCGGCGCGGCGGCTCTCCGACGCGATGCGGCAGGCGGGTAAGCAGCTCGACGTGCTGATCGAGGTCAACACCGGGCTCAACCGCGCCGGGCTGCGGCCCGGCGAGGAGGTGCTTGATCTGGCGCGCGAGGTCAAGGCCATGCCGGGCCTGAATCTGCGCGGCATCTTCACGCACGAGGGGCATGTTGCGCGCGCTCAGAACGGCGACGAGCTGGCCGAGATCGCCCGGCAGGCCGGCGAGGAGCTGGTGGAGACAGCGGAGCTGCTGCGCGAGCACAACATCCCGGTCGATGTCGTCAGCGTCGGCTCAACGCCGGCCGCCTTCGCCACCACCGGCGTCGAGGGCATCACCGAAATGCGCCCCGGCACTTACGTCTTCAACGACAACAGCGCCTTCCGCCTGGGCCGGATCGGCCCCGAGCGCTGCGCGCTGCGCATTCTGACGACGGTGATTAGCCGCCCGGAGCCGGATCGCGCCGTGGTCGACGCCGGCTCGAAGACGCTGGCGATGGACCCCTCGCCGGGCCGGCCGGGCCACGGCTACGTGGTTGAGATCCCGGACGCCACCATCGTGCGCCTCTCGGAGGAGCACGGGGTGATCGAGCTGCCCGAGGGTGCGTGCGACCTGCAAGTCGGCGACACGCTGGAGATCATCCCCAACCACGTCTGCCCGACGGTGAACCTGCAGGACGAGATGTTCGTGGTGCGCGACGGCGAGGTAGTGGCCTGCTGGCCGGTGGTCGCACGCGGCAAGGTGCGCTGACGGGCGGACGGCGCCGACCGACTAACCTGGTTGCCGCGTGGGGACGGATCCCTCGACTGCGCTCGGGATGACAGGGAGTGATTGGGGCGTACGATAACGGTGGTCGTTGTCGTCCGCCCCGCATTCACCCTGTCATCCCGACCGAAGTGGAGGGATCCGTGCTCCACGCGCCTGGCAGCCCGCTCGGTAAGCAGACGCCGCCCCCGGCGCTGCCGTGCCAAGTCGTCGTGGGCGGCGTTGATGGCGACACCGGCGATCCCGCCTTGCGCTCCGTTCGTGCCGAGCACTGGTTCGCGCTCCCCGGACTCGGTCCGTCCGTGCAGGCTGCGAAGCTGCGCCGAAACGACGACGACGCCACCGCCTGCCGGAAAGTGATTCTTGTGCTCTCTGCGTTCGAAAGAACGTTTCCCGAGCTTGTCGATTTCGACCCACGGCGATCGACCAGATGGTAGCGGCGGGGGTAGGCTTCGCCGCGATCACGGAGCAATAGGAGACAACACGATGACCGACCGCACACCGGCCAGGACGACGAATCTCGACCGCTACGGCTCCCGTGCCCTGCCGTGGAGCCGGGCGCACGATGAACTCGCGAAAGGTTCAAGCGGCTCCGACATAACCCACTTCCTCGGCACGGTCAGCCCCGACTGCCAGCCGCACGTCGCTGGGGTCGGGGCAGCCTGGATTGACGGCGATCTCTACTTCACCAGCAACCTCGCCGCGCGTAAGGCCCGCAACCTGGCAGCGAACCCGGCCTGCACGATCGCCGTCAAGCTGGCGGGGATCGATCTCACCCTGCAAGGAACCGCCGAGCAGGTGAGCGACGTGGCCACGCTGGAACGAGTCGCCGAGATCTACCGCGACGGGGGCTGGCCCTCTGAGGTCGCCGGCGATGCCCTGACCGCCCCGTACAGCGCGCCGAGCGCGGGGCCGCCACCCTGGCACGTCTTCCGTTTCACCTTTCACACGGTTGTCGGCGTCGCGACCGCCGAGCCATTCGGCGCCACACGCTGGCAATTCGGGCGCTGATTGCGCCTCTGCGGTGGATGCGGTGTGGTTTGCCAACTACGTCGCCCAGGCGCCCGGATTGTCTGTCCTGTCCGCTGTCCTCAGTTCGCCAGGCCGTCGTGGGCGGCGATGGTGGCGAGCAGGACCTGATCCAGGAACTGGCTGATCTCGACGAAGGTTTTGGCGGCGCGGCGGGCCGGGAGATTCTCCTCCTCGATGAAGCGCGTCACCGCCTGGAGGACCGGATAGCGGAAGAAGAGAAACGCTTCGACCGCCTCCTCGGCGCTCAGCCCGGCGTCGGCCGCCAGCGCGCCGTAGCGCCGGCCGAGCGTGCGGCCCTCGTCGAGCAGGTGCTGGCGGTCGCCGCGGCCGCTGATCGAGCGCACGGCCAGATCGACCAGATGGCGGCCGCTGGCGCGCAGTTCCGCGAGCTGCTCCGCGTTGTAGG
Source organism: Thermomicrobiaceae bacterium (assembly GCA_035693105.1). Lineage (GTDB taxonomy): Bacteria > Chloroflexota > Chloroflexia > Thermomicrobiales > Thermomicrobiaceae > DASSHC01. The sequence continues at coordinate 16,489 of DASSHC010000326.1, read as the reverse complement.
CGCGGAACCAGCGGCGCGTGTGCGCCTGGCGCAGGTAGTCGGCCTCATAACCCGAGAGCGAGAGATCGGTCAGCACCTGGCGGCTCATGCGCCGGCGGCCGCGCGGCTCGCCGCGCTGCAGCGCGAGCAGGTCCTCCTCGCGGTAGCGCCGGTGGCCGCCGGGGGTGCGGAAGACCGGCACCTTGCCCTCGTCGCTCCAGCGCCGCAGGGTCGATTGATCGACGCCCAGGATGCGGCAGGCGGCCTCGATGCTCAACCAGTCCGGCCCGCCGCCCGTGGGGCCATGCTCGTCCGTGGAACCCGCCTGCCGGCCCATCGCGATTGGCCTCCATAGCGTAGAATTAACGGTGGACTCCGACGAGTCTAGCGGGTGCTGCTACGCGTGACAACGGCCCGGCACTTGCGCCAGTTTGACTCGCCGGTCCCGTCTCGCGCGCTGCCACCGAGCACGGTGGCGGCCGCGGGCGACGAAAACAGGTTTACGAAAGGAACGCACACCATATGGCCAGGAGCGACATGATTCAGGCGGAGGGCGCGGTCGTCGACGCGCTGCCCAACGCGATGTTCACCGTCGAGCTGGAGAACGGCCACAAGGTCCTGGCGCATGCCTCCGGCAAGATGCGCAAGAACTTCATCCGCATTCTCCCCGGCGACCGCGTGCGGGTCGAGCTATCCCCCTACGACCTCGAACGCGGCCGTATCACCTACCGTTTCCGCTAGTCGCGACCATCTCCGCCAACCGAGGCGCCCCTGCGAGATCGACCGACTCCGCGCCGTTGAAGGAGGCGAACTCGGCCAGCACGGCGTCGAGCGCGCTGGCCAGCGGCTCGTCGAGCGCCACGCCCGGCTCCAGGTGGAGCGAGCGCACCGAGAAGACGCGCGTGCGCCGGTCCACCTTCGGCTCCAGCCGGCCGACCAGCTCGCCCCGATGCAGGATCGGCATGGTGTAGTAGCCGTACTTGCGCTTGGGCGCCGGCGTGTAGCACTCCAGGCGGTACTCGAAGTCGAACAGCTCCTCGATGCGCGCCCGGTCCCAGATCAGGTTGTCGAAGGGCGAGAGGAGCGTCGTGCGCGTGGGCCGGGCGCCGCGCCCGACGGCCTCCAGCAACGGCTGGTTGGCCCGCGCCACGTAGGCGCCGCCGATCGCTTCGACCTCGACCGGGATCAACTCGCCCGCGTCGGCGAGCCCGGACAGCAACTCCTCCGGCTTGGGGCCGCCGTAGCCGCGCACGCCCCAGCGGGTGCGGAAGTAGTCGTTGAGCCAGCGCGGCGCGACGACGCCCATGGCCTGTGCGGCCGTCAGCGCCAGCGCGCGTTGCTCCTGCTCCTGGCTGGGTAGCTCGGCCTGGTGGTGCTCAGGGTAGAGGTGGTCGGCGAAGTGGTAGTGGCGCTGGAAGTTGACCCGGCGCAGGATGCCCAGCTCACCGGTCGACCAGAGGATTTCGAGCGCGCGGTTGGTCGGCTTGCCGCCGTACCAGCTCCAGGGCTCGACCGGGCCGGCCCCGGCCGGCTTGTCGAAATCGCTCGAGCTGATCGCGCCCTGCCGGCGGATCCGCTCGCGGATGTGCTCGAAGACCTCGTCGTTCTCCTGGCTCCAGTCCGCGTGAAAGTTGCGCGCGCGCTCGGCATACCCCAGCATGCGGCTGCGAAAGTAGGGGTAGAGCTCCAGCGGGATGATCGAGGCCGCGTGCGCCCAATACTCGAAGAGTTGGCGGTCGGGGTAGTGCAGCTCGTCGAGCCAGGCCGGGTCGTAGTGGCCCAGCCGGCTCCAGAGGACGAGATACTGGCTGCGCGCCACCACCGCGATGGTGTCGATCTGCACGCAGCCGAGCCGGCGGATCAGCTCAGCCACGTCTTGCTTCGTGGCCGGTTGGCGGCGCGGCTGGTCGAGTTGCTGGGCCATTACCGCCAGCGCCCGCGCCTCCGCGCGGCTCAGCTCGATCACGGCTCCCCCCTCGTTGCCCCGGCATTGGCCCTGGGGTGCGACGGCAGACACGGAAGTCTGCCCCTACAGAGCGATGTCGGAAAACGGATAGGCGTGCGCCTCGGCCGCGCGCTGGAGCCAGCTCAGCGCGTCGACAACCCGCTGGTGGAGCGCGGGGTCGCGCTCGGCCAGCCCCGAGGCGGCCAACTCGTCCTCGTCGAGAACCAACTGGCGGCCGTCCGGATAGACGATCAGGTCGAGGTAGAGGTCACGCCAGTAGAGCGTATCGCCGTCGAGCCAGTTGTGGGCCACGTTGCAGTACCAGCCCTTGAGGTGGCCGGAGGCGGCGTGAACGGCGAAGACATTGACCAGCTCATCGCGGGCAAAGTATTCCAAAAAGGGGTCACCGGGGTCAAAGACGAGGTAGTCCAGGTCGAGCCGTCGATGGTCCCACTGAGCGCGGGCGAGCCACCAGCCGGCGACATCCGCCAGCAGTTCGCCGGGGTAGCGCGTAGTCTCGCTGCCATCGGCGCGCAGCTTGACGATCGTGATCGGGCGCGCCAGGTTCACTCTTGACTCTCGCCCCGGATGATCGAGAGTACTTCGCGCGTCTTCTCCTCGAGGATCTGCTCGTTGTCGGCCTCGACGTTGAGGCGCAAGAGCGGCTGGGTGTTCGAGCCGCGCACGTTGCACCACCAGTTGGGGTACTCAATCGTGATGCCGTCGAGGAAATCGAGCCGCGCGTCGGCGAAATGCCGTTCCAGCTCGCGCATCACCGCCTGCTGGTCTCGCACCTCGCTATTGATCTCGCCCGAGCGCACGTAGCGGTCGATCGGCTGGATCGCCTCGGCGATGCTGATGCCCTCGCGCGAGAGGAGCTCGATCACCGAGACCGCGGCGATGATGCCGGAGTCGGCGTACCAGTTCTCGCGGAAGTAGAAGTGGCCGGAGTGCTCGCCGCCGAAGATGGCGTCGTTGTCGCGCATGACGGCCTTGATGAAGGAGTGGCCGACGCGCGCGCGGATCGCCAGCCCGCCCTCGCGTTTGATCGTCTCAGGCACGGCGCGGGAGCAGATCAGGTTGTAGACCACCGCGGCGCCGGGGTGCTTGCGCAGCAACGCGGTTGCCACCAGCGCGGTGATCATGTCACCGCCGACGAAGCGGCCCTGGCCGTCGAGGATGAACATGCGATCGGCGTCGCCGTCGAAGGCGATGCCGAAGTCAGCTTGCTTGGCCAGGATCGCGCGGCGCAAGTCCGCGACGTTTTCCGGCTCGATCGGGTTGGCCGGATGGTTTGGAAAGCGTCCGTCCAGCTCGAAGAAGAGGGGCACCACCTCGACCGGCAACTGGCCCAAGACGGCGGGGACAATTTTGCCGGCCATGCCGTTGCCGGCGTCGACCACGATCTTCATCGGCCGAATGGCCGCCCGGTCGATCATGGACAGCACGTGCTGAGCGAAGGCGGGGATGATCTCACGCTGCTGCAGGGTGCCGTGGGAGCGCGGCTCGGGGAACCTGTCCCGCTGCACGAGGTCGCGGATCTTGTCCAGCCCGGTGTCGATGCTGACCGGGCGGGCCTCCTCGCGGCAGAGCTTGAAGCCGTTGTACTCGGCCGGGTTGTGCGATGCGGTGACCATCACCCCGGCATCGTAGCCGTAGAAGCCGACCGCGAAGTAGAGGCTGTCGGTGCTGACCAGCCCGATGTCGGTCACGTCGGCGCCCTGGTCGAGGATGCCGTCGATGATGGCGCTGGCCAGGGCCGGCGAGGAGACGCGCATGTCGCGTCCGACGGCGACTTCGCGCGCCTCCAGCGCCAGCACCAGCGCCCGGCCGATGCGGTAGGCGATCTCGGGGTTGATCTCTTCGGGGTAGACGCCGCGGATGTCGTAAGCCTTGAAGATATCGGCTACGTCAGTCGCCATCGCTCGCTCCCTGTGCTCGTTCCGCTCGCGCACTGCCGTGCTCGCGCCATTCTGCCACGGCCTCGTTGAACGCGCAGGATTCGTGCGCGTGCCGCGCAGGAGTCGTGACTTCCTGGCTGCCGGCAGCCCTCGTCTCGGCGGCGCGAGCGGTCGCCAGAGTTGGTATCCTTTTTGGAGAGTAGGGCATACGGTGCGATAACTTGACATAGCGAACGAGCGCGGCTCGCCGGTTGCGGGCCGGCCGCGTCTGGAATGTGAACGACAGCGTGAAACCGATTCGTACCTTCTCCGTGATCCCGGCGCTGCCCGTCGATCTGGAACCGCTGCGCGCCGTCGCCTTCAACCTGCACTGGGCCTGGAACCCGGACGCCCTGGCACTCTTCCGCCGCCTCGACAGCGATCTGTGGGAGGCGACCGGGCACAACCCGGTCAAGCTGCTGGGGCGGCTCGACCAGGCGCAACTGGAGGCGGCGGCCGCCGACGATAGCTTCCGCGCGCACCTCGACCGCGTCGCTCACGACCTGCGGGAGTACCTGGCAGGCGCCGCGACCTGGTACGGGCGCGAGCGCGCGGCCGGCGACCGGCCTCAGATCGCCTACTTCTCGGCCGAGTTCGGCGTCACCGAATGCCTCTCGATCTTTGCCGGCGGCCTCGGCGTGCTGGCCGGCGACCATCTCAAATCGGCCAGCGATCTCGGGCTGCCGCTGGTCGCGGTCGGGCTCCTCTACCAGCAGGGGTACTTCCACCAGTATCTCAACGAGGCCGGCTGGCAGCAGGAGAAGTACGTCGACAACGACTTCCACAACCTGCCGATTACGCTGGAGCGGCGTGACGGCTGCGAGCCGCGGATGGTCGAGTTGGAGTTCCCCGGCCGGCTGGTCTACGCCCAGATCTGGCGCGCCGACGTCGGGCGCGTGCCGCTCTACCTGCTGGATACCAACGTACCGCTCAACCGACCCGAGGATCGCACCATCACCGATCAGCTCTACGGCGGCGACATCGAGGCGCGCATCAAGCAGGAGATCGTGCTGGGCATCGGCGGCTACCGCGCGCTGGAACTATTGGGTTACGACCCGGCGGTCTACCACCTGAACGAGGGGCACTCTGGTTTCCTGGCGCTGGAGCGGGTGCGCCGGCTGATGGAGGAGCACGAGGTCTCCTTCGCCGAGGCAAGCGAGGCAGCCTCGGCCGGGCTGGTCTTCACCAGTCACACGCCGGTTCCGGCCGGGCACGACTACTTCCCGCCGGATGTCATGCACCGCTACTTCGGCGACTACGCCGCTGCCCTCGGCCTCTCGATGCACGACTTCATGGCGCTGGGCCGGCAGGACGCCCACAACGAGGGCGAGTCGTTCTGCATGACGATCCTGGCGCTGCGGTTGGCCTCCTACAGCAATGGCGTCAGCGAGCTGCACGGCGAAGTGACGCGGCGCATGTGGGAGCGCATCTGGCCGGGCGTGCCGGAGCGCGAGGTGCCAATCGGCCACGTCACCAACGGGATTCACCTGCGCACCTGGGTCGCGCCCGAGCTGGCTCAGCTCTACGACCGCTACCTGGGGCCGCGCTGGCGCGACGAGCCGGCCAACGGCGCGCTCTGGCAGCGGGTCTCCCGCATCCCGGCCGAGGAGCTGTGGCGCGTCCACGAGCGCTGCCGCGAGCGGCTGGTCAGCTTCGCGCGTCACCGGCTGCGCGAGCAACTGGCTCAGAGCGGCGCCACCCCGGCCGAGCTGGCGGCCGCCAACGAGGTGCTCGACCCCGAAGCGCTAACCATCGGCTTCAGCCGCCGCTTCGCCACCTACAAGCGCGCCACGCTCCTGCTGCGTGACCCCGAGCGGTTGGCCAGGATCCTCAACGATCCCGAGCGCCCGGTGCAGATCATCTTCGCAGGCAAAGCGCACCCGCGCGACGACGCCGGCAAGGAGCTGATCCGGCAGATCGTGGCGCTGACGCGCGAGGAGCGCTTTCGCCGCCGCATCGTCTTCCTGGAGGACTACGACATGGGGGTCGCCTCGCTGCTGGTGCAGGGCGCCGACCTCTGGCTGAACACGCCGCGTCGCCCGATGGAGGCCAGCGGCACCAGCGGCATGAAGGCCGCCGCCAACGGAGTGCTCAACCTGAGCACGCTCGATGGCTGGTGGGCCGAGGCCTGGGAGGGCGCCGGGGCGGATGCGACCAGCATTGGCTGGGGCATCGGGCGGGGCGAGCGCTACGACGACTCGAAAGAGCAGGACCAGGTCGAGGCCGACGATCTCTACGACCAGCTCGAGCGCGACGCGATCCCCGCCTTTTACGGGCGGGGCGTCGATGGCCTGCCGCGCGACTGGATCGAGCGCATGAAGCGTTCGATCGGGACGCTAACGGCCTACTTCAACACCAACCGCATGGTCTGGGAGTACGCCGAGCACTTCTACCGGCCGGCGGCGGCGCGCTATCAGGAGCTAACCGCGGGCGAGCTGGAGCGAGCAAAGGAGCTCGCGGTCTGGAAGGAGCGCGTGCGCGCGGCCTGGCCGCAATTGCGCGTGCTGGAGGTCGACGGCGACGAGGTGTCGCAGGTGACGATCGGCACGCCGCTGCGGGTGCGGGCCAAAGTCTGGACCGGTGATCTGGCGCCGGAGGATGTGGCGGTCGAACTCTATCTCGGGCCGGTCAATGCCGACGGCGAGATCACCGAGGGACGCACCGTGCCGATGGAGCCCGTTGGTCAGGAAGAGGACGGCGGCCAGCTCTTCGAGGTCTCGACCGAGCCGGGAAGCCACAGCGGCCTGCACGGCTTCACCGTGCGTGTCCTGCCGCGCCACCCGGACTTGGTGACGCCCTTCGTTCCCGGCCTGATCGCCTGGGCGTAAGGGGAGCGAGCGCGGCGATCGACGTTGAATCTCTCCACCAACTCCGGATGCCGCGGAAGGGGCCCACCGGGTGAGGCATGGACTGCTTTCACCCTTCCTCCGCCTCGTCGCTGTCCGGCGGATCGTCGTCGACCTCGATGCGCTTGACGGTGGCCTGGAGCGGGGCGGCCGCCGCGGCGATGCCCGCCGCCAGGATGCGCGCGGTCGCGTCGCGGGCGGTCTGGGCGAAGTCGTGGGCCGGCGGCTCGTCGCCCTCCAGGTAGAGCCGCACGGCGACGTAGGCGCCCTTGTGGATAGTGGCGTAGCGATCCGCCGCGGGCGCTGGTGGCGGGTCCGGGCGGCCAAACGCCCGGCGCAATGAGCGCATCCACTCGCTGCCCATGCTTTCACCCTCCCGGCGTGTCGAGATCGACCCAGCGGCCGCCCTGCTCGACCTCGATCTTGGTGACGGGGTGAATCTCCCAAATCGTGCCGCGCGTCTTGCCCACCTGTTCCGGATGCTCCGGGTCGAGCATCAGCCAGCCGGTAATCCGCACCGGCGCCTTCTCGCGGGCAAGCTGCTGCAGCGTCTTCAACGCCCAGCCGTCGTGCACCGCGCGCAGGCGCGGAGTGAACTCGACGACCACGGCCGCCGTGCGCGCGTCCCCCGGATGCGCGGCGATCCAGACGTGGAAATCGATCTCATCCGGCGCGGTCGAGTGGCAGTTGGTCGACTCGGCGCCCTCGGCCGCGACGCGCACTAGATAACCCTCGAGCACCAGCCCCACCCCGTTGTAGCGCGCGACGGCTGCTCGCGCCTCGGGCGGCCAGTTGTCCATGTGCCGGTTGTCGACCGCCTCGGGCCAGGGTAGGGCCAGCAGATCGCCGGCCTCGACCGGACTGGGACGCTGGACCGGATCGATACGGTTCTTGAGGCGATTCAGCGTCGGATCGGTTCCGTCGCCGCCGGGTGGGCAGCCGTGGAAGGTGATCTCCTCGGGCGCCGGATACGGACCGGCCGGCACGCGGGAGACCGCCGTAGGGCTGACCCCGGCGACCGGTGAGGTCGTGGCCGGCGTGACCGTGCTCGGGCGGGGCAGCGTCACCACCAGCGCGAGGACGACCGCCAGCGCGACGACCACGACGACGCCAATAATCAGCTTCCGGCTCAGAGCTGGCCTCCGGCATGGTCAGCCGGCGGCACGGCCGGCTCGCGGTCCATCTGCGGCCAGGCGCGCGACGAGCATGATCGGCCGCGGAGCTAGTCTAGCCGATCGCGTGTCCGGGTGGACGGCGACACCGGCGCACCGCCCGCGCGCTACGCTGGCGGCTTGGGCCGCTTGCCGCGCAGCGACTCGACCACCACCGCGGCGAGAAGGCCGACGGCCGCCACGATGCCGGCCAGGGTGGAATGCGCTCGCTGCGGGGCCGCGGCCGGCGCTGCGACCGGCTGAACCTGAGAAGCCTGAGAGCCCGTCGTGGTGGGCGCGGCGCCCCGCTCGGCGGCGCGTCTGCTGGCCTGCCGGTGGCTCTCAGGCGAGGTCTTCTCCGGATGGCGTGACAGGTCACGGATCGTCTTGATGTCGTAGCGCTTCTCCAGGATGGCGTTGATTTCGGCGCCGAGGATGAAGACCAGCGCGGTGACCCAGAGGAAGGTCAACAGCACCACCACCCCGCCGGCGGCGCCGTAGGCGCTGGCGGGGTTGGAGACCGCCAGGTAGAGCTTGAAGCCGACGATGGCGAGCAGCCAGAGGATGGTCGCCATCACCGATCCCGGCGAGATCCACTTCCAGGACTGGTCGACATTCGGACCGAAGAAATACAGCGTCGCCAGCACCAGAACGATGAAGAAGGCGGCCAGAACACAGCTCGCCACGCTCCAGAACAGGGTGAAGAGCGACCCGAGCCCAACCAGCCCGGCCACCCAGCTACCGAGGTGGTTCGCCATGAGCGGCAAGACGAAGGCGGCGATGACCAGGATGCTGGTCAAGAGCGTCAGCCCGAGCACCAGCGCCTTGCTCTTGACGAAGCCGCGCTGCTCCTTGACTTCGAAGGCGCGATTGAAGGCGTCGATCAGCGCGCCGATGCCGCCGGAGGCGCCATAAAGCGCTAGCAGGAACGCGATGACCGCCCCGATGGAGACGGCGCCGGCGCCGGCGTTGTCGATGGCGTTGGTCACCAGTTGGTTGAGCAGCGGCTGCGCGTCCCTGGGCGCGCGGTCGGTGATGACGTTGTGCAAGGTGTCGGTGATCGCCAGGCCAGTAGTGGCGTTGAGCAGGGCCGCCAGGGTGACTAACAGGATGATCAGCGGCGGGATAGCGTAGATGAGGTTGTAGGCGACCTGGGAGGCCAGCCCGGTGACGTCGTCCTTCTGGACGCGGTGATAGAGCGTCTTGCCGAAGTCCTTGAAAGAAAATTGGTGGATCGCCGCTTTCATCTCCGCGCTCACGTCCTGGGCGCCTTCTCGGTGGTGCGCCTGGCTTGTCTGCGCCGCCATCTCGCTCGTCCTTTCCCGGGCCTATCCGCGCGGCTGCCCGCGATCGTTAGCCAGCGCATATGCAACCGACATGCCAGGCGGGCCCTCACCCCCCGCCCCTCTCCCAGCATTGGGAGAAGGCTCCGTCCGGGCGGGGGGGGAGGAGGGCACCCGCGCGCCATCAAGCGACGCAGAGGGGCGGCGAGAGGAGCGCGTGAAGGGCGGCGGCGCGCTGGACGATATCCTCCAGCGTGGCCGAGGTGATCGACTGCGGGCCGTCGCAGAGCGCGTCCTCGGGCGCGTGGTGAACCTCCAGCATCAGACCATGCGCGCCCGCGGCGACGGCGGCCAGCGACATCGCCGGAACCAGCTCGCGACGGCCGGTGCCGTGGCTGGGATCGACCAGGATCGGCAGGTGGGTGAGCTGGCGCAGCAGCGGCACCGCGTTGAGGTCGAGCGTGAAGCGCGTGGCGCTGTCGAAGCTGCGGATGCCGCGCTCGCAGAGGACGACCTGGTCGTTGCCGCCGGCCAGGATGTACTCGGCGGCCAGCAGCCACTCCTCGATGGTGGCGGCGAAGCCGCGCTTGAGCAGGATCGGCTTGCCGCTGAGGGCCGCGCGGCGCAAGAGCGGCACGTTCATCATGTTGCGGCTGCCGATCTGGAGCATGTCGGCGTACTCGGCCACCAGCTCGACCTGGTCCGGCTCCATCACCTCGGTGACCACCGGCAGGCCGGTTTGTGTCCGCGCCTCGGCCAGGATGCGCAGCCCGGCCTCGCCGAGGCCCTGGAAGCTGTACGGCGAGGAACGCGGCTTGTAGGCGCCGCCGCGCAGCATGACGGCGCCGGCACCTGCCACGGCCTTGGCGGTGCGCAGCGTCTGCTCGCGGCTCTCGACCGCGCAGGGCCCGGCGACCATGACCGGGCCATCCCGGCCGATCGTCACCGCGCCGACTCGCACCAGCGTTCCCTGGGGCCGGGCGGCTCGTGCCGCCAGCTTGTAGGGCGTGCTGTCGATCACGACCTCGGCCACCCCAGGCGCCAGGGCCAGCGTGGAGCCCAGGCCGTCGGCCAGCGGCCTGCCGTTGACGCCGATCGCCGCCGCGCCGCCGCCGCGGATCAGGTGGGTCTCATAGCCGCGCCCGGCCAACTCGGCGACGACCGCCTCGGCCGCGCCTTCGCCGGCATCCTCCTGCATCCGGATGATCACGCCGCCCCTCCTTCGGTTTTGAGCAAACAAAAAAGCAGAGGATCGATCCTCTGCTTCCCCCGACGTTGCTGGCTGGTTAGGCTGCTACCGGATCAACACCGAGCGCCCCACCAGCAACGCCGGAGGGCTAAAGTACCAAAAGCGATACGAGCGGTGCGGAGCCGATGCCGCCTTCATGCGTTCACTGTTTCAACGCTCACCCAGGTCATTGGCTGGGTGCGACCACTGCTTCACTGTACGGCACGCGCCGCGCGCTGTCAATAACCGCCCGGCGCGTTCGCGCCTGGGCCGCTCAGTGCTCCGGCTCGAAGTCCTCGGGATCGAGCGGGAAGTCGCCGCGCGCCAATTGCTCGGCGCAGTCGGCACAGACATTGATCGGCTGGTCCGGTTCGCCGAGCCGCCCGCTGCCGTCGAGGCTCGTCAGGCTCAATTGGCTGCTCGGCTTGCCGCACAGATCGCAGACGCCGATGTGGCTGCCACCGACCTCGCGCTGTTGGGCGGCCAGTTCTTCGTCCATCGCGCCCTCCCATCACGCCGTGCCCGAGTTATCGACGCCCCACCCTGCCGAGTCGTCCGTGTCGCCGTCGCCGGATGCGCTCGCCGGTGGAGCTGCCGTAGCAGCAGGACGCGGGCCACCGTGACGGACCGGCCGCACCGGCCGTTCGGTGGGAACGGGCCGTGCGGAGCGACGGTTGGCGGTGCGCCGGTTGGCGCGCGGCGGGTCGAGCGGTAAAGTGTAGCGACGCTGGCTCACGACGACAGGCGGCGCACCGCGCGTCGACGCGGCTGACAACGCAGCGGAATCGAGTGTAAGGAACGTGTTGGTATGCAACGGGAAAGGGTTCCCGTCACCCGCGAGGGTCTGGAGAAACTGCAGGAAGAGCTGGAGCATCTGACGACGGTGCGGCGGCCCGAGGTGGTGCGCGCCATCGCGCAGGCGCGCGAAGAGGGCGACCTGCGTGAGAACGCCGGCTACGATGCCGCCAAGCACGACCAGGGATTCATCGAGGCGCGCATCCGCGAGCTGGAGGACCTGCTGCGGCGGGTCGACCTGATCGAGGAGAACGAGGCGCCGGACAACCGGCGGGTGCGCCTGGGCTCGACCGTGACGGTGGAGATCGACGGCGTGCCGGAGACTTACACCATCGTCGGCAAGGTGGAGGCCAAGCCGCGCGAGGGCCGCATCTCGAACGAGTCGCCGGTCGGCCGGGCCTTGCTGGGCAAGCGCGAGGGCGACGAACTGACGATCGAGACGCCCGGCGCGCCGATGCGGGCGCGCGTGCTGAAGATCGCGGGCTAGCCGGTGACGGAGGACGGCCCGGCGCTCCTGGGTCGCTACCTGCGCCAGATCGGCGCGGCGGCGGAGATCGTCTTCCCGGGTGCCCCGACGCCGACGGTGCCCGCGGCCGCCGCCGCGCTCGGCGTGGCGCCGGCGCGGATCGTCAAATCGCTCCTCTTCCAGGGGAGCGGAGGCGAGGTCGTGTTGGCGGTCACCGCGGGCGATCGACGGGTGGACCGCCGTAAGCTGGTGGCGGCCAGCGGCCTGCGCCAGCCGAAGCTCGCCGACCCCGCGCTGGTGCTGGAGCGCACCGGCTATCCCGCCGGCGGCACACCCCCGATCGGACACCGCGAGCCGCTGCGCGTTCTCCTCGACCACGCGGTGCTGGCCGAGCCGGTCGTCTTCGGCGGCGGCGGCAGTGACCGGGCCATGCTGCGCATCGCCCCGGCCGAGATCGTCCGTCTGACGGGTGCCACGGTCGCCGACCTCTGCCGCGAGGACAATTGATGGTCAGCGCGACGCTGCTGCGCGACGACGTGGCGCGCGTCGCCACTGCCTCCCTCAAAGTCTTCGATGCCTGCCTGCTGCCGAATGGCTGCCTGGTGGCGGCGCCGAGCCACCATCCGGCCTACCCGGCGCGAGCGCGCGGCGGGATGGAGTGCTGGCCGGGGCGCGAGCTGGGTTTCGCCATCGCCGGGATGGAGGCGCTCGGCCGTAAAGTCCGCCAGCCGCTCCTCAGCTGGCTCTGGGATCGTGCCGACAGCTTTCAGGAGACCGGGCTCCTCTTCGAGGACTACGCCGTCAACGGCATCCGGCGGGGCCGCGAGTGGCAGCCCGATCAAGCCGGCACCCTCCTCTGGGCGCTCTGCCGCGCGCCGGACCCCTGGGACCGGCTGGAGGCGGCGGTCGTGCGCAAGCTGGCGACCGGGCTGGCCGGGCTCTGGGACGGCAGTGACTTTCGCACGCGCTATCGCGACGTCTGGCAGGAGCGCTACGCCGACCCGACCTACGGCTCACATTTCCCCTACAGCCTGGCGGCGGCCGCCGCCGGGCTCTGGCTGGCGGCCGAGGTCTACGGCATCCAGGCCTGGCGGGTCGCGGCCGGGCAGATGGCGGGGCGAGTGGCCGATGGCTGGAACGCGCGGCTGGGCCAGTTCATGCGTCGCTTCGGGCGCAGCGGCAACGACTCGAACGTCGATGCCTCGCTCCTCGGGCTGGTCTGGCCCTTCAGTGTGGTCGACGACGCCGACCGACTGCACGCGGTGGTCGAGAATGTCGAGGCGCGGCTACTCAGCGAGATCGGCGTCTACCGCTACGTCTACGACAGCTACGACGGTGAGGTCGACCCGTTCGGCGAGGACCTGCGCCAGGGGGCCGGCGCCTGGCCGCTGCTGACCTTCTGGCTGGCGATCGCGCACAGCCGCCTGGGCGACCAACCCCGCGCGCTGCAGACCTTCCAGATCGGACTCGACACCGTCGACAACGACGGCGTCCTGCCGGAGCAGGTCTTTCCGCCCGGCGACCCGCGCGTCGGGGTCAAGCCGCGCCTCTGGAGCCACATGCTGTTCGCGTTGGCCGCCGATGAACTTGGCCTGCTGCCACGCCGGCCCAATGGGGCGACACGGGGCACGCAGTAGTGGGCACGCCGCGCTTCGGTGAACGCGTTACGCGCTTCCCAAAAGGCCTCTCCCTCTCTCTGTCATTCCCGGCGAAGTCGAGGGATCCAAGGTGCACTCAGCACCCAATCGGCTCGGCTGGCCTTGAGCGAATCTGGCGCGCGAGCGCGGGCGTTAGGCAGTGGCCGACGACGACGTTGGTGGCCACCCCACGACGGATCCCTCGACTGCGCTACGGTGAAAATAGCGGCCCCGGAGGACGCCCGTTTGCATGCCGCCGTGGCGAGCCGAGGCTCATGACGACTCGGGATGACAGGGGGAGTGGGGGGCGGACGAGTACGTCACGTCGTCGTCGCGCGCTGCCTCCGAACCAGGTCATCCCGAGTGTATCGGCACGCGGCGGCCGCGCTCCAATGACCGAGCGCGGCCGGGACTGTGCCGCTAGATCTGGATGTTGCCGCTGGTGATTCCCGCCTGCGCCACGATCTGGTCGGGCGTCTGCTGCACGTCCACGAACTGGATCGGCCCCGAACTGAAGTAGACACGGGTCACGTGCTCGTTGGCCATCTCGACCACGCCGACCACGTAGTTCAGGTTGACGTAGGCGTGGGCGCCATTGGCGGTCGTCACCAGCACGACAGGCACCGCGCTGCGTCGCTCGTTCTTGATCTCCTGTGCCACGATCCCTCCTAATGCTGAAGTCCCGTTCGCCGCGCTGGCTCGCGCGGCGACACCTGCTTCCCCAGCCGCAGATCACACGCCAAGAGTCGGCACGTCCGAGCTAATAGCGTGGCGCATTCCATCTCATGGCAGCGGAGGCTCGTCGAGATCGAGCGCGGCGAAGGCCGCAGCGGTGGGGCTGAGCGTAACCGACTCGCCGTCGACGTGGTCGAGGAAGCGGTAGGGAACCCAGCGGTCGCGTGCCAGCGAGCGGTCGAGCAGGAAGCGCTGCTCCTCGATCTGCTTGACGCGTCCCAGCTCAACGCCGTCGATGCTGAAGACGCGCTGATCTGGCTGGAGGAGATCGTGCCAGGGGCGATGCGGTGGCAGGTTCCGGTGTGGCCAGCTTCGCGCGGCGGCGTCGGTCACTGCCTCGACGGCCGGCGCGGTGCCGGAGCGTGGCAGGCCGTGGACGGCCGGCACCGCCCAGTCGAGCGACAGGAGCCGGTCACCCGGCGCCTTCAGCACGACCGTATTGCCGTCGATTTCCTGCACCGCGAAGTTCAGCACGTAGACATCCAGCTCCAGCTCGCGGTGGACCAGGAAATCATCCCGGCGCACCTGCGTCACCTCGCCGTAGGGACGGCCGTCCGAGCCGACCACCACCATGCCGTCGCGTAGCTCGCTGGCTGCCTCGCTCATCGCGCGCTCCTCCCACTGCACCACCTTCACCGCTGGGTTGCAAAGCGCGTGCCCTCCACCCCATGGTTGGCCGCGTTGGTGCGCGAGGTGCGGGGGAGTGATGCGCCGCTCTGGCGCGGCAGACCGATACGAGAGGAGCTATGGGGTGGAATTGAAGAGTGATGCCTTCCAGAACGACCAGCGTCTGCCGAACGAGTTCACCTGTGATGGCCCGGGCGTCTCGCCGCCGCTCTACTGGATCGATCCGCCCTCGGGCACGCACGCCTTCGCCCTGATCGCCGACGACCCCGACGCGCCGCGCGGCGTCTTCACCCACTGGCTGATCTACAACATCCCCGGCGATCGCACCCAGCTTCAGCTGGCGGTGCCTCAGGTCGAGACCATGACCACGCCCACGCTGCAAGGGGTGAACAGCGCCGGCTCGATCGGCTACAGCGCACCCTGCCCGCCCCCCGGCGGCCAGCCGCACCACTACCGCTTCACCCTCTACGCCCTCGACGCGCCGCTCGACCTGCGCGGCGGCGACGACCGGCAGCAGGTGGAACAGGCGATGCAGGGGCGCGTGCTGGACCAGGCGCGACTGGTCGGCCTCTTCTCGCGCCCGGGCTAGCCGCCGCGCGCCTGCTGGGGTGGCTCCTCGTCGGTCAGCCGGGCGAAGAGCCAGACAGCCGAGCGTTGCAGGATGACGAGCACCACCGTGATGCCCAGGGCCAGCAGGAAGAGCAGAAACTGGTTCTGGCTGCCGCTGCCGAGCGCGAACAGGAGCGCGGTGGAGGCGGCCGGCGGATGCATCACATCCAGCACGATCATATAGAGGATTGTGACGAACATGGCTACGATCCCGGCCGTATAGCCGTGGCCGAGGAGCGCCCAACTGCCAATGCCGAAGAGCGCCGCGCCGACGTGCGCCATGATCAGCGTGCGCACGTTGTTCATCGCGTGCAGCGGGTCGAGATAGATCAGGAAGGCGCTGGAGGCGAGCGAGGTGAAGAGGAGGTGGCGCGTGCTGAAGCGGTCGATGATCAGGAACATCGCCAGCACGGTCGCGGTCGGCAACGCGGCCAGCGTCAGCTCCGACTTCAGGCTGAGCCGCTTGCGCAGCCGCCCGGTCGGCGTGATCACCGTGCTCAGGCTATTCTGCCGGATCGCCTCGGCCGCCGGCTGCTGTGACCCAGGCGACGCGGGCGGCGGCTGGCCGGGAGGCGTGGCATCGCGCTCGATGTTGGCCATCGGCGATCCCGCCTCCCCTCTCAGACCATCGCGCGCTACTTGCCGATACAGAAGCGGCTGAAGATCTCGTCGAGGACGCGCTCGCCGATCTGCTCGCCGGTGATCTCCCCGACCGCCAGCAGCGCATCGCGCACATCGACCGCCACCAGGTCGAGCGGCACCGCATTCAGCGCGCCCAAGGCGGAGCGCGTACTCGCCAACGCGCGGGCGAGCGCCTGTTGCTGCCGCAGTGTGACCAGGGCCGGCTCGCGTCCTTCGCCGGCCTGGGCCGCCAGGCGCGCGTAGAGCGCTTCTTCGAGCCGCGCCAGCCCGGTACCGGTGCGCGTCGAGATGCCAACCACCGGACAGCCGGGCAGGAGCGCCAGCAGCTCGGCGTGGTCGTGCTGCTCAGGCAGGTCGCGCTTGTTGAGCGCCACCACCAGTCGCTCGCCGTGCGAGTCGTCGCGGCCCAGTCGCTCAGCCAGCATGTGCACGACCGCGCGGTCGGCCTCGGTCGGCGGCTGGCTGCCGTCGAGCACCAGGACCGCCAACCCGGCGGATTCGAGGGCGCGGCGCGAGCGGTCGATGCCGATGCGCTCGACGATGTCCTCGGTCTCGGCGATGCCGGCGGTATCAAGCAGGGTAGCCGGAATGCCGCGCAGCGTGATC
>DASSHC010000325.1:0-3931 GCA_035693105.1 Thermomicrobiaceae bacterium | reverse complement strand
ACGCGCCCGGTGATCAGCTCCTCGGTCAGCAGACCGCTGGTGACGTACCACTCCGACTTGGGATCCGCGGTGGGATCGTTGATCTCCATGCGCCCCTTGTCGAAGTACTGCACCAGCCGCTCGCCGCCTTTGGCCTCGGCGTAGGGCTCGCGCCGCGCGCCGAAGGGGACCGGCTGGCCCCAGAGCTCGGCGCGCGTGACCTTGCCGCTGGCGACATCGCCGTCGGTGCGCTGCCAGAGGTCACGGAAGGCGGGGTCGGCGAAGCCCTTGTCATCGAGCGGCAGCGAGGTCTGCGTCGGCATCGCGATCGGGGTGGGCGTGGCCGCCACCGTGGGCGCCGGCGTCTGCGGTGGCGACGAGGGGAGCGTGGGCACGTCGAACGCCTGGGCGCCGCCACAGGCGGCCAGGCTGAGCGCCAGCAGCCCCAGTAGCAGCGCCCGCCAGCCCCGTTTCGACATTGCCCCAGCCTGTGCCATCGCTCTCGTCTCACTCTCCATGGTCGTCGTCGGCCGGGCCGCGGCTACTGCGTCGGGAAGGCGCCCGGCGCAAGCTGCAGCGAGTCGAGCATCGCTTCATAGGTCTGGAGCAGCGCCGGGGTGGTGGTCGGCGTGGCCAGCAGCACCACGTGCCAGGCGAAGCCGGGCGTCAGGAAGATGGCGTGGCGCGCCGTCACCTGGCCCGAGTCGCTGCTGGCGCGGTAGCTGAGCACGTAGGCCGGCTGCCCACCCACCTGCCGTCGCTCGGCGACCTGCACGTTCTGGGTACCCCCGGCCTCCAGCACCTGCGCCGTGGCGGCGTAGAGGGTGTCGAGCGTCACGCGCGGGTCGACCTGCTCCATGCTGACGATCACCAGCGCCCCGGTCCCCTTGGACGGCTCGCCCAGGAAGGTGTCGGACGTGCTCCCCTGCGCGTCGCCCTCCTTCGCCAGCCAGGTGCTGGGGTAGCTGATGCTGTAGGGGAAGTTCTTCGAGTGGAAGGCGCGCAGGCCGGCCACCGCGGCGCCGGTCGCGGCCGGGCGCGGGGTGGGGGTAGGCTGGGCATGCGCTTCGGCCGGCGGCTGGGTCGGCTCCGGCGTGGGCGCGCTGGGGCGCGTCGGCACCGGGCGCGGCGTCGGCGGGGGCGTCGCGGGGGGCTTGGTCTGCGCGTCGAGCTCCGACTGAGCGCGGCCGATGGCGTCGGCGATGTCCTGGCGGTTGTCGGGGTCCCAGAGGCGCGCCTGCTGGTAGGCATCCAGCGCCTTGCGCCACTGGCCCTGCTCTTCGGAGGACTGGCCGGTCTGGTAGTACTGCTGCGCCCGCGCGCGCACGGTGCTGTAGGGGTCGACCCCGGCGTCGGCCGGCAGGTAGTGCGGCCCGCTGAGCCCCGTGGCGCAGCCGGCCAGCAGCGGGAAGAGCGCGAGCAGCACCAGCAGATCGATGCGCAGTCGCCTGGCAGGTCTCCCCAGCATCGCTAGCGCCCCCCGCCGACGAAGCCGAAGAGGACCAGCGCCACCCCGACGACGAGGTAGGGCGCGTAGGCCATCGTGCCCCGCCGGCCCACCCGCCGTGTGACGAGCAGCAGCGCCGCCGCCAGCCCGCCGGCCACGATGCCCAGCGCCAGCGCGTCGAAGACGGCGGGGAAGCCGACCAGCGCGCCGATGACCGCCGCCAGCTTGACGTCGCCCAGCCCCAGCCCCGGCAGGAGGAGCGCCGGAATGAAGAGCAAGACGAACCCGGCGGCCGCCCCGATCAGCGCGGCGGGGAGCGACGGCCCGAGGCCCACGGCGGCGATGCCGAGCGCGGCCAGCAGCCCGGCGCCGGTCATGCGGTTGAGCACCAGCCGGTGCTCGACGTCGATGGCGACGATGGCGATGAAGTAGGCGGCCAGCAGCAGATCGAGCGGGAAGCGCGCCCCGCCGGCATCGCGCAGCCAGAGCGCGGCGGCCGCCAGCGGCAGCGCCGCCTCGACCGCGAGCACGCGGCGGGGGAGCGGCGCGTCGCAGCGCTCGCAGCGGCCGCGCGCCAGCAGCCAGCCGGCCAGCGGCAGCCAGGCCGACGCCGGCCGCGCCTGCTCACAGGCCAGGCAGGTGGGGCCGCGCCGGGGCGCCAGCGACAGGCGGCGCGGCAGCCGGTCGATCAGCAGATTGAGCGGCGGGCCGAGCAACAGCCCCAGGAAAAGCACCGCGACGATCACGCTGTCCGTCCCCCCATCTCGTCCACGACTCCTACGCTCACTCGCGCTCGATGCGCTCGTCGATCAGCATCTCGGCCACCGGGCGGCCGTCGGGATCGAAGCAGGCGTACTCGAAGTGCTTCTGGAACTCGAGGTCGATCAACTGCCGCCCGGCGCGGTTCTTCTCGATCGAGCAGACGATCCAGGCGTGGAAACTCTTGGCCTCATGCTCGTTGTAGGTCAGGTGCTGCTTGGTCACGATGCGGTGCTTCTCGTTGAGAATCAGGATGATGTCGGCCTCGTAGAGGATGGCCGAGCCGCCGCGCAGGTGGTGCAGCCGCAGCCGGGGCGCGCGCAGCCCGTCGTTGTCGGCCGCCACGATCGCCACCACCGGCAGCCCCAGCGAGAGCGCCAGGTCCTTCAGCCCATCGACCACCCGCGTCACCCGCTCGGTCTCGCTGGCCGGCTCGGGGAACACGGGCACCTTCTGCAAGTAGTCGAGGAAGAGGACGCAGGGGGTGCGCAGGTCTTCATCCCGCAGCGTGACCAGCTCGGCGGCTAGCGCGGCCAGATCGGTGTAGACGCCCGAGCCGCGCAAGAGGAGCAGGCGGTCGGCGTAGGCGGTCAGCCGCCCGGTCGCCCGCGCCAGCGCGCGGTTGTCCCGGGTCAGCGCCTGCAGGCCGGCGTCCGGCCCCTGTTGCGCGCTGCTGCGCTCGATGCGCGCGATGACCTCGCGCACACGCACCCCCTGGTTGCGCTCGTCGGCCTCGGGGTCCCAGCTCTCCAGCGCCAGCAGGCGGTTGAGCAGGTAGCGCTCGTCGTGCTCGTAACAGACGTAGAGGACGCGGGCGCCGGCCTCGGCCAGGTTGCGCGCCATCTGCAGCGTCAGCGTCGTCTTGCCGATCCCCTGCCCGCCGCCGATCAGCGTCAGCTCGCCCGGCTTCAGGCCACCGGCGATGGCGCGGTCGAGCACCTCGAAGCCGGTCGGCAGCGGGCGGCGGTCGCGCGACTCACCCTCGCGCAGCGCGCGGTCCAGCTCGGAGAGCACCGCGCCCACCGGCCGCGGCCGGCGCCCCTCCCGGTGTAGCTCCGAGGCCGCCCGCGTCATCGGCTCAGGCGCTGACAGACCCATTGCTCACTCCGCTCAGCATTACCACAGCGCCGGCAGCAGCCGCGCGGTGCGGCGCCGGTAGTCGTCGTACTCGGGGAAAGTCGCCGCCAGCGCCGTCTCCTCGTGCCGCGTGCGCCAGAGCTGCACGGCGCAGAAGCCGGCGAAGATGGCGACGTGGACCGGCGAAAGGATCGGCAGCAGCACGCCGAGGGTGGCGATGATCTCGCCCAGATAGACCGGGTGGCGTACCCATCGGTACGGCCCGCCCGTGACCAGTCCGCGCACCTCCGGCAGCAGGCTGAAGCAGCGCCCCAGGGTCGCCAGACTCCAGATGGCCCAGCCCATGCCCGCCAACAGCAGCGCCACCGCCAGCGGCGCGAGCAGGGCGTGTGACGTCGCATCGCTCTCGTAGACCAGGAACATCGGCGCGGCGGTGCCGGCCAGCGCGGCTAGGATGCCGCTCGCGCGGGCCGTGCCTACCTGTACGGGACGGCGCACGACCACCAGCAACACCATCAACGCCAGAAAGGGGATCTGCAGCAAGAAGTAGAGCGTGCCCCCCCAGGCGATCAGATCCCCGGTAGGCGGCCGGTTCACTCCGAGGTGCCGCGTCAGCTCATGCCACTTGCTGACCAAGAGCGCCGCAAACAGCATCGCGGTCAGCACGCG
>DASSHC010000324.1:0-6914 GCA_035693105.1 Thermomicrobiaceae bacterium | reverse complement strand
CGAAGTCCCCGGCGCGCGCCAGCAGCTCCAGCAGCCGCCCCTCGCCGCAGCCGAGATCGAGCACCCGCCGCGCGCCTGCCTCGCGCAGCGCGGCCACCACCGCGTGCTGGCGCTGCTCGTGGAGCCTGAGCGGCTCCTCGACGGCGCGCTCCGCGCCCGCCTCGGCCTCGGCGGCCTCGTCCGGGTCCGGCTCGTCATCGGCCGTCAGCCGGGCCAGCGCGGCGCGCGTCAGGTGCCGCCGGTGGCGCAGGTAGCGCCGCACGATCAGCTCGCGCGCCGGGTGCGCGCCGAGCCAGGCATCGCCGTGGCGCAGCAGCTTCTCGACCTCCGCCTCGCCGATCCAGTAGTGCTTGTGATCGTCGAGCACCGGGATCAGCACGTAGAGATGCGACAGCAGGTCGCGCAGGCGCGTCTCCGCCCGCAGCGTGACCTCGTAGTAGTGACTGCCCGCCTCGGCAATCTCCACCTGATAGCCCAGCGGCTCGAAGATCTGCCCGATCAGCGCCGCGCCGCCGCGCGCCGGGAGCGGCACGACCCGCGCCTCCAGCGGCAGAATCGCCTCGGCCAGCTCCGGGCGCGTTTGACAGCGCCCGGCCAGCGCGGTGCCGTAGACGCGCGCGATGGCCACGCTGAGAAACGACGAGGCCGCGTAGGGGCGGTCGTTGACGTACTGCGTGGCCAGCGGCGCGTTCCCCTCGCCGCGCGAGCGCACCAGCGCCACCGGGTCGATGTCGAGCAAGAGCGCGGCGGTGCAGCGCGCGGCGCTCGCCTCGGGGTAGAAGACGTGCGCCTGCCCCGCGCTCAACTCGAAAGATTGGCAGCGCTCCGGGTGCTTGTGCAGCAGGTAGCCCAGGTCGGTGGCCGGAGGCGCGGTATTGGAGATCGTCAGCAGCATCGAGGTACCACATCCAGCTCGCCCCGGCAAAACGGGCGAGGCGTCGCAACCGATTTCGAGCAACAAAGAGCAATTGTACTCATATCTCGGCCCGGCGCGCAGGCCGCGCGCTCGCGAGGAAGGGGCACGGTCGCCGCTGTTCGACCGCGGACGCCGCGCGAACGATGAAGGCTCGCCGTCACATCGTGTGGTAGATCAGTCCGCCGTGCGTGAAGAAATTCATCGCCACGAAGAGGATCAGCACGATGCCCGGCACGCCCCACACCAGGGCGATGACGCGCAGCACGGTGCGGTTGAGCGAGCTGATGGCCCAGGGAAAGAGCAGGCAGCCGAGCGCCAGGGCGAAGTAGAGCAACGCGAAGGCGGTGGACTCGATGCGCGGATACCCGGACAGGAGGCCGGAGATTGGCTCCTCGGGAGGCGCCCCGAAGGTGGGGAAGACGAGTGGGAAGACGCCGATCCAGGCCAGGGCAAGGCCGAGCGCGAACACGAACAGGCTGTTGGGGCGGATCACCCGCTGGAGGTGCGCGATCAACGCCGGCCGCTCCAGCGTCGCGAGCACGGCCGAGCGGCGCCAGAGATAGAACGCGGCCGCCAGCAGGAGCGTCCCGAAGGCGAGACAGGTCTCGCCGAAGTAGATATTGTCCCAGGGTGCGATGAACGCGATCGGCCAGGTGAGCGTCATGTGGAGGCCAGTCACAAACTGGAGCAGGCCGACGATGCCGAAGGCGAGCGCCCAGCCCTCGTACTCGATTGGGCGATCACGCAGGAGATCGGCGCCGAACCAGACCAGGAGCACCAGGGCCGCGCCGGCGGCCAGACCCATGATGGTGTTGTACATGGGCACCTGGGTCCACGGAACTGTCAACGCCAGCGGCAAACCGTTCAGCATCCGCGCGCTCCTTCCGGACTTGGTTCACGTCGCTCCCCGGGATCCGGGCTCTGCACGATATGTGCCGGTTGTCGCTGCGTCCTCCGAAGCAACACCGGCGGCGCCGCGCGTGAGTGCGACGAGCGCGATGCCGGCTCGATCCGGTGCTGATCGCTGCGCTTGCCACGCGCGGCGCGCCGCGCTAGCCTCACCGCCATCGAGACCCTTGGCGCGATGAGAGCGAGGTGTGCCGATGGCGCGACCCGGGCTGGAGCGGCAACTGGCGATCTACGGCGCGGGCGTGCCGCCGGAGCACCCCATCGCGCCCGACGAGTGGGAGGCGCGCGCGAAAGCGATCCTCGACCCCGGCGCCTTCGGCTACGTGGCCGGCGGCGCGGGCGCCGAAGACACCATGCGCGCCAACCGCGCCGCCTTCCAGCGCTGGCGGCTGCGGCCGCGCTACCCGCGCGACGTGGCCGAGCGCGAGCTAAGCATCGACATCCTCGGCACCCCAGCGCCCGCGCCCTTCCTGCTGGCGCCGGTCGGGGTCCTCTCGATCGTCCATCCCGAGGCCGAGCTGGCGGTGGCCCGCGCCGCCGCCGCGACCGGCACGCCGCTGATCCTCAGCTCGGTGTCGTCCTACACGCTGGAGCAGGTGGCCGAGGCCGGCGGCGACAGCCCGCGCTGGTTCCAGCTCTACCCGCCCAAGGACCGCGACCTGCTGGCCAGCCTGCTGCGGCGCGCCGAGCGGGCCGGCTACCGCGCCATCGTGCTGACGGTCGATACGACGATGCTCGGCTGGCGCGAGCGCGACCTGGCGCTGGCCTACTTCCCCTTCCTCGGCGCGCAGGGAGTGGCCAACTACTTCTCCGACCCGGTCTTCCGCGCCGGTCTGGCCCAGCCGCCGGAGGCCGACCCGCGCGCGGCGGTCATGCGCTTCCTCGATGTCTTCATCAACCCCAGCTTCTCCTGGGAGGACGTGCGCTTCGTGCGCGATACGACGCGCCTGCCATTGCTGATCAAGGGGCTGACCCACCCGGAGGACGCCGAAGAAGCGGTCGAAGCGGGCGCGGACGGAATCGTCGTCTCCAACCACGGCGGCCGCCAGGTGGACGGCGCCATCGCCGCGCTCGACGCCTTGCCGGAGATCGCCGAGCGCGTGGCCGGGCGCGTCCCGCTCCTCTTCGACAGTGGCATCCGTGGCGGGGCGGACGTGCTCAAGGCGCTGGCGCTGGGCGCGTCGGCGGTCCTGCTGGGGCGGCCCTACGTCTTCGGCCTGGCCGTGGCCGGCGCCGACGGCGTCGAGCAGGTGATCCGCAACCTGACCGCCGACCTCGACCTGACGCTGGCCCTCTGCGGCCGCCGCGCCGTGGCCGAGATCGACGGGGCGCTGGTGAGCCGGGTGGACTGAGGCGCCGGGCGACACGGGGGAGGGCAGGCACGGGGGCCTGCCCCTACAGGGGGAAAAGCCTGCCCTTCCGGTAGGGGCAGACCCCTGTGTCTGCCCGCGCTCCCTCGCCACAACCGCCTCACCGCAAAGCCCGCAGCACCAGGCGGTCGCGCAGGCCGGTGGGGAGGGCACTCAGCAGGCGGCTCATCCAGCGGCGCCCGGCCGGCGCGACGGCGTAGTGCGCCTGGGGGTGCCGGACGCTGAGCGCCAGCGCCACGGTCTCGGCCACGCGCTGGGCCGGCAGGCCATGCTGCCCCATCTCGACCACGCGCGCGGTGAGCGTGTCGAGCTGCTTGCCGTAGAGCCGGCGCGCATCCGGCGGAAAGGCGGCGAACTGCCGCTTGGCCTCGGCGCCGCCCCTGGCCCAAATGCCGGTCGCGATCGACCCCGGCTCGATCAGGATCACCGGGATGCCCCAGGGGCGCAGCTCGACGCGCAGCGCGTCGTTCAGCGCGCGCAGGGCGAACTTGGAGGCGGCGTAGGGTCCGAGGAAGGGCAAGGCATTGCGCCCGGAGACCGAGCCGACGTTGACGAGGCGGCCCCTGCCACGCCGGATCAGCGGCAGGAAGGCCTGGGTCACGGCCAGTTGTCCCACGACGTTGACGT
Source organism: Thermomicrobiaceae bacterium (assembly GCA_035693105.1). Taxonomy (GTDB): domain Bacteria; phylum Chloroflexota; class Chloroflexia; order Thermomicrobiales; family Thermomicrobiaceae; genus DASSHC01. Next base: position 3,092 of record DASSHC010000324.1, on the reverse strand, counting down.
CGAGCTGGCGGCGCAGCTCCCCCGGCGCGAGGAACTCCAGCGGCCCGCCCAGCGCGATCCCGGCGCAGTTGACCAGCCCGGCCAGGCCGGCATCCCCCAGCGCCGCCTCCACCTCGGCCGCCGCCCGCGCGATCGAGCCCGTGTCCGTCACCTCGAGCATGAGGGGCGTGATCAGCTCCAAACGCCCACCCTGCCAGGCGTCCGCGCCCGGCTCCCGCCGCACCCCCGCGAAGACGCGGTAGCCGGCGTTGCTCAGCGCGACCGCGCAGGCCGCCCCGATGCCGCTCCCCGCCCCGGTGATCACGACCGCCGGCTGGGCGACACGATCAGCGGTTTGCGCGCCGGCTCCAACGCCGCTCACGTCACGCACGCCCAGTCCGGACCCAGTCCGCGTAGGCAGGCCCCATGACTTCGGCTGCCGAGCGCGCCGCTCGCTCCCAGTCGTAGTGGACCGCGTGGAAGCTGACGTGCCAGCCATGCGGTCCATCGCTGAGCGTGGCGTAGCGCGCGTGCGGTGAGCCGGTCTCCATCTTGTGTGGCCACGGCAGCTCCTCGAAGTAGGCCGGAACGCCGGCGCTGCCGGGGTTGACGATCACCTGGCCGGTAGGGACCGCGACGAGCCGCGGGATGTGGCTGTGAGCGCAGCAGATTACCGCCTGGCGCACATCGTTCAGGTCGTCCGCGATCTCAGCTGCCGGCCGGAGTACCGGGCCGTCCATCGTTGCCTGCTCGAGCAGGAAGCAGTCGTCGGCCTGGGGCGTGCCGTGGCAGAGGAGGATCCCGTCGCCGAGCACGCGCGTCGCCGGCAACGCGGCCAGCCAGGCGCGCTGCCTGGCGGTCAGAACGCGGACCGCCAGTCGTTTCGTCGGGGAGTCGTCCGCCCCAGCCTCCGCCAGGATGATACGGTCACAGTTGCCGCGCACGCTGGGGATGCCGCGTGCCGCCAGAAGATCGGCCGTGCCGGCCGGGTCGAAGGGGCCGAGCAGGCTGTCCCCGAGATCGACGATCTGAGCGGCGCCCTGTCGTTCGATGTCCTCCAGCACCGCCTCCAACGCCCAGCGGTTGCCGTGAATGTCGGCAACGATCGCGATATCCACCTCGATCACCTCTTCCTCGCTCGTGGAAGGACGCGGCGCCGCGCATTATCGCACGCTTTCGTATCCGCTCCAAGTGCCAAACACTGGTCTCTCGCCGCCGAGCGGTCGGGGGCGATCGTCAAAGGCGAGTGTGACACCGGTCCACAGGCGTTTGCGGGGAGGATGAGCGGAGGGCTGCCTGGCGCGGCTTGGGCGGCCGCGCCAGGCTCGGGGATTAGGCGGTAGCCGGTTGCTCGACGAAGTAGATGACCACTTCGACGGCGAGACCCACCAGCAGCGCCCCGATCAGCGCCGGATAGATATACAGGCCGCTGACCTGCGTGCCCCACTGACCGAGGCCACCGAGCGCATATTCAGCCGGCAGGTAGCCGCCGATGAACGCGCCGATCGCCGTGGCGATCCACTCGTAGCCGAAGCGGGTCCGGACCAGGGCTTGCGCCGCGAGACCGATGACGAGCGCGCCGGCCACTAGCATCGTGTACCCCCAGGCATCCATTACGAGCCTCCCTTCTCTGGCGAGCGCCTCGTCGCGCTCGTGGCTCGATGGACATCTGTCTACACTCTAGGGGGTCCAGCGTAGCAGCACCGTGAACGCGCGGCGCCGGTCGTGACAACATCGTGTCAAATCGATCGTTCATCGTCCTGCTGGCGCGCGCTCCCGGCTCACGCGACCCTTTCCAGATGGGCGGCGAGCGTGTACCGTGCGGGCGACGGTGGGCAAGCAAGCCAGAAGGAGGGAACGCGATGGGAGCCTGGCGTCCGGCGCTGATGGGCCGGCATGGCGTGGTAGCCTCGGCGCACCCGCTCGCCTCGGCGGCGGGGCTGCGCATGCTGGAGGAGGGCGGCAATGCCGTCGACGCCGCGGTGGCCGTGGCGGCCGCGCTCAACGTGGCCGAGCCCTACATGTCGGGGCTCGGCGGCGACGGCTACATGCTGATCACGCTCCCCGGCGCCAGCCGGCCGCTGGTACTCGACTACAACGGCAGCGTGCCGCGCGAGGCCGACCCGGCCGCCTACACCAAAGCGGAGCAGCAGACCGGACCCAAGGCGCCGCTGGTGCCCGGCGCGCCCGCCGGCTGGCTGACCGCGCTGGAGCGCTACGGCAGCATGAGCCCGGCCGAGGTCTTCGCCCCGGCCATCGACTACGCCGAGCACGGCGCGCCGGTCACGTATAAAAACACCGAGTTCATCGCCGGCGCCGCCGAGCGCATCCGCGCCTTCCCGCTCACCGCCGCGACCTTCCTCCCCGGCGGCCACCCGCCGCGCCCCGGCTCGCTGCTGCGCCAACCCAAACTGGCGCGCACCTATCGCGTACTGGCCGAGGAGGGCGCCCACGCCTTCTACCACGGCGAGATCGGCGACGAGATCGTGCGCGCGGTGCGCGCGGCCGGCGGCGTGCTGAGCACAAAAGATCTGGCGGAGTTCGCCGTCGCCTGGCAGGAGCCGCTGGCGATCGACTTCCGCGGCTACCGCGTCTTCGCGCCCCCGCCCCCCGCCGCCGCCATCGAGTACCTGGAGCTGCTGCGCATCGTGGAGCCCGAGGACTTGCGCGCGCTGGGGCACAACTCGGCCGCCTATCTGCACCTCCTGATCGAGGCCGACAAGCTGGCCGGGGCCGACCGCATCAAATACACCATGAGCGGCGTCGATCCCCAGACGCTCCTTTCCGATAGTTATGTCGATCAGCAGCGCCGTCGCCTCTCGCGCGATGTCGCCACGCTCGGCCAGAGCGACCACTACGCCGCCGAGCTGGCGGGCGCGGTGCGCGCCGGCAATCCAGCCGCCGCCTCGCGCGACCACACGACGCACTTCGGCGCGGCCGACGCCTCCGGCATGGCGGTCAACGTGACGCAGTCGATCGGCTCGCCCTTCGGCAGCGCCTTCATGGCCGGCGAGACCGGCATCATGCTCAACAACTTCGTCAACTGGACCGACCTGGACCGCGCCAGCCCCAACGCGATGCAGCCGGGCAAGAAGATGGAGAACTGCATGAGC
>DASSHC010000323.1:0-13228 GCA_035693105.1 Thermomicrobiaceae bacterium | reverse complement strand
GGGGCCGCCGCGGCTCTTTTCGTGTCGAGCGTTTCAACTGGTTCGGAGTGACTGATGCCCAACCGCCTGATCAACGAGAGCAGCCCCTACCTTCTCCAGCACGCGCACAACCCGGTCGACTGGTATCCCTGGGGCGATGAGGCGCTGAGCGCCGCGCGGCAGCAGGATCGTCCGATCTTCCTCAGTATCGGCTACTCGGCCTGCCACTGGTGCCACGTGATGGCGCACGAGTCATTCGAGAATCCGGAGATCGCCCGCTATCTGAACGAACACTTTATCAGCATCAAGGTCGATCGGGAAGAGCGGCCCGACATCGACAGCATCTACATGATGGCAGTGCAGCTCTTGGCCGGCCACGGCGGCTGGCCGCTCTCGGTCTTTCTGACACCGGCGGGCGAGCCCTTCTACGGCGGCACCTACTTTCCACCGGAGGATCGCCGCGCCGGGGCGAACGCGATCATGCCTGGCTTTTCGCGCGTGCTGGCCGCCATCGTCGAGGCCTTCCGCGACCGGCGCGCGGATGTGGCGCAGGCCGTCAGCGACATCCAGGCGCATCTGACGAAGCTCTACGAGTCCGTGCCGGAAGCGGCACGACTCACGACCGGTGTGCTGGACGAAGCGGCGCGGCAGCTCGAGATGCAATACGACGCGCTCAACGGCGGCTTCGGCGGCGCGCCCAAGTTCCCACCCTCGATGGTGCTGGAGTTCCTCTTTCGCGCCTGGCTACGGACCGGGCGGGAGAATTTGCGCGAGATGGCGACCTTCACCCTGGCCAGCATGGCGCACGGCGGTATCTTTGATCAGGCCGGCGGCGGCTTCCACCGCTACACGGTGGACGGGGTCTGGCTGGTGCCGCACTTCGAGAAGATGCTCTACGACAACGCCCTCCTCTCGCGCGACTATGCGCTGGCCTGGCAGATCACCGGCGAGGAGCTCTTCCGCCGCGTCGCCTCGGAGACCTACGACTACGTGCTGCGCGAGCTGACCGCGCCCAGCGGCGGTTTCTACTCAGCTCAAGACGCCGATAGCGGCGGGGTCGAGGGCGCGTTCTACGTCTGGACACCGGACGAGATCACCGCCGCCGTGGGGCACGACGCGCCGATCGTCATGCGCGCCTTCGGCGTGACCCCTGAGGGGAACTTCGAGGGCAAGAACGTGCTGAGCATGGCGCTGCCGCCGGACGCGGTGGCGGCCGAATTCGCGATGACTCCGGCGCAAGTCGAGGAGATCATCGCGAACGCCAGGGTCATGCTGCGCCAGTGGCGCGAGGCCGAGCGAGTCTGGCCGGGCCGGGATGAGAAGGTCCTGACCGCCTGGAATGGCCTGATGCTGCGCTCCCTGGCCGAGGGCGGCGTGATCTTGGGCCGGCCGGACCTGATCGCGGCCGCCGAGCGCAATGCGCGCTTCATGCGCGAGGCGCTGCTGGTCGAGGGACGCCTGCTGCATGTCTGGAAGGACGGCGTCTCGCGCGTGGGCGGCTTCCTGGAAGACTACGCCAATCTCCTCAGCGGCCTGATCGCCCTCTACGAGGCGACCTTCGACGCCGAGTGGATCCGCTGGGCGCGGCGCCTGGCGACGCGTATGGTCGACGAGTTCTGGGATACCGAGCGCGGCGGCTTCTTCGACACCGCCGCCTCCGATCAGCCGCTGATCGTACGTCCGAAGGAGGTCTTCGACAGCGCCGTGCCGAGCGGTAACTCGGAGGCCGCCGAGGCGCTGCTGCGGCTCGCCCTGCTGCTCAACGACGAGGATCTACGCCGCCGCGCCGTCGTGATTCTGGAGCAGCACGGCCAGCGCGCCGCGCGCCAGCCGACGGGCTTCGGGCGGCTGCTGACCGCCTACGACTTCGCCCTGGCGCCGACGCGCGAGATCGCGCTAGCCGGCGACCCCGCCGACCGACGAACGACCGCGTTGCTCGACGCGCTGCGGCGACATTACCGCCCCTGGCAGGTGGTCGCGCTGCACCACCCCGGCGACGAGACCGAGGCGGCCGTCATCCCGCTATTGGAAGCACGCGAGCCGATCGATGGCCAACCCGCCGCCTACGTCTGCCAGAATTACACCTGCCGCCTCCCGGTCACGTCGCCGGAGGCGCTGGCGGAGGAACTGGGGCTGGGGTAGGCGGGCGAAGCGGGCGGGTGGCAAACCCGCCCTTAGAGAATGCCCGTGCCGGCCCATCTACTCCACGTGCTCGTACTGGTAGCCGCCGTCGGTCGCGACGATGCGCCCCCAGCCGGGGAAGCGGTCGTGGCTGAAGAGGACGATGCCGTTGGCCGGCACCGCGTCGGCCAGGAAGCGCTCGCGTGAGGCGCGCATGATGTTCTTGTCGCGTCCCGGCGAGACCCAGTCGAGATTGGCGACCTCGGCGGTGTGGTGGAAGAGGTCGCCCACGTAATAAAAGGAGTCGCCGCCGGAGCGCACGCGAATCACTGAATGGCCGCGCGACTCCCCCGGCGTGGCGAGCATAGTTACCCCCGGCACGATCTCCTGGTCACCGTCCACGACCTCCAGCTTGCCGGCCCGCGCCGCCAGGCCGAGCCGGGCATCGACCTCGGCGCCCGGCCGCCCGCGCCAGGGATGCTCCTCCCAGTCCGCGCGGCCAATGGAGACGGTCGCGTTGGGGAAGCGCAGTTGCGGCTCGCCGTCGCGATCCACGGTCAACCCGCCGAAGTGGTCGTCATGGGCGTGGGTGATCAGCACGTGGGTGATCTCATCGGGCGTGATGCCGAGTTGGTCGAGCGCGGCCGCCATCCCCGGCGTGCGATAGACGCCTTCCCAGTGCCCCTCGAAGCGTTCCTCCCAGGGCGAGTTGGGGTCGTCGAGGCCTGGGTCGATCATGATCGAGGCGTCGCCGAGGCGGACGTGCGCGATCAGAAAATCGATCGGGATCTCGCCGCGCGCGCCGGCCTCCGGCAGCGCCGCGCGCCACTCCGGCTCGGACACCGGGTACTTCGGCGGCCAGACCATGCCGCCCTCGTTGATCACCGTGACCACGGCGTCGCCGATCCGCCGCTGCGCGATGTAGTTCTCCGCTGCACTCATCGTGGACCCACCCCTTCGATCTGTCAGCGATCTCTGCCTCGACCGGCTCCGGTCCCCGAATCATAGACCGACCGCGCCAATCCGGTACAGCCGGCTACTGGCGGTTCGTCGAGCGCCCAATGTGGCGGCCTGTCCGGTCGTACAGCCCGTCACTGTCCACAAACAGCGTCACGGGCGGCCGCCCCACGACTTATACAGAGTGAGGCGGGACGATCCTGCCGGGAGACGATGACGGGAGAGATGAGCGCATGCGGCGCGTCGCTGGTTGGTTGGGATTGGTGTTCCTCGTATCGTTGCTGGTGGCGTGCAGCGGACCGAACAGCACGGGCACGCCCGCGCGGACACCGGCAAGCAGCCCGGTGGCCGAACGGCCGTCCGCGACGCCGGTGACAACGCCAACCCCGAACGTTGTCACACCCACCCCAGCGCCAGTGCAGTCGCCGACACCATCTCCCACCCCGGAGCCGACGCCGCAGCCGACACCGGCGAAGCCGGTTCCGACTCCGGCGCCCATCAAGACGCCGGTGCCGACGCCGCAACCGGTCAAGACTCCGACCCCGGCTCCCACGCCGCAGGCAGGAGAGGGCGGCTCGACCGAGGACCCGCGTTGGGAGTTCGCGGTGCACACCCAGGACGGCGCGGCACTGGGTGTGGTGACCAGCGGCACGCTAAACATCCGTCAGGAGCCGAAGCTCGATGCCCCGATCGTCGGCACCGCCTACGGGCGGCACCCAATCCCGGTCTACGGCAAGGCAGCGGGCGATCCGGTCGGCACCAACACCCTCTGGTATCGCGTGGGCAAGGGCCAGTACGTCTCATCGGCCTACGTCGATCCCTTCGTGGCTCCGAAGCCGGTTGCCAGCCACAGCGGGCACTGGGTCGACATCAACCTGAGCAGCTTCTACCTGGTCGCCTACGACGGCAAGACACCGGTCTATGCCGCCATCCTGATCGTCGGCAAGGAGGGCTACTCGACGCCGACTGGTGAGTTCACAATTCAACGGCGGGTGGCCGACGAGACGATGGACGCGGCCACGGTGGGCGTGCCCAAGTCGAGTCCCAACTACTACTACCTGCCGCACGTCCTCTGGACGCAGTATTTCACCGGCCAAGGGCACGCGTTGCACACCAACTACTGGAGCCAGCCCTGGCAGTACGGCACCACCGGCAGCCACGGCTGCATCAACCTCCAGGAGCCCGACGCCCACTTCCTCTGGAGCTTCCTGACGGTGGGTTCGCCGGTGAGCATCCACGCTTAGCGGAGGCGCCCTCACCCCGTGCCGTGCGCGGTGTCTCGACCGGGGAGCGGGGAGGCGGCGCTCAACGTCGTCGATGGTCGGGATCGCGCTGCTATGCGTCGGCGATCAGCGCGCGGTAGAGCTGCTGCTGGCGCTCGAGCGCGGCCTGGTAGACCGCGTGATTGGCGGGGTTGGGGAGATAGCGCGGCGCCTCGACCAGCGCGGCGGCGGCGGCCGTCTCCAGCTCGCGCACGACGCCGAGCCGCTCCAGCGCCACCAGCGCCACGCCGCGGAAGGCGGCCTCGCTGACGCGCGGGGCCACCACCTCGCGCCCCAGCGCGTCGGCCATGATCTGCATCCAGACCGGATCGTGGAGCAGCGCGGCGCCGCTGGCGACGACCGTGCGCTGGCCCGGGATGGCCGCGTCGATCATGCGCATCAGCAGGGCGAAGCGCTCGGCCACCGCCTCCAGCCCGGCACGCAGGACCTCCACGCCGGTGGTGTCGAGCGTCACCCCGCTCAGCGTAGCGCGGGCGTCGCCGACCCAGCCGGGGCTGCGCTCGCCCGCCAGAAACGGCAGCCAGGTCAGGCCATGACTGTCCGGCGCGATCGCTTCCAGCGCCGCTGGGAGCGCCGATGCGTCGGGCAGGCGCAGGTGGCTGGCGATCCAACCGTAGAGGTTGCCGCCCTCGCTGAGCGCGCCGCCGAGCAACACGCGGCGGGCGTCCAGGCGGTAGAGCCAGAGGCCGGGCGGCGGCGCTACCGCTGGCCCCTCCCAGAGGAGGCGCATCGCTCCGGTGGTCCCGATCGTCACCCCGAGGAAGCGCGCGTCGGCGGCGCCGGAGCCGACATTGCTGCACGCGCCGTCGCCCAGGGCGGGAAACCACGGGAGCGCGTTCAGGGCCGGCCAGCGTGTGGCGTAGGCGGGCAGCAAACCCCGCAACGGCTCGTCGCCGAGGGGCGAGAGCTTGTCCGGCTCCAACCCGACGGCGGCCAGCGTCGGGGCGTCCCACGCCAGCGACGTTTCGTTGAAAAGCCCGGTGCCGGAGGCCATCGAGATGGAGCAGTTGGCGCGGCCGAACCAGCGCAGCAGGAGAAAGTCGCCGAAGGAGACCCAGCGACGCGCCCGCGTCCACTCGTCTGGCTGGCGCTCCTGGATCCAGAGGAGCTTGGCGGGCCAGTAGCTCGGGTGCAGGATGCAACCGGTGCGCTGATGATACGTTTCGGGGTCGAGCCGCTCGCGCAGGCGTGGCACCATCGCGGTGGCGCGGGTATCGGCCCAGGTGTAGAGCGGTGAGACCGGCGCGCCGGACTCGTCGATCCCGAGCAGGCTATGCCAGAAGGTTGAGATGGCGATCGCGCCGATCTTGCCGGTTCCGCCGCCGGCCGCCAGCGCGCGGTCGATCAGATCGTCGACGATGGAGCCCAGCTCAACCGGCGGCAGCACCGCGCCGCCGTCCTGCGTGGTCTCCAGGAGATAGTGTGTCTGCACCAGAGTTCCGGCCAGGCGCCGGCCCTGGGCATCGACCAGCCCCGCGCGGGCGGAGGAGCTGCCGGCGTCGATCGCCAGCACCAGCGGTCCCGCCGCGTCGGCCAGGCTGACTTGTTCCAGGTCCACATCTTCGGCCATGACCATGACGCTAGTATCGCCCCAATGGGCCGTGCCTGCCAGTAGCGCCAACAGTCCGCCGGAACAGGGACCGGCGCCGGGCTGCGAACCCGGCGCCGGTGAGGCACACGTGAGGAGTGAGGGTCGCGCACTGTGGGGGCGGGTTTGAAACCCGCCCTAGTCGTGCTCGCTCTGCTCCGCGGCGGCGGCCGCGGGCTGGGGCTGCCGCGCGCCGCGAGCGATCAGATCCTCGATGTCGTCAAGGAAGATGCGATCCCAGCGCAGCATGTTCGACCAGCGGTAGTTGGCGTTGTTCTCGCGGACCGCGGTCCGCGTCTCGTCCGGCATGTTCTCGTAGGTGCGGTTGATACCTTCGAGCTGCGCGTTCTCCTGGGCGAAGCGCAGCGTCTCTTTGGCCATCTCCTGCGTGACCGCCGCCGGGCGCTCGATGAAGTGCGCCAGCTCGTTCCAATCCTGGTCGTAGAACACGAAGACGGGGATCGAGCGGTACTTGCCCTGATTGAGATACTGATCGATCAAGTCAGTGTTTTGATCGCGCACGAAAACGCCGAGCTTGACGTTGGGCGACTGCTTGGCCAGCTCGAACATCGGCGGGAAGAACTGCACCACATCGGTGCACCAGCCCTCGCCGATCGCGACCACGTTGACCGGGTGCCTGGCGAAGAATTCCCGATCCTTGTCGGTGATCAACCCCTGAACTTCGCGGATGTTCTGCTCGAAGCGCTCCTGATTCCGGTCGATCTGCTGCAGAAACTGCTCGGGCGACAGCCCCTGCGCGAAGCGCTCGCGTGATACCGGCATTCCAGCTTCCCTCCGTACGCGCCCATTCATGCGCAGCCAAAATGGCTGCCACTGACCACAACCAGCCGCCGCATGACCCTATTCCGCCGCGCCGCGTGCGCGGCATGCGGGCGTGGCGGGGATACCGTACACTGGACGGCAAACTCGGGCGCGCGCGTTCGGCGCGGCCGCGCACGGAGGGGGGATGGCGGATGGACCCGCACGACGTCGCACGGGAGCATGTGGCCCGCCTGATTGCCGACCTCAGCCGGCCGGAGGCCTATCCTTTCCCGGTCGACGAGGTGACGCTGGAGGAGACGCACATCTCGCTCGCCTTCCTGGCCGGCGACTTCGTTTACAAGGTCAAGAAGCCGGTCGATTTCGGCTTCCTCGACTTCTCGACGCTCGAGCGCCGCAAGTTCTTCTGCCAGGAGGAGGTGCGCCTCAACCGACGCCTGACGTCCAACGTCTATCTCGACGTGGTCCCGGTGCTGGAGGTGGGCAATCGCCTCAGCTTCACGGGCGAGGGCGACGTCGTCGACTACGCGGTGGTCATGCGGCGCCTGCCGGAAGCGTGCATGCTGCGCCGGCTGGTCGATAACGACGAGGTCGAGGAGCAAGTCTTTGAGTGGCTGAGCGAGCGGCTGGCGCGCTTCTACGCCGAGGCACGCACGGGCGCCGGAGTCGATGAGTGGGGCACGGTCGAGGCCGTTTGGCGCAACATCGAGGAGAACATCGAGCAGACGCGAAAATACGTCGGCACGGTGGCGGCGCCGATCGAGCTGCAGCTGATCGCGGAGGTCTCGCGCGATTTCCTCGACAACAACGCGGCGCTCATCGCGGCGCGCGTGGCGGCTGGCAAGGTGCGTGAGGCCCACGGGGACCTGCATCTGGCGCACATCTTCGTGGAAGGAACCGGCCCGGAGGGCTTGCAGATCATCGACGGGGTGGAATTCAACCCGCGCCTCGGTTGCATGGATATCGCCGCCGACATCGCGTTCCTGGCGATGGACCTGACCTATCATGGGCGGCCCGATCTGGCCGAGCGCGCCGTGTCGCTCCTGGCGGAGCGCCTCGATGACCCCGAGTTGCCGCGACTGGCGCAATTCTTCGCCGTCTATCGCGCGCACGTGCGCGCCAAGGTGGCCTGCTTCCGGCTCGACGAACTGGCGCCCGAGTTGCCAGAGTACTTCGCCGTGCGCACCGAGGCCGAGCGCTACTTCGATCTGGCGACCTCCTTCATCGCTGAGCCGGCACGGCCGACGCTCTTCGTCGTCGGTGGGCTCTCCGGCACGGGTAAGAGCGTCATCTCGCGCCGGCTGGCGCGGGCGCTCGGCCTGGGGCTGGTCTCTTCGGACGCGGTGCGCTTGGAGTTGGCGGGGCGCACTCCGGGCAGCAAGGAGCCGGCCGAGTTCGGGGCCGGCATCTACAGCACCGAGTTCACCGAGCGGACCTACCTGATGCTGCTCGACCGCGGCGCCGAGCACTTGCAACAGGGAAACTCGGTCGTGCTTGACGCGACCTTCCTCAATCCGACGTGGCGCCGCGCGGCGCTCGAACTGGCCGAGCGTCTCGCGCGCGACTTCGTCTTCATCGAGTGCCAATGCTCGCCCGCTGTCGTGCGCGAGCGGTTGGCCCACCGCGCGCGCGAGCTGCTGGAGCCGAGCGAGGCCGACTGGGCCGTCTACCAGCGGCAGCGGGAGCGCTACGGCCCGGCCATCGCTTCGGACGAGCAGCCCGGCATCGTGGTCGACACCGACCGTCCGTCGGCCCTGGTGCTGGAGGACATCCTCCGGCAGCTTGACCTGGCGCGCAGACTGTGACGGGATCCGAGGTGCGGCATGGGCATGGGCATGGGCATGGGCATGGGCACGGGCACAGACACGGGCAGGGCGAGAGGATTCGCGGCTTGATCTTCGATTTCGACGGCTTGATCCTGGACACCGAGCAGCCGGATCACCAGGCATGGGACGAGTTGTTCGCTCGTTTCGCCTGCCGCCTGCCGCTCGATCGCTGGCTGTCCCAGATCGGAACGTTCGACGCGGTTTTCGACCCCTGGACTGAGCTGGAGGCGCAGCGCGGCGCGGCGGTCGACCGCGAGGAACTGACGCGCTGGCGCCGCTCCCGCTGCGACGAGCTGATCGCCGCCAAGCCGGTCCAGCCGGGTGTGACCGAGCTCATCGCGGCGGCGCGCCAGCGTGGCCTGCGTTTGGCCGTCGCCTCCAGCTCGCCGCGCGAATGGGTCGCCGGCCACCTGGAGCGGCTGGGGCTGCTGGATGCGTTCGATTTCGTGGCCTGCGGAGACGAGGTGCCGCGCACGAAACCCGACCCGGCGGTCTACCAGGCCGCGCTGCGGGGGCTGGGGCTGGAGCCGCGACAGGCGATCGCGCTGGAGGACTCGCCCAATGGCGCGCTAGCGGCGAGCCGTGCCGGGCTCGTCTGCGTCGTCGTGCCGCACCCGCTTCTCAGCGAGCAACAGTTCGCAGCCGACGTGCGGCTCGATTCTCTGGCCGATCTCGATCTCGACGCCCTACTGGCGGCGGTGAATGCCCGTAATGCGAGCAGGAGTGGCTAAAGGTCAGCTTGGGGCGCGGGTGAGGACGGATCCTTCGACTGCGCTCAGGATGACAGAGTAGGGGATGAGGCGTACGACGACGCGGTACCTCATCCGATAGGCCCCGATACATTCCCTGTCATCCCGAGTCGTCATGAGCCTCGGCTCGCCACGGCGGCATGAAAACGGGCGGCCGCCGGGCCGCTATTTCCACCGTAGCGCGGTCGAGGGATGCGTCTTGGTGCGGCACAAGCCCGTGTCAGTGGGCGCTCACGCTCCTGTCAGCAGCGGCGGCTCGGCGAGCTTGAGATAGCGGCGTACGCTGAGGCGGTTGCGGGCGTCGTCGGCCAGGCCGAGGAGGCGCAGCAGGTCGTCCTCGCCTGCGCCGGCACGCGCCTGGTCGACCGCGAAGGTGTCGCGCAGGGTCTGCGGCGAGACCGGGCGCTCGAAGCCCGCCGCTTTGGCCACGCGCTCCACCAGCTTGTTGAGCGACTGGGGCAGGATTGGGATTAGCTTGAGGGCGTCGTCCGCCTCGGCCTCCAACGCCTCCAGGATGGCGGCCAGGTCCGCCGAGGCGGCCAGATGGCGCTCACGCCCGCGGTGGCGGCGGCTGTCGTAGTAGACGAAGACCACTGGCCGGTCCGGCAGCGAGCGATCGATGTGATCCGCCTGGAGCTGCAGCACCTCGGCGCGCGTCAGCCCCAGCCGCAGCATCAGCCAGATGGCGGCGTGGGCGCGCGGGCCGTCTGCCGCCGCCGCCGCCAGCAGGTGCGCCTGCTCGTCGGCGAAAAGCGGCCTCGGAGTCTTGAGGGGGATGTGCTCGGGGAAGAACGCGGCGCTGGGATCATCGCTCAGCACGCGGGCGTGTTGGATCAGGAACTTGAAGAAGCCGGAGACCGACGTCAGGCGGCGTTTGCGGGTCGAGCGCGTGCGGCTGTCGTCGAGAAAGTGCCCCACGTCGCGCCGCGTCACCTGGTCGATCGTCTTGGGGCCGATCAGGAGCTGGAAAAGCGCCAGATCGTAGCTGTAGGAGTTGACCGTGTTCTTGGGGTGCTCGGACTGCTCCAGGTAGCGTCGAAACCAGTAGCGCGCGACATCGAGGCTTGACCCGGTGGTCAGCTCCGGCAAGACGCCGACGTTGCCGACCAGCCGTCCGTCGGTGCTCATCTCGAAGAGCGCCGGTTGCGTCACCGCATTCCGCCCGGCTGCCTCGTCGCGCTCCGTCACGGCCAGTCTCCCACTTATTCTGCACACCCAGACGACTCTGAGCGTACGGTAGCGAACGTTCGTTCGCCTGTCAAGTGCTGGACGTGGGCGGGCGCCGGCGGGAAACCCGGTTCGACTTCACTTGATACATCGCGGCATCCGCCCGGGCTACCAGTTCTGCCGGGCGGGTTCCGTCGTGCGGGTAGCAGGCGATGCCCCAGGAGACGGTGCTGAGCGGTTGGTCGCGCTGGCGCGCCTGGATTGCTTCGTCGACCAGGCGCAGGCGCGCCTCCATCACCGCGCGCGAGGCGCGTGGCATGATGACGGCGAACTCGTCGCCGCCATAGCGCGCTACGGTGTCCTCGGGCCGCGTGCGGACGCGCAGGATCTCCGCGATGCGGCGGATCACGCTATCGCCGGCCAGGTGGCCGGCGGTGTCGTTGATCTGCTTGAGATTGTCGAGATCGAGAATCGCCAGCGCCAGTTGCGCCGAGGCGGAGCGCGCCTGCTCCACGGCCTCGTCGAGCTCGCGGTAGAAGGCGCGGTGGTTGAGCAGGCCCGTGAGCGGGTCCAGTTCGGCCTGCTGCTTGATGCGGTGGTGCAGATCGGCGACCTCGATCGCCTGCGCCACGTAGGTCGCGACCATCTCCAGCACCTGCTGGTCGGAGGGGGAGAAGGCGCCCGGCTCGGGATGCTGCAAGTCGATGACGCCGACGCAGCGCGCCTCGACCAGCAGCGGCACCGCCAGCTCCGCGCGGATTAGCCGGTGGCTGGTGACGCGAAAGCGCGCGTCCTCCAGCACGTCGCGCACGTTCTGCGGCACGCCGTGCTGGGCGACCCAGCCCACGATCCCCTCACCGGCCACGCAGACGAGCGTCTGCCGGGGTGCCGGCTCGTCGACGGTATCGTGGATGGCCACCAGATTATTGCTCTCGGCCTGCGCGACGAAGACGTTGCAGCGCGAATCGGGGAACTCGGCGGAGATCAGCTCGTTGAGCCGCAGCAGGAAGCGGTCGATCTCGACCAGCGTGCTGACCTCGGCGCTGATGCGTTGCAGCAGGCCGAACGCGCGGGCTTCGGCGCCGACCACGCGCTTGAGGCGCAATTCCCGCGTGGTGCCGCGCCGCGCCTCCGGCGTCACACTGATCGTGCCCGAGCGCACGGCTGCGAGAAAAGCCGCGACCACCTGGGGATGAAAGTGGGTTCCGCTGCCATGCTCCACTTCGGCTACTGCCTCGCTCAGATCGCGTGAGCGGCGGTAGGGCCGATCCGAAGTCATGGTGTCGAACGCATCGGCTAGACCAACGATGGCCGCGCCGAGCGGGATCTCATCGCCGGCCAGTTGGTCGGGGTAGCCGTGACCGTCATAGCGCTCGTGGTGGTGGCGAACCAACGGCAAGAGGGTCGCCAGCGCCGGGTTGTCGCCCAGGATCTTGGCTCCCAGCTCGGGGTGGCGGCGCATCATGGCCCACTCGTCGGGGTCAAGCTGGTCATTCTTCTGCAGCACCCGGTCGGGGATGCCGATTTTGCCGACATCGTGCAATAGCCCGGCCAGCTCGATGATCTCCACCTCGGCCGGTGGCAGGGTCATCGCTTCGGCGATGGTGCGGCTGTAGGCGGCAACCTGCCAGGAGTGGTTGTGCGTGAACGGGTCTTTGGCATCGACCGCCGCCGCCAGCGAGGCGACGGTGGCGCGATAGAGTTCGTGGCCACGCTCGGCCAGGCGCGCGCGGTCCATCGCCACCGCGATCTGGTGAGCCAGCAGATGCAGCAGCTTGTTCTCGGTATCGTCCGGATTGCGCCGCGCGGGCGGAAAAATCGTGATCACGCCAAGCAAGGCGTCTTTCTCGTCGAGCAGCGGGAGCCCCCAGGCCGTCAGCCCAAGCCGCGCGCTCTCGGGCAGCTCGCGCAAGACTTCCAGCGTCTCGTCCTCCAGCAGGTTGTCCGCGATGACCAGCCCATGCTGGCGTGCCGCGCGCCCGAAGGGGCCGCTCTCCAACGTCAAATGCCCCAGCGCGGTCACCAGTGGCAGCGGCAATCCAAGCGCCGCCGCCATGACCAGCATGCCGTGGTGCGGCTCGTAGCGGTGCAGTGCCGCTTTGCCGCAGCCGAAGGCGGCCGCGCACTCTTCCACCGCGATTTCGGCGATGGCCTGATAGGTGGCCGCGTGGTTGAGCCGCCGCGCCAGGTTGTGCACCGTGCCGAGGGTATCGCGCTGCCAGCGCTCGATCTGCAGCAGCCGCACGTGCTCCAACGCCACCGCCAGCACCGTACAGATCTCGCGCGCCGCCGCGGCGTCGTCGTCCGTAAAGGGATCTCGGCTGGCACGGTGCAGGCAGAGATGGCCGAGCACCTGCTCGCGGTGGCGGATGGGCATGACCAGGCGGAAGGGGTGCTCCGCACCATCGTCATCGATCAAGGAGGGATCGAGGAAGGTCGTGACGCGGGTCGCTGGGATGAATTCGTCCAGAGCGGCGGAATCCCTCGCGGCCGCCGGCGCCCCAGAACTGAACGACCGCTGGCTCTCGCTGGTCAGGAAATCGGCGCTGAGCCGGATCTCGGCGCCGTCGGCGCCCAGGCTGCGCGCCGCGGCCTCGACCGCGTCGTGCAGGATCTGCTGGATCTCTTCGCCTTCGAGGAGCGCCCGCAGGAATTGGCCGGATGGCATCGCGGGGGGTCCGATGGCCGACCCGTCCGGCTGGCCGCCCGGATGCGGGCCCCGCCGCGAGGCGAGACGAACCACCGCTCGCGCGGCCTCGCGTGCGAGATCGTGCAGCA
>DASSHC010000322.1:0-2128 GCA_035693105.1 Thermomicrobiaceae bacterium | reverse complement strand
TTCTACACCGAATCGCCCGAGCTGCCATTGGGCACGGAGCGGGTCGTCGAGTCCGCGCAGGACGGGTTTGACGTGACCATCCACCGCTCGGTCTACGACAAGAACGGCAAACTCGTCCTCGATGATTCGGTCTTCAGCTCGTTCGCCCCAGCGCGCAACACGACGATGCGGGGAACCGGCACGAGCTAGCCAACGTTTCCTCCACACTGCGCCGGCCCGGCAACGAAGGGGTGCGGCGCACCGCGCCAGGCGCGTCTGCGCTGGCGCGGTTGACCACGGAAAGGATCACCATGCCTGTCGCTCCCCCGACTGAAGGCCGCGCCCGCCGCGGCCCGGATCGTCGTCTTGTCGCCGCTGGCGTCGTGCTCGCCGCCGCTGCCGGCGCCTGGGTCGGCCAGCGGCTCCAGGAACCCTCCCGCAACGTGTCGACCGAGCCCCAGCCCCTCATCGACTGGCGCCAGGCGCGCGACCTCGCGGTGATGATGAACCGCGAGGAGGCGCTGACCATGCCGGAGCGGCTCCGGCTCGACGCCGAGTACCGCGCGCTGGTGGCGCGCTGCGTGCCGATCGTCAGCGACTACACCGGCGACCGGCTGCCGGAGGCGCCGGAGCGCACGTTCGCGTTCGACCGCGTCGACTGGGTCAATGCCAATATCGACGCCTTCGAGCACATGCTGGCGCCGCTGGAGGGGCTCAACCTGCTGGGCGACGCCGCGCAGCGGACCGTCGCCGCGGAGCTGCTGGGCACGCTCAACCAGAAGATCCTCAGCGGCGAGATCGGGCTGCTCCTTGGCTACCTGGCGCGCAAAGTCCTCGGCCAGTACGACCTGACCCTCCTCGGCCGCGAGCCGATGGAGCCGGGCCGTCTCTATTTCGTCGAACCGAACATCCAGGCCGCCGAGCGCATGCTCGGGCTGCCGCGCGACGAGTTCCGCATGTGGCTGGCGCTGCACGAGACGACGCACGCTTTCGAATTCGAAGCGCACCCCTGGCTGCGCGACCATTTCAACGGCATGCTGGAGCGCTATTTCGCCTTCCTGCGCGAGGACGCCGTGCTCCTGCGCTCGCGCGGGCTGGGCGGGCTCAAGCTGTATCTCGACCGCATCCGCGCCGGCAGCGGCGAGACCGGGAGCTGGCTGGAGGCGCTGATGACCCCGGAGCAGCGGGCGCTGTTCACGGAGATGCAGGCGACGATGTGCATCGTCGAGGGGTACTCCAACCATGTCATGAACGCGGTCGGTCGCCGGCTGCTGCCGACCTACGATCTGATCTCGCGCCGCTTCGCGCAGCGGCAGCAACAGCGCACCCAGGCGGACCGCCTCCTTGCGAAGCTGACCGGACTCGACGTGAAGATGGAGCAGTATCGCCTCGGCGAGGAGTTCATCGACCGCGTCGTCGCCGAGCGGGGGCACAGCTTCGCCCGCCGCGTCTGGGACGGCCCGGCCTATCTGCCGACGATGGACGAGATCCGCCACCCGGAGCGCTGGCTGGACCGCATCGACTACCTCGACGGCCGCATCCCGGCGCCGCCCTCGGTGGTCGCCGCGAGCTGATCGAGAGAGAACAGGCCGGGGAGCATCGTGCGCTGCCCAGCGTGCGGAGTCGATCTCCCCGGTTTCCCCGGTCCCGAAACCTGCCGCGACCGCTTCCACGCCCTCCTCGCCGCGGAAGTCGACAACGGCGAGCTGCGGGGGATGCATGGTCTGACAGTCCTCACCTACCACTTGCAGCACCCCTCGCTGACCAAGCCCTGGTATCAGGTGTACGGTGCCCGCGTCATGTGGCGCGTTTTTGCACAGGGCGAGCATTGGGCCGACGTCCTGATGGAAACGCACCCGCGCCGCATCGGCCGCCGCGCCGACGCCGCGGTCGCCCGCCTCAAGGCGGGAGGACCGCCCTCGATGCCAGAATGGGTCATCGCCCATCCGATCGCCGGCGAGCTCACGATCGCGTCGATCGCCCTCGATGCTCCCGCGGGGCAGTCGGCGCAGATCCTGGCCTGGGCGCGCTCGGTAGCCGAGCACCGATTCGTCGCGCTCGACAGCGACTGATCCGTGGAGGCGACAGCCGAAAACGTCCCAGCCGCGGCGAGCGGCCATGAGATCGAATCCGTATACTGCGCCCGTTG
>DASSHC010000321.1:0-3595 GCA_035693105.1 Thermomicrobiaceae bacterium | reverse complement strand
GGTAGCGGTCGAGCTGGGCGGCCAGCCCGGTGATGTGGCCGGCGAGCAGCGCTACGCGATCAGCGCCGACGGCACGAGCTACGGCTGGCTGGCGGTGACCCCGCTGCGCCGGCCGCTGGCGCACGACACCGAGGAGTACCTGCGCATCGTGGCCAACCAGACGGCCAGTCTGCTGCGCGCCATCGCGCTCTACGCTGAGCTTGAGGAGAGCGCGGTGCGCGACGAGCGGGCGCAACTGGCGCGCGAGTTGCACGACGGGCTGGCGCAGGATCTGGCCGTGCTGCGGCTGCGCTTCGGCCACGAGAGCCGCGAAGCGGGCCAACTGGTCGACCGCGCGCTCTCCGAGGCGCGCTACGCCATCACGGTGCTGCGTGGCCACACCGCCCCCCCAACCGACTTCGTGGACGCGGTGCGGCGGCTGGCCGAGGAGCTGGCCGGGCGCTTCGACTGCCCGGTCGAGGTGGCGCAGCAGGAGGCGATGCTCGACGTGCCGGCGCCGGTGCAGGTCGCGCTGCTGCGGATCATCCGCGAGGCGGTGATCAACGCGGGCAAGCACGGCCGGCCGAGCCGCATCGTGGTCGCGTTGCGCGAGCGGGCGGAGGCGATCGAGGTCGAGGTGCGCGACGACGGGCGCGGCTTCGATGCCCAGGCGCCCTTGCCGTTCGAGCGCTACGGCTTACGCGGGATCGGCGAACGCGCGGCGCTGCTCGGCGGCGCGGTCGAGATCGCCAGCCGGCCGGGCGCGGGCACCCGCGTGCGCGTGGTGCTCCCGGCCGGCGACCAGCGTGAGCGGAGCGCCTGATGCCGCGGGTGATGCTGGTCGAGGATCACGCCCTGATGCGCCGCACCCTGCGCGAGATCATCGAGGCCGCGCCGGACCTCTCCGTGGTGGCCGAGGCCGGCGATGGCCAGACGGCCATCGACCGGGCGCGGGCGCTCAAGCCGGACGTGATCCTGATGGACATCGACCTGCCGGAGCTCTCCGGCATCGAGGCGGCGCGCGAGATCATCGGCTGGCACCCGCCGGCGCGGGTGGTGATGCTGACGGTCTCCGCGGCCGAGGAGCACCTCTTCGAGTCGCTGCGCGCCGGGGCCTGCGGCTATCTGACCAAGGACGCCAGCCGCGAGGAGATCGTCGAGGCGATCCGGGCGGCCCACGAGGGGGCGCTGCCGCTGACGGCGCCGATGGCCCGGCGGGTGCTGGCGCATTTCCGCAACCTGCCCCCGGCGAGCGCCGCGTGCGAGCTGGCGGTGCTGAGCGAGCGCGAGCGCGAGGTGCTGGAGATGCTGGCCCGTGGACTGCGCGACAAAGAGATCGCGGCGCAGCTCGCGATCGCGCCGGCCACGGTCAAGAAGCACGTCGAGCACATCCTGCGCAAGCTGCAAGTGCGCACGCGCGCCGAGGCGACCGCCAAACTGCGCTCAGAGCGCGCGGAGCGCGCCGGCTAACCCTGCCTGATGCGCGGAGTAGAATGCATTCAAGGAGGAATGCGATGGATATTGGACCGATGGAGCTGGTGATCGTGCTGGCGGTCGTGCTGATCGTCTTCGGCCCCGGCAAGCTGCCGGACCTCGGCCGCACGCTCGGCGGGAGCATCCGCGAGTTCCGCGACTCGGTGCGCGGCGACGACGAAGAGCCGCAGGCCGAGGAGCACAAGCCCGAGCCGCCCGCCGCGGTCTGACACCGAGATGGCCGCGATGCGGTGCGTGGCACCTACGTGGCGTCACCGGTGATACGGTAGTACTGTAGGGGCAGACCCCTGTGTCTGCCCTCGTGGCCCTGGCATCCGCCGCTTCGTTTGCCGCCTGTGCTGCCTCGTGCCCCCGTTGCTACCGCGTAGGGGAGACAGGGCAGACACAGGGGTCTGCCCCTACAACCGTACCGATGCCTCTCCAGATGCGAGGAGGGGGTGGGGTGAGGGGTTTCCATCGCCTGTCACAGCACCTCGCGCTCCCGCGCTTTGTCGAAGATGCGTGCGGGGAGGCGGTCGAGCGGCTCGCTGATGGAGCCGCCGTCGGGGCTGGCGGTCAGCAACCTGACCTCGTGCGGGGGCTGGGAGTTGATCCAGACGACCGGGATGCCGAGTCGCAGCGCCGCGTGTACGGTGTTGCCGGTGCCGCCCAGCCCGCGCGCCTCCTCGCCGTCCCAGATGGCGATCAGCAGGTCGATCAGCATCAGCAGTGCGGCGCTCAGCGCGGCGTAGGCTTCCTCGCGCTCCTCGATCGAGTCGCGCGAGCCGGGCAGCTCCAGCACGCGCTGTGCCCGGTCGAGCAACGCCTGATACTCGACCAGCGAGTCCGCGGTCTCGAAATCGCGCGCGTAGATGTCGCGGGCGAAGGGGAGCGGGCAGTAGAGCGGTAGCCCGGCGTGCAGCGCCGCGTAGGCGCCGAGCCGGTCGGCCCCTTCGGCCAGCGAGGAGACGACGGTGATCTGGCCGGTGATGGCTCGCGCCTGCCGCAGGATGTCGCGCAGGCGGCCGGCGATGGTCGTCAGATCGGCGCCGGCGAGCCCCGCCGGGCGATGCCCAATCACCCCGATCCAGAGCGTCCGCTGCTCGCGGTCGCGCGCTGCCAAGACCGTTGTACTTCCTTAAACTTCAGCCGGAACCGACCGAAAACCAGTTTACGCATGCCGCTTATGGCGCACGATCGTACCGCAGGGCGCGCTGGTCCGCCAGGATGCAGGGCGGGACTATCGTGCCGATTTCAGAAGAGCCCCCGCGCCCTCGTCGCGCCATCTCCGTCCGACGACATCAAAGCACCTCGTCGCGCAGCGTGGCGAAGTGCTGCTCGCCGTGCTCGGCCAGCCGGCGGATCAGCTCCTCCAGCGTGATGGCGCCCAGCACCGGGTGGCGCGCGGTGCGCTGCCAGGCCTCCGGCGGCAACGCCGCCAGCCGGTCGACCAGCTCGCGCCGCAGCCGCTCGAAATCTCGCAGCGCGGCGAAGGGGTCCTGCGCGTGGTAGTCCAGCTCGATGGCGCGCAGGTCGGTGTCGAAGAGCTCCAGCTCGGGGGTCAGCCCGCTCAGGATCTGCTCGACGCGCTCCAACGTCACCTCATCGAAGTCGCGCAGGTGCGCCAGGTTCTCGACCGCGCCCCAGCCGCCGCCCGGCCCGGCCCGCTCCAGCCGCTCGCGCGACTTCCCTTCGACGAGCCGCGCCACGCGTGCCGGGAGCTGCTCCAGGTTGACGAGCAGCTCATCACGCGGGGAGGACATGAGCGCTCGCCTCCTCGTGCTCGGCGGCGAGCGCGCGCCGCACGGCTGCCTGGGCGAGGACGTTGGTGGGGTCGATCAGCCGCACGGTCACGTCGTCGGGCGCGATGATCAGGGGCAGCTCGGTGCAAGCCGCCAGCAGGACACGCGCGCCGCGCTCGACCAGTTCCGCCGCCGCCGGCAGCGCCAGCGCGGTGGCGGCCTTCGAGGTGTCGCCCGCCTTGACCGCGGCGATGGCCGCGGTGACGCCCTGCTGGTTCGCCTCGCTGGGAGCCAGCGCTCGGCGGCCCTGCCGCTCCAGCGCCTGTTGATAGAGGCCGGTCGCGATCGTGCCCGCCGAGGCGAGCACGCCGGCCGCCTCGCCCGGCTGCGTCACCGAGGCG
>DASSHC010000320.1:0-23717 GCA_035693105.1 Thermomicrobiaceae bacterium | reverse complement strand
GGGCAGATGCGCCAGCAGGTACTTGTTCAGCGGCGCGCCGGGATTCTTCTGCGCGGCGAGGCGCAGCACCTGCAGCTTGAGCGGCGTCACCCGCTTGGGCGGCGGCGGGGCCGCTGGCGCCTTCTCTTGTTTGCACCAGATCATCGCGCCACCGCCACCGGCGGCCCGCTGGGCTCGCTCGGGCCGAAGATCCCATCCTTCACGGCGCCCGTGGCCGCATCCGGATCGTTCGCCTTCAGCGCGTCTTCCACCCGCTGCATGACGAACCGCTGCGCTCCTTCGGTGGCCACGGGCCCGAGCGTGCGGCCGGCTCCGACGGGCGCGCCTGCCACCTTATCGATCGCGGCGCCGGCGGCGCGCTTCGCCGCGCGCATCGGCTGCGGAGTTGGCACCGCATACGTCGACTTGTCGTACTGGCGTAGGGCCGCCCTCTGCACCGTGAGGTAGGTGGAGATATCGCGCTCGGTGGACGCCAGCGCGGTCGCAGCCTCGGGGCTGACGTTCTTCCCCACATATCCGCGCAGGGCCGTCTTCAGCGCCACCGCAGCGTCGTCGACGGCCTGGGCGGCACCCGTCTCCGATTCAGACGCCGTGGGCGCGAGCTGGCGCGAGATGAACTCGCGAACCGTCTTCGCGGGGATGATCTTGGCCGTGCCGCCGCCCTGAACGGCCTGCCCGGTTGCCGGCTGGGCCAGGTCCATTACCTGGTTGACCACCTGCTTGAGGCGGTTCTTGTAGGCGACCGACGCGCCCTTGGCGCTGGCGATCACCTGGTTGAGCGGACCCAGCAACTCGGGTGGCTCCATGCCACCGCGCGGGGCGGCGGCGTCGGCGGCACCGTAGACCTTGCTGGTCTCGGCGGCCAGGGGCTGCAGCGACTTGTCGATCGCGGCGACGACTTCCCGAGGCTTCCCCGCGGCGGCGCGCAGGCCGGGATCGCGCTTCACCAGCGACACCAGATCGTCGGCTCGGGAAGAGATCTGGCCGCCCTGCACGGACGCCGGCCCCGCATCCTTGGGAGTGATCCCCAGCTTGCCGAGCTGGCGGGCGTCGTTGCGCGCGGGCGCCCCGGCCAGGAACTTCTGCACGCCGTAGCCGGCGGCCGACAGGGCGGCGCCGATCCCAGCTCCGCGCACCGTTTCCGCCGCCAGAGTGTCGGGGTTCTCGTTGAAGCCGGCGCCGGCCGCCGCTCCGGTGGCCGCGCCCGAGGCCACGACGCCGGGGAGTGTCGCGGCGCGCGCCGCTCCGATGCCGGGCGCGAACGCCTGCGTGACGCCGCCCGTGAACTGCCCCACGCCCGAGGCAACTGGATGCTGCGCACGCATATCCGCGTTGCGCTGGCGGTACTCGGCCAGGCGCTGGTCGAGCGGCACGTCCTTATTGAGCGGCGACAGGCCAGGATGGCCGCCGCCCATCTCGTTCACCTTCTCGGCGACGTCGCGCAGGCCGGGCACCTTGGAGATCGCGGTGTCCACGCCTGCGCCCAGCTCGTCCGTCCAGCCGCCCGAGAGGCCCTGGCCAAAGGCAGCTGTCCCGGCGGCAACCGTCGAGTGCTCGGGTGCCGTGGGCTCGTCGAGCGGCGCGGCGGGTTTCCGTACATCCTGTACGGTATTCCCGCCGGCCAGGAACTCGTCCTCGGTCATGAGATTCGGATCGGCCATCAGTCGTCCCACCGAATGCTGCGTTTGCCGTCGGGGCCGATGATCCCGGTCCCGCCCTTCGGGTGCTCAGCCGTCGGCGCAATGCGGACCATCCCCGGTGCCGCCGTCGGCGTGCTGGGCGGCGGTGGCGTCGCGGGTGTCGGCTGCGCGGTCGGGGCCGCAGCGGGCGCTGCGCCCGGCTGCGGCTTGCGCGAGCGGCCGTAGTTGTTGACCACGCCGCGCAGGAATTCCTCGTTGGATCGGATGTCCGCCTTGGTGGCCGCCGGCCCCGGCAGGATCAGATTCATGCCGTTGCGGGTCTGCTCCGGGCTGGCCACGGCGCCGGTGTCCATGGTGACCTTGGCGTCGGCCACTTCGTGGGCCATGCGGATGACTCGCTTCACACGAGCGGAGGCGGCACCCTCCTTGTCGTAGCCCGCCTTCGACAGCAGCATGTCGACGGTGACGTTTTTGTCCGCCCAGGCGGACGACTTCTGCAGATCCTGGATGGTCGCGCGCTCGGCCGGCGTGAGCTTGCCGATCTCGCCCAGCAGCTTCTCGCCGTTCTCCCGGATCCGCTGCTGCTGGATGTCCAGCTTGTCGCCCTCCGCGCTGCCGCCCTTCGGCTTGGCGTTGGGATCCGCGGTGTTAATGGTCGTTCCGCTGCCCGTGTGCCGGGTGACGGTCGCCTCGTGCTCCGTGTGGCGGTTGACGAGCCCTTGCGCCGCGGACGTCTGGGCCTTCGCGGCCTCCTCATTCGCCTTAGCAATGGTCCCGTCGCGGTCGATCTGCGCCTGGTCCATCCCGAGCGCCTGCAAGCGCATCGTCGCGAACTGGCCGATGCGCTTGTACATCTCCGCGCCCTTGGCGTCGATCTTGGCCAGCTCGACCGCGAGGGCATCCTTGCCGTCCTTCAGGCCGGACTTGGCCGACAGCTCCTTGTCGGTCAGATGCTTGACGGCCTCGCGCTGGCGATCGAGGTCCGTGCGGATGATGTCTCCGACGGGGTCGGAGTTATCGACCTGCCCGACGCGGGCCATGGCGGCTTTCTTGATCGCACTGCTGAAGCCGCCGATAACCAGACTGGCCGCGAGGATGGCCTTGCCCCAGCCGTCGCGGTTGTGGAACAGCGCCGGCGACTCGTACTTCTGGTAGTCGGCGTGGGCCTTGCGCACTTCCGCCGCCATGCGGTCGAGGTCCGGCTTGTAGACGGACTCGGCGTCCGCCTTCGCCTTGGAGGTCGCGTCGGACGCCGCCAATTCCTTGGCGGCCTTGTCGGCGTTGATGCCGGCGACTTTCTTGTCGTACGCGAACTTATTGTCCGCGACGTCGATTGTCTGCCCGAGGGCATTCTCGCGGGCCTTCTGGGCCGCCAGCATCTCGGGACCCATGGTGGACGTCTCGTTCGTCGCGCCCGGCTTGCTGGTCGTCGTGTCGGACTCGGTGCGATCGACACGTGCAGGCAGCGGCGGAAACAGCGACAGTGGCTGTTGCTGAGTGTCGTCGAGCGCCGCCATCTACTTCGGGCCCCCGGTATAAACCGACGCCGCGGTCTGCGCGCCCTTTCCGAGTAGTTCCGACAGCAGCGTGGTCAGGTACGTGTCGGCCTGCGCCTTCTGCTGGTTGATCGAATTCTGGTTGCCAGCTGCCGTCCCCAACGCCGTCGCCGCCAACTGCTTGTATGCGAGTTCTAGGGCGGCATTCCTCGCCGCGGCGTCCGCGTCCGTCTTCGTGACGTCGAGGGTCTGGGTCGCGTTGAACTGGTTGTTGGCCTGGTCGAGCTTCGCCGTCTCGGTGGCGGCCGTGAGCTGGTTGCTCGCCGTCGCCTTGGCAGCTTCGAGCAGCGCCGTCTGATTGGCCTTGGCCGCTTCGAGCGCCTGCGTGGTGCGCGCGATCTCGGCCTGCAGGGCGTCCGCCTGGTTGTGCTCGCCGGCTTCGAGCGCGGCCTGCTGGTTCGACCGCAGCCGGGTCAGCTCGTTGTTGGCGTTCGTGATGTCCGCCTGCAGCTTGTTGGCCGCGTCCGCCTTGCTGGCGTCGAGGCGCGCCGTCATGGTGGCGATGTCAGCTGTCAGCGAGTTGGTGGCGTTCGTTTTCGCGACGTCCACCTGGGCCTGCAGCGTCGCGATCTTCGCCTGAATGTCCGCGGCCTGGTTGCCGAGGCCGATGCGCGTGGCCGCGTCCAGGTTCGCCTTCTGTGTTTCGATTTCAGCCTGTAGGTTCTGAACGTTGACCGTCAGATCTTTCGTCTGATTCGAGGCCATCGCCTTGTAGTCGGTCTCGGTGATCGCCGTTCCGAGGCTCGCGACGGCCTGGCGCGCGTCGGCCATCTCCTTCGCCCGCAGTGCCGCCACATCGGCGGACGACTTCGCGATCGCGTCGCGCGCGGCGATGGTTCCGGCGCGCAGCGCCCCGCCGGTGTTGCGGCCCTGAAGCGACGCCGCCAGGCTGTACGCGGTGGCGGCATTCTCGTCGATGCCCTTCCGCAGCAGCCATTCGGCGGCGCTCGGCGCCTTCCCGGCGGCGGCGTCCTGCAACTGCGACAACACGCCCAGCTGGGCGTTGCGGCCAACCGTTCCGTCGAGCGAGATGTCCCTGATTGCGTCCGGGTTGATGGACGCGCCGCCCATGCTGCCGGCGCTGAGCTGCATCGCTCCCACGCCAGTCGGCGCCGCGATCTGCTTGGCCGTGACGCCCGTCGGCTGACCCACCGACTGCGCCGTCACTTGCTGTCCGGGGCCGATCTGCTCGGCCACCAGACCGGCGTCGAAGTCCAGGGACGGCGGCGTGACAGTGGTCGCCGCGACGTCGGCCGGGGCGTTGACCTTGCTGGCGGTCTGACTGAGAACGCGCGGGTCGATGGAGTTGCTGTATGCAGTTGCGGCTGCATCGGCCGCAGCCTTCAGGCGATTCAGCTCATCCCACTGCCCCTGCTGCTGCGCCTTCAGCGCGTCGAGGTCGGATTGGAACTTGGCCGCGCTGGCGGGGTCGTTGTTCGCCTGTGCGGCGCTGACTTGGGCACTGAGTTGGCCGATCTTCGACTGGATCGGGTCGAATGCAGCCCGCGCCTTGTCATAGTCGGCGGCGGCCTTATCAGCAGCCGCCTTGGCTGCTGGATCGCGGCCGATATCGGTGGGCGTGCCCTGGTAGCTGTTCGCGTCCTTGACGAGCGAATTGGCGTAGTCGGACAGCGCCTGCTGCTTCGACGCGTCCGGGTCGTCGGGCTTGAGACTTCCGATTGCATCCTTGATTCCGCTCGGACTGACGGCGCTCTTCAGGCTGTTCCCAATGGTGCCCAGGACCCCCATCTACGGCGCCCCCCATTTCGACGAGCCGTCGACGGCCAAATCGCCCTTGCGAGGCGAGACCGCGGCGGCGAATCCCTCGACCCGCACCGTCGTGTCGCCCGACGGCAGCACGAGGGCCAGGGAGAACGAGCGGCATTTCTGATTCGTCGGATTCATCTCACCGGTACCGCTGAGAACCGAGCCAATCACCGCCGCGCTGGTGAAGGTTTCGATTTTCGCGTCGTCGTTGTCCCGGTAGATCTTCCCGATCAACGTAGCACCGGCGCCACCGGCTGTACGAGTAAACAGAACGCGACCACGCCGCAATCGAATGCCCTGCTGCGCCATGGTGGCCTTCGTGCCGCCCTGCTCGAATGCCGGCCGGATCCATGGGCTGCGGATCTCCCCGGTGAACGCCACGCCCTGATCGGTCGTCTGGGCGCTGGTGCCTTCCTTCCAGACCGTGCCGTCGCTCTTGAAGAGCCAAAAAACGCCGTCGACGACCAGGCACCGCCGCATGCCCGAAAGGCCAGTCCAGCGCGTCCAGGTCCCGAAGGTGCGGTTGTAGACCAGGATGTAGTTCGTCGTGACGAAGCGGACTTCGTTCACCGACGGGACGAAGCACGCGTCGTAGATGGTCTCGGGCGTCTGCACGTCCGGCTGGTGCAGGTACTGATCGACGGGCGCCCCCACGAAATCGACGTTGGCCGCCTTGTCCACCGAGTGGATGCCACGCTCGGCCACGAAGTACACGCGGTCGCCCGTCGACACGACAGGCGACCCCTCAACGGCCCCCTCGTCGCTGGAGATCTGAACGTAGGTGTGCGCCTCGCCGGTGCCGGCGTCGCTCTTGCCGTCGCCCTGGATGAAGTAGACGGCGCTCTGCTTGAAAACGACGCCCTTGTCATCCATCGACGCGACGTTGGTGATGTCTCCGAACCCGTCGTCGAGATCGATCACGTTGTCCGCCACGAACTCGGGCTGCCGCCCGGGGCGCAGGTTGCGCGAAGGCCACAGCTCCGTGCGGTAGTCGCGGTTCACACCCCAAAGGCGGTCGCCAAAGAGCGCCAGATGCGAGAACGGCGGTGTGATCTCCGTCGGCGGGAGACCCGTCGTGTACAGGATCTCGCCCTTCTTGATTGCGTCGTCGTTCGTGATGACCGAATCGGCCAGATCGTCGACGAATGACCCGTTGTTGACGGTGTCGGTGCGAATCCGGCAGAGCTGCGAGCCGTTGCCGTCGGTCCTGAAGAAGACGAAGCGGAACCGGCGGGACCGCTCCTGGATGTTCCACAGCGAATAGGCGACGGTGACCCGGTTCTGCACCGGCGAGAGATCGACGAACGTCGTGGGCGCCTGCGGGGAGCGCCAGACGTTGCCGTCTTCGTCGAATGCCTCGACGATCCAGGTGTACCCATAGCGTGTCGACGGCGTGAGCGCGCCACCGGCGCCCGGGGTCAGCGTCAGGAGCCGCGGCGGGTTGTAGGTGCCGAGGTTCCTGATCCATCCCTCGTCGCTGTAGGACGTGACGCCGCCCGGGAATAGCGCCGTCCGACCGAACAGCGGCACGGCGTTTCCGACGTTCACCGCGGCGATCTCCGACCCGGACAGGAGCTGCTGCTCGAACACGTCGATGCTGTAGCGCCGCGTGATGGTGCCGGCGTCGTTGGAGTAGTGCGCCAGCACCGGCAGAGCCATCGAATACGTTCGCGCCCCCGTCCTCACGACCTGATAGAGGCTCGCGGCCGTTCCGGCGAGCGACTGCGCCGCGTTCAGCGGCACCAGCGACGATCGGGGGTCAAAGATGACCGTCGCGGCGCTGCCCTTGCTGAACGCGACCTCGACCCATGTGTCCTGCGGATCGTCGGTGGTTGCGGAGTGCAGCCCGACGATGAACCGCGCCTCGCCCCTCCCAGCCGTGAAACCGGGCTCGCTCCACATTTGGCTGTCGATCTGCAGGTCCGTGGCGGTGTTCTGCAGATTGCCGGGGGCTCCGACTACGCCAGCCAGCTTCGCATTCGACCTCGGCACCCCGTCGGAACTGCGCCGGTAGACCACGGTCCAGTCCGCGCCAGCATTGGAGGCGATGCCGGCGATCTGCGACGCATTGATCGCCTCCACCTGATCGTTCGTCGTGATGGCACCGGCGCTGTTGCAGCGAATCACGCGCGTCGTGGGCGTGGTGTGCGACGCCGCTACGAAGCGCTGGCCGCTGGCGTCCGGGTCGTGGAACAGCGACAAGGCGTTGGCGCAGGACACCCCCACCAGCAGCAGATCGGCCGCAAGCGCGCCCGTCGCCGGGTTGAACTCGATGAACCGTACCGAGTCGACGGACGTCCGCGCGACGACGGTGATGGTGCTGCCGCCGTACCAAATGGCGTCGAGGTAGGGCTGCGTCGTGTGTAGGCCCGTTTTGATGGTCGTCGGCCCGGTGACCACGCCCGTCGAGACGTTGACGACGTAGGTGTTGAGGTTCCCGGCGTTGTCGGCCGCGAACATCACCATGTGGGTGGACGTCGCGGCGCCGCGCACGCGCAGATACGACGAGCCCAGATCCGTCGTCGAGACGGGGATCTTGGCCGCCTTGTCGAACAGGATCATGCGCGCGGTGGCACCGGACCCCAGGTGCGCGATCAGCCAGAAGTTGGCCGTCACAGCAAAGCCGATGTTGGTCGTGTCCGTCTCGATGACCGGCGTCCGAGTGAACGTCTCCGCGGCCTGGGTGCCGCTATTGACGCTCGACCAGCGGTTGGAACCGAGCGACGGCGAGTAGCGCGACCAGCCGTATTCCGAGTCCATGGCGATCAGGCCGGAACCGCGGGTGCCCACGAAGAAGGGGCACGAATTGCCGGGGAAGGTGTCGAGGGCCGACTGCGTGAACCCGTTGCGCCGGCGCCACTCGTTCTTTCGGACCTGGATCACGTTGTCGAGCTGCAGGTGCGAGCCTGGCTGTACCGACAGCGGCGCCCGCAGCGTGTCGATGCCGCCGTCGATCGGCCACGCGATGCTGATCTTGGGCAGGCTCACACTGAACCCCCGCGCAGATTGCGCTTGCGCGCATGGATCGCCGATCCTTGCCGGATGCGACTCTTCCTGATCTGCCTGCTGGCCGTCTCTTGCGATGTGGACAGCGCCCTGCACACGGCGGGGTTTCCAACCTGCCGCTCGTTCGTGATGCACGACCTCGCGTCCATGGCGCCGCCCGACCTCGACGCCAACGTCGAAAAATGCACAGGCGACCGCTCCGCGGCGACCTGCTTCGTCAGCTTCTTGCAACGCGGGGCACGTTTCACGGGCTCCGTGACCTGGGACTGCCGGCGGCAGCACATCACCGGCCGCAGCAAAATGCTCACCCCGGGCGAGGCATACGTGCTGGAACGGATCTCGGAGCTGAAGGCGCAAGCGCGCGCGCCCTGACCTGATTTCCGTACACGGCGTACGGTAATCATCCGAATTCCTCCACGCAGATCACCCCCACGGCGCCGTCGCCTCCAACGCGCCCTGTGACACCGCCGAGCACGAGCGCGCCCGCGCCGCCGGTGCCGGGCGTCGTGGCGTTCGCGCCCACGCCGTCGGTCGCTCGCCCCTGGGCGCCGCCTCCCAGGCTGTTCGCGCCACCGTCGCCGCTCTTCGCCTGCGTGCTGCCCAGGTGGATGCCGTCGCCGCCGGCGGCGGCCGAGCCGTTCAGGTTGCCGCCTGTCGCCACCGCCGGCTGTGCCGCCCCGGGCGTGATGTGGGCACCGGTGCCGCTGGCGGCGTCCCCCGTTCCGCCGGTGCCGCCTTTGGCGGTGTAGGTCGTGACGCCGTCGCTCACCGTGGCATCGGCGCCGGCATTGCCGTTGCCGCCGAGGTTCGTGCCGCCCGTGCCGCGGTTGCCGAGCGTGAAGGCCCAGTTCGCGGGGATGGTGGTCGTCCAGACCTCCAGATAGTCGCCAGCCGTGGCGCCGCTGCCCACGTTCACCTGTGGGCTGCCGGCCGTGGCCTTGGCGCCACCGCCGCCGCCGCCGCTGGCCCAGATACGGATGCGGGCAACCACCGCATTGGCATGGCTGGCGAACGTTCCAGAGCCGGTGTTCGCGACCACCGTCGTCTGAAGCAAGGCCGCGTGCTGGGGCGCGAGGGCCATCGCGAGGCGCCACCGCCCCGTGGTCACGCCCTTGACCTGCACCACGTTGACGCCGTCGTCCTTCGCCACTGACGACTGGTCCCAGACGTAGATCGCCTGGCCGCCGTCGAGGACGGTTTCGGTGCCCGCCAGAATGCAGGCGCGCGGGCCGAGGTTGCCCGATGTGTCGCCGCGGAACTTCCGCATCTCGGCGATCGTCGGCATGGTGATCGACCGCAGACGCGGCGCCGTCTCGGGCGCTACCTCGCGCGAGCGGCCGACAATGGCGTCGTACAGGTTGGCCGCGGTCGGGTCGGACGGGCGGCCGATCGGTCGATCGCTCACGTCACACCCACCGGATGAAGCGCCGTGGCCTCACGTCGCGGATCTTCGAAGGCTGGGAGCTGCGCTGGCGCGCCGCCCAGTCCAGCGCCCGCTGCTGGCAGATCGCGAACCGCGGGGCCAGGTCGGAAATACTCTCCTGCTCGCTCGACAGGTACGCGATCGCCGCGTGCAGCTCGAAATACTCGCGGTGCTGCGACAACTCGGCGTCGAGATCCACCTGATCCGGCGGCGCCGCGCTCGATAGCGCCGTCGGCAACGGGTTGTACCGCAACAGGTAGCTGCCCACCGACCGCTCGAACGGGTCGATGTAGAGGTTCGACCCCTCGATGCGGAACGTGCGCTCGGCGTCGGCGTCCTCGGCGCCCGATCGGAACACCTCTCGCTGCTGTGAGGTGCCCGCGTATACGAACAGACGCAGCGCGGACATGAAGTCCGCCGGCAGCGACGCGTACGGGGTGCCGGTGCTGGTGATCGTGAGCGTCGTCGACGACACCCGCAGCGTCTGGTTGATGGCCAGGCAATCGACCCAGAAGGCTTCGAGGGCCCGATTGATGGCCGATTCCCACTCGGTCTGCGACCAGGCGCCGTCCACTTGGGCGTTGGCGGCCGTCCGGCCACCAACCACCAACGCCGCAAGTGTCGTCGCCACCCGCTACTCCTCGTCCTCTTCGGCCGCCTCTTCCGCGGGCGCGCGCTTCTTCTCGCCCTTGCCTCGCATCATGCAGGCCTTGACGTAATCGCGCAGCGCCGAGCCGAAACGCTCGGTGTCTTCCTCGGGGACGTCGAGAATGGACGCCAGCTCAGAGAGCGCGTCGTCCTCGATGGCCCCGAGATCTCCCCCGCCCTTCTCTTCCTCGGCCTCG
This sequence comes from Thermomicrobiaceae bacterium, assembly GCA_035693105.1. Classification (GTDB taxonomy): domain Bacteria; phylum Chloroflexota; class Chloroflexia; order Thermomicrobiales; family Thermomicrobiaceae; genus DASSHC01. The sequence goes on along the minus strand of DASSHC010000320.1, from coordinate 13,480 downwards.
GGATCAGCGCCGCGCCGGCCCTTGGCGCGGTTCGCGATCTTGAGGACGAATGCGTCGACGGGCATGACCTACTGCTCCACGAAGATGTGGACGTAGAACATGGTGTTGTCCGGCAGCTCCGCGTCGATGTAGTTCGTGGCGTCCGTCGACGGGTTGAGGAACTGCAGCTCGATCGTGCCGTCGGCCGCGCCGCCGTCGATGTCGTTGTCGCGCATGATGTACGGCAACCCCTTCGACTTGGCGCCGTAGACGGCGTCGTCCGGCCCGCACACGCACACGAAGCCGCCGTCGTACTTCCGGAACTTGCTCGGCAGCGTGAGCGTGTAGCGCCCGGTTTTGGTGGCCGTCTTCACGGCCGTCACACCCGAGTCGCTCGGAGCGTCCTGCGAGGCGATGGCCCCGCTGGCGCCCGTCGTGACCTTGTGGATGAAGCGGATCAGGTTCCGGCGGTTGAAGACGCCGAGGTTCGGTAGAGCTCCCATGGGTACGTCCTTTCGTGAAGGCGGCCCAGGGGCTTACGCTCGCGCTGCCCTGGGCCAGCTCTACTAGGTCGTCGAGTGGACCACGACGACGTTGACCACCGGGTTGTTGCACCCGATGTAGCCGAAGTAGCCCACGCGGCACTCGACCGCGTCCGCGTCGGTCATGCGCAGGATCTTCCCGGCGCCGTCGTCGTCGATGAACATCGGCACCTCGGCCGAGCCGACGCCGTAGTACTTGATCGTGCCCATGTCGAGCAGGTACGACCGCTGCACCGGGCAGAAGCGATCCGGCATCACGGGGATCTCCCCGCTGTCCGTGAACACCTTCACGCCCTGGAAGCCGATCCCGTACGGCCCCTTGACCGTGGTGGGACGGAACTTCGACATCCCCAACAGCGTCAACTCTTTGTAGTTGGTGTTGTTGGTGAAGTAGGTGAGCTTGTTGGCGTCGCCGCCGTAGCGCACCGATGCGGTGACGGCCTCGATGACCGCCTCCTCCTTGTTCTTCGTCGACGTCGACAAGTCGATGATGGTCCCGCGCAGGTTCGCGTCGTTCGAACGGTCCACGCCGGTCGCCCAGTCCGTGGTCGTCGGCGCCGTGGTCGGGAACCAGCCATCGAGGCCGTTCAGGCACAGCGGCGTGGGCGTGGCGCCGACGGCGCGATCGCCCTCGACGTACAGCGAGTCACCGAAGGTGGCCGCCGCGATGCCGGCGGTCAGGTTGCCGGTCAGCGTGACCCAGCCCTTTTGCAGATCCTCGATGCCGAGGACGGTGACCGTCGCGCCGCCGTTGCGGCACGCGGACACGTCGTCCTGGGCCGTCATGAGCTTCATCTTCGGGACGAACTTCACGACGTCTTCGGGGTTCGCCAGCACGAGCCGGGTGGACGCCAGGGTCTCGCCCTGGGCGGCCGTTCCGACCTTGCCGATGGCCCCGTAGCCGTTGCCGTACACGCCCCAGCTGAACGACTGCATGACGCCGTCGTTGATGCCGTCGATCTGCTGGCACATGTTGTCGAACACGCGCCCCTTCTCCTGCTTCGCCGCCCGCAACAGCAGGCCGTCGATCTGGGCGACGCCGTACTTCTTGGTGATGGGCGGCAGGAACTGCTCGACCTTCGTGAAGACGGTCTGCGCCTGCGTCTGCGCGTTGGCGAACGTCGCCGACACCGCCGCCGACACGCCCGAGCGAACCGGGATCGCGGTCGTGAGGCCCGTGGCCACGACCTTCTTGATCATCGCCCCGAGGGTGCCCTTGCTCCACTCGATGACGCCGCGGAACTCGCGGTCGTACTGCAGCGCCAGCGCGTCGTTCAGCGCCGAAAAAGTGCTACCTGGTCCAGCCATGACGAATCTCCTTGTTGGGCGTTGCTGCGGCGCCGCCTCGGAGGTTTCGTCTGGGCTTCAGGTTGCGTGTTCAGTTGCCGCGGTCCCGATCCGTGTAGCGGGATCGATCGCGTTGCACCAGTTTCCTAATTGACGCGACATTTCCGTACGCCGTGTACGGTTAGTCGCCGTCGTCTTCGTCAGGCACCGGCGCGCTCGGCGCTGGCGGCGGACCGGGCTTACCGATCGCTTCTTCCAGCTCGGCCACGCGCTGCTGCAGATCGCACACCTCGACGAGGCGCACGACGTGGTTCAGGACAGCATTGGCGGCGCGGATCTGCGTGGCAGCGCGAGCCCTGCGTGCTCCCTTGGCCAGGTCCACCAGCGCTTCAGCGGCGTCGATGGCTCCGATCTGCAGCACGCGGCGCGCGTCCTCCAGGAGGATGCCGCCTTGCTTCGCCAGCTCGGCGCGGAACGCTGGGAGCGCGCTCCATCGCTTGAGGGTGCGCACGGGGACTCCGCACGCCTTCGACGCCTCGGGCAGGCGGTTGTGTTCGAGCAGGGCAGCGATCGCCTTGTAGTGCGACGGCGACAGCTGCCCTGATGCGACGAACGCCACCTGCTCCCTCTATCGCAGGCCCAGGCGCGCCTTCACGGCGGCCTTGCGCTCCTCCGGGTCCATGGGCAGCTTGGCGCCGCTCGCCTCGCGGGGGCTGCCGGCGCTCATGCGCTTGCCCACCGCCGGCGGGGCCGGCTTCTTGGCGGGCTTCGCGTCGGTTTCGTCCTTCTCGCCGTCCTTTGCGCCACCGCCGCGCTTCTTGGCGTAGGCGTCGAGCAGCTCCTGGTTCTCTTCCTGCAACTGCTCCTCTACCAGCTCGGCGGCCTCCTTCAGGTGCGCCGCATGCTCGCCCGTCTGGCCCGCCTGCTCCCACAGCGCGCGAGCCGTCTCCAGTACGAGTTGGTACCCCGAGACGATGCGGACGCCGCCGTTATCCGTGGGCACGGGGATCTTCTTGGCGGCGCGCACCAGTGGCACGTCGAGATCCTTCGCGGTGTTCTCCACGATCCGCAAGGCTGCCTGCATGTTCGCCTCGCGCCGCTCGGCCTGCAGGCGCTCGACGTCGCTGCGCAGTTTCTCGACCTCGGGATCCTTCTCCTTCTTCGTCGGCTCGGCGGCAGCCGCGGCCTCCTCAGGGTTGGTGAGCAGCTCCTCAAGCGCCTGCTCGCGGGTCATGCCGCGGGCCTGCAGGATCTGCAGCGTGGATCCCTGCTTGACGGTGCGTTCCAACTCCTCGCGCTTCTGGCGCTCCGTCTTCAGCTCGTTCTCGATGTCCAGGCGCCGCTTCTCTTCGTCGATGCGAGCGAACAGATCCTTGCGCTTGGGCTTCGCTGCCGGCGCGGCGTCTGCCGGTTTATCGGACACCTTGTCCGGTAATTGGCCGTCGCCCTTCGCCTCGGCCGCGGGTGTTTCGGTCTCTTCGTCGTCGGCGCTCTCGTCGTCCTCGTCGCCCATGAGCGCCTTGCGAGCCTTGGCGGCGCGCGCCGAGTCCGGATCCTCTGACGCCTTGGGGACTGACGGCGCCGTGGCGGGCGTGTCGTCCTTACCCCACTCGATCACCTCGGCCTCGAGATTCTTGCTGCGCACCATGGGGGCGTTCCCGCCGATGGGCACCTCGCCGGTGGTCTCGGTGAATCCCTCGGCCGCGGCTGCCCGCGGCGCTGCTGCTCGTTTCGCCATGTGTCGGTCCTTTCGTTGCGTGGTTGGTCAGACGGGGATCGGATTCGCCTCGGGCGACGCCGTGAGCCCCGGGAGGGGGGCGGGCGCAACCGGCGGCGGGGGCAGCGGAATCAGCGGCGCAGGCGCGCCCATGGGCGGCATCGGGGGGGCGGGCGGCGGCGCAGCGGCGGCAGACTCGGTGGCCGTGGGCTTGCCGGCGGCCTTGTCGCGGGCCTCCTGCGCCTTGACCTGGATGTAGTCCAGGAACTTGCGCATCTCGCCCATATGCTCGGCCGGGTACGAGCCGTCGGCGCGCGCCAGCAGGTACCGGCGCCGGGCGTACTCGAACGCCTTGATGGGCGATGCCCACTCGTCCATGGTCTCGTAGTGGCCGTCTTCGAGAATCTCGTCGACGAAGTTCTCGATGAAATAGAACTCGGCCAGCTGCAGATCCGTGATGCCGCCCAGGTCGGGCACGTCGAGGATGCGAAGGATCTCCTCCTTCTCGAACCAGCCGGCCTTGACGGCGTCCATCGCCTTCTGCAGGCGCGCCGGGATGCTCTGGCCGAATAGCGACGTGGGGAACGTGCGGATCACCGGCTGGCGGTCGCCCTTGCGGAACTTGATCCGCCGCGACTGGCCGCGGTCCATGACGGCGTACTCGGTAGAGCTGTCCGACTCGGCCTCGAGCAGGTACCACCAGTCGCCGACCTTCGTCACCGTCTGCTCCCAGGTCTGCGAGCACTGCGACAGCCGGTCGCTCTGCAGGTCGGTGACGGCCTCGATGGCCACCGCGGCGGTCACGCCCTGGGGCTTGGTCGCCTGGGCGGCGTTCGGCGACACGCCCAAGATCTCGAAGGCCATCGCCTTCTGGATCTCCCACCACTTGTAGGTCCCCGGCCCCACGGCCTCGGGGCTGTGGAACTCCACCGTCTCGCCCGGCTTCTTGGGGAAGTGTTGGACGACGTCGTTGGTGAGCTTCTCCGGCGGCGTGCCCTCCGACGACGCCACGACCAACGACGCCGCCAGGTGATGGGCGGTGTCGATCTTGTCGAGCGTCTCGTCGATGCGGTCCTGGATGGACCGGATCGGCATGATGGCCGAGTGACCCCATGGCCCCGTCGCGCGCCGGTCGAACACTCCGATCACAAACGGGTGCCCTTCGTGCTTCCACTCGTCGTTGGACGCGATCCAATCGCCCGCCATGACCACGTGCCGCCCGCCGGGGCCGCGCCGGTAGGCGTCAACGATGCGCACCATGGCCACGCCGTTGCGGTTCGCGAACTGTGAGAATGCCTTGCGGCCGGCCAGCGACGTCGAGCCCGACACGATCAGTGCGCGCGCCTCGGGCGTCTTGCCGTACTGGCGGATCGCCTGTGACTGCGTGATGTAGCGGACGTGGTACGAGCACTCACCGCGCCCGTACTTCCAGTCGTCCTCGTCGAGCTTCAGCTCCCACGCCGGCACGCGCATCAGCTCGACGCCCTCGGTGTCCCGGTAGACCTTCAGCACGCCGCCGGGGCCCGTCAGGCTGTCGCGAAACGCCAGCGTGGCCTCGGCCTGATACTCCTGGGCCTGAGCCCACGCGTCCGATTGAGCGGTCAGCTCGCGCGCCAAGCGCTGCGTCTTGTAGTTGCCGTGCTCGGGGACGAACTGCGCGCGCGGGCGGAAACTGCACACCCGCGAGACGATCGTGTTCACGATCGAGTAGCAGACGTTGTACTTGAGATCGACGCCCTCCAGGACGCGGTCGTACACGGACAGGTCGGGCAGCGAGTAGGCGGTGATGGGCCGGCCCAGATAGCGCTCAAGGTCGGCGACCAGCCCCTGGATACGCTGCATCTCGGCCGGCGACGTCTCGATTTGCGACACGGCCTGGTCGAGCAGCTCGCGCAGCCGGGAGTGGTCAGGGTTGCCGTCGTCTCCCTGCGCCTCGGTGACCTCCTTGTCGTACCAATACTGGTCGGTCAGCGGGGCCCTGGTGGTCTCGGCCTCTTCCGTGCTCATGCTTCCCTCCTGCGGGTCGTCGGCGCCGTGCCGCGCAGGCGGCGGCGCTCCTGGTCCTGGTGCTTGGCCAGGACGCGATCGAACGGGTCGGCCGGCTTGACCGGCGGTGGCGGTGGCGGCGTGGCCGGCCAGTAGCTGGCGATCAGGTACCGGCCGCACTCGCTGTTGGTCGGGTGGTAGCCCGACGCCCACTTGTGCTGTCCGCGCGCGAGCGCGTCGCGGTCGAGCTGCGCGTTCAGGTAGTCGGTCAGCAGCGGATTGGCCGGATCGTCGATGACCCTGGTCACGCCCGTCTGCAGGAAGTCATTGGAGCGGCGCAGGCTGGCCTCGAACTCCGAGCGGTCCACGGCCTTGATGACCGGCAACCCGTAGTCGTGGTGCAGGTGGTCGATGTCCTGCTTGGCGCCCGAATCGATGCGCCAGTGGGTCGTTTTGAAGGTGCGGTTAGCGAGCGCGGCGACGGCGAACATGGCCGACTGAGGCAACCGGTGGTCGCGCTTGCTAACCCACGAAAACAGCTGCTGCAGGATGCGCTGGCGCCCCGACGAGTCCCAGCCCCACAGCTCGACGCCACACGGATCGTCGCCGCCCGGGTCAATGGCCCCGCTGAACGTGTCGACGCCCGGCAGAGGCGCAGCGCATGCGAAGCCAGCCGTCATGGCCTTCACCGCCTCGGGCAGGTCCACCGCCGTGAGCGGACGCGCGGTGGGCGCGTACAGGTTCACCTCCCGACGGAACCGGTAGGTGCGCGCGTTCGGGTCGAAGGCGGCGATGCCAGCCCAATCGCGCTGGATGGTGCTGTCGAGCCAGGACAGGCGGTTCGCCTTCAGGTGGTCGATCAGGACCGCCGGCGCCTCTGGCGTGTGCGGGTTGACCGACACCAGGTGCGCCTCCAGGTGCGCCCACTCCTGTTCGAGCGTCAGTCCCTCGGGCATCGGCTCCTTGAGCGCCACGCGGCCCCAGCCGAACTTCGCGTACGAATCCTTGGCCGCCTCGTCCCACCAGAAGCCGCCCGGCACCTCGGGGATGGTCCCCGAGAGAATCAGCGTCGTCTCGGGCGTCATGGTGGGCGGCAAGATGTGGCCCAGCAGCGCCTTCACGGCGGTCACCTTCTGGGACTGCATCTCGTCGATCGCGAGGATGCCCGCCTTGAACCGATTGCCGAGCACGTTCTGGATGTGCGTCAGGTCGTCGGTGCCCGTGCAGAGGATGCGCGAGCCGTTCGGCAGCGTGATCAGCATGCGCTGCTGGTTGGCCTGGTGAGACACGCCGAACCGGCGCAGCAGCGGCTGTAGGACGGGCTCCCAGAAGTTGTCCCTGACGGCCACCGAGTTGAGGCCGAAGAACACCGACGTGCTGCCCGGCACGGCCAGGGCGCGAGCGATCAGGGCGCCGCCAATGCCCCAGGACTTGCCGATCTGGCGGGCGGCGAAGACGCGCACGCGCCCGCCGCGCTGGCACGCCTGCATGAACGCGAGCTGCGGCAGATGGCCAGCGGCGAGCGCCTCGATGCTGAACGTGCACACGGCCAGCGTCGCGACGGCGACGGCCGCCATGCGGTTGACGCGGGTGCGCAGGTTGCTCAGCACCCCGCCACCGCCAGCGTCAGGCCGCGCACACGTGCCCAGATCCGAAGGCTGGGCGTCGGCCGCTCGCAGGAGATGGGCTTGCCTGCGTCCACGCCAGCCGCGCGCAGCAGCTCGATGCCGATGCCGGCGCCGCGGAAGTCGCGCTTGACGTAGATGCTCACCAGCGCGCCAGCGGCGTCGGTGATCGCGTACCCGAGCAGAACTCCGCGCGCCTCGGCAACATGGATCCCGCCCCCACGTTCCACGATGCCGAGGACGCGCGCGTCGTGAGCTGGCCGCCAATCCCTGAACTGCACGCCGTGCGGCCACCGCAGCTTCGCCGCCGTCTCCAGGACGAACGGCAGATCGTCGGCGCACGCTGGCCGCGTCGCGATCAACGGCTCGGCGTGCGCGACGCTCACCGCAGCGACCCCATGATCGCCTGCTCGACGCCGTGGCGCAGCTGGCGCATGTACGCCTCGCGGATCTGCCAGGCGCGCACGCGCGGCGAGACGAATTGACCATCGGCCCGGCGGTGGAAGCGGCGCTTGGCCTTCGTCTTCACCTTGGCCCGCGGCTTCTGCGACCGCGTGGCCATCAGTGCACCAGCTCCGGGTCGGGCGTCCCGTCGGCTGGCGCCGCCTCCAGGGCCGATAGCGCGGCCGTCTCGGCGTCCTCGGCGCGCTTCTGCGCCCATGCCTCGCGGTACTTGGCGACCATCTCCGTGCGCCACTTGTCGTCGCGGAAGCACAGCAGCAGGTCCACATCCGCCTCGACGGTCAGGCCCGGGAAGTCCTCGGGCTTGTCGCCCTCCTTCCCGAACGTCATGACCAGGTTCAGGATCTCCGACGACCGCAGATCGCTCTGCAGGTTGAGGCCGACGATCCCTTGCTGCGGGTTGAACTTGACCCCCGCGATCTTCGTCTGCGGTCCCTTCACGAAGCGCAGCCGCACCTCGTGGATCTCGCAGCCGTCCATCCCGTCCCTGAACTCCAGGTGCGGAATCAGCGGCGGCGGCGCGCCTTGCGCCTCCTTCTCTTCGGTCGGTGTCTCTTCGGTTGCGTCTTCTGGCTTCGTTGCGTCGTCCATGGACGCGTAGCAACCAGGAATTTCGCCCGTTGCACAGTTTCCCGAGATACCGTACACGGCGTACGCTAATTGCGCCGTGCGGCATCGGCCGCGCGAGCGGGTGGCCTTCTTCTCCACCGTTGGTTCAGGGGAGGATCCGGAGCTTATGGGGGGCGTGCAGGTGGTCGGGCCGATAACTGCGAGACCTACGTCCGCCGGGAGGCCACCGCCCGGACAGCTCCATCTCGCGCACAGGTCTATGCCTGGGTCAGGTGCCCTTCCGTGCCTGCACTATGTTCGATCCATCGCTTCGAGCCGATCCGCGAACGCGTCAGCCTTCGCGATGTACGCGTCTCGCTTCGCCTCGTTCGGCTGCACGAGGTGGGCGACGTAGGCGATTGCGCGGGCCTGCGCCCGCCACCATGGCGCCCAGGTCGCATCCACCAGCTTTCCGCGCTGGCCGACCGTCACGTTCACTGCCACTGCAATCTCGGCCGGTACCCGCGACCAGCAGGGGCGGCACATCAGCCATCGAGGCGGACACGCTCGCTTGCAGCCCATGGCGTGGCAGTGGTGACTCATGTGGAACGGCACGACAATCTGTCCCGGGGCCACCCTGGGCCGGAACGTCTCCACGGTCCGCTTCCTGGCGGCTACCGTCTTCGCCCGTCCTTCTCGGCACTTGGCGCATGTCGAATGCTTGGGCGACAGCGTGTACACCAGTGTCCCCTCGTCGCCTCCGCTGCGCTTCCCGCATACGGACACGTCGACGTCCGGGCCCACGCGGATGTGCTTGGGCTTCTTCGCCCGCACGGTCATGGCAGGCACGCGCCCAGCAGGAGCCACACGCCGGCACCAGCGGCAACTGCGATGGTCGCCAGCGCCCACAGGAACCGCCGGTGCTCGCACCGCTGGCAGTCGCACGGCGTGTCCACGAATCGGCCGAGGGTGAAATCCCACTGCAGGGTCGGCAGGTGTCTCATGGCTTCGCTCCGTTCGCTTGCGGTTGCTTCTGCTGCTGGGGCGGCGGCGCGGTCTGGGGCCGCAGTGGCACGACGTTGGCCTTGGGCGCGGCGGGCGCGCGCAGCATCTCCTGGCAGAATGCGATCACGCCGGACGCGTCACCCAACTCCGTCTCGACGGCGTGAATGTCGGCCATGTTCACTTCGAGACCCGCGGTCTCGCGCGCGCACAGGCGGCGCAGCTGCGACTCGGCGATTGCCTTGCGGACGTGGCCACGCGACAGCCGGTAGCGCCACGCCAGCACGCGTTCGTCGTACTCGCCGGTGCGCGACTTCGCGTACAGCTCGTCCAGGTTCAGATCTCCAGGCTCAGCCATTGAGGTGGTCACAGGGCAAGAGGAGCCAACAGCGGCTGCACCGGACGCCGGCGGCTACTTCGTCGGCGATGCGCCGGCGCGTATCACGCGGCCTTTCGCATTCGACGGGATCGTTGGTTGATCCGCGCGGGCGTCCGATCTTGCGCGGGCCCACGAGCCCCATCTTCCGGAACGACGACACGTACGCTGCCACCAGCTTCCTCGGCGTTCCCGTCTGCCGCTCGATCTCCCTCGGTGTCAGCGTCGGATCCGCCCGCGCGATCGACAGAACCTTCGCTCGCATCGAGATACTGCTGCCAGAGTTGGAGCTTGATTTGGTGCCAGAAGCCGAGGACGGTGTGTCGCCGCTTGTATCGCCAGTCGCGGGGGTCGTCGGACCCCGACCAGAGCATGTGATAGACGTCGCGGTAGCGTAGGCCTGTGCGGAACTCGGCATAGGTCACCCTTCCTCCCCGGCTTCGCTGCGGCCGGCGCCAATGATGTGGTCGATCACGTCCTGTGGCGGCGTCCAGCCACCGTGCTTTCGGATCTCGGCGAGCAGCATCGTCGCCGTCGACTGGTACATGTGGTGCGCGGGGATGCCATGCTTCGAGAGAAGCCGGATCCCCTCGAAGTTCACCAGGCCGCGCTTCTGCCGCATCTTCACGTTTCGGATCATTCGCTGGGCGTCGTCGAAGGTGAGCGACGGCGGGCAGCGGATTCCCTCGCGCCCGAGCAATCCGCGCTGGCGCTCGCTGGCGCGGTTCAGATCGTTCGCGACGTCCGTCTGTCCGTCCTCCATGCCGAGCAGAGCGAACGGGTCGACGCGCTTCCACTCGTAGCGGGCCGCCTCGACGCGTGCTACGCGGGCGGCGGCCTCCTTCTGCTCGGCTTCGCCCAGGCGGCGCGCCGTCTCCAGCGCCTTCTCGACGTCGCCGCGCTCGTCGGCATCGAGGATCTCGCGCGCTTTGGCCTTCACCTCTTCCGAGTCGAGCGTGCCGGCCAGGGCGTCGACGGCATCCATGACCCGGTGCTTTCCGGTGTTGCCGACGAAGTCGTACACGTAGCCGTGGTGCTTCGTGCTGGCGGCAATCATGGCGCGGCGCCCGTCAGCATCGGCTGCATCGTCCACCTTGCAGAGCGGCCGCACGCAGCGGCCCACCCACTGGACGAACTTCGCCCAGCTCTTCGTCGGCCGGCACATGCCCACGAACTCGATGCCGGCGTCGTCGTGTCCTTCCTCGATCACCCCCACGTTGCAGGCGATCAGGAATCCGCCCTTCTTGTGGTCGCGCAGGATCGCGCGCTTCAGGTCGCGCTCCATCTCGCCGTCTACGGAGCGGGCGATGCCAGGCACCACGTTGTTGAACGCCTGCGCCGCCACCTTGGCGATGTCCACCCGCGGGAAGAACAGCACGCCGCGCTTTCCGGGCGCCTTGTCCAGGATGTCCTGCACGATCGCGTGCAACACATCGTCGCCCATGACGCCGGCGATTTGGTCGTCCGAAAACTCGCCGCGCGCCTTGAGCTTGGACACATCAATGCGGCGGGCCCGCTCGTACGCCAGCGGCGCCAGGTAGCCGTCGGCGATCCCCTGGTGCATCTGGTAGTCCGCGCACTGCTCGTCGAAGACGAGCCCCAATGACTTGCCGTCCAGGCGGCGTGGCGTGGCGGTCAGCCCTAGGATCTTGGCATTCGCGAAGTGCTCGAAGATGCGGACGTACGAGGGGGCGACGCTGTGGTGTGCCTCGTCGGGAATGATCAGCCCGAAGTGCCCGCGGTCGAACTTCGCCAGCCGCCCCTCTTTGCACATCGACTGCAGCGAGCCGACCACTACGCGAGCGCTCGACGGCGCCCGCACCTCGGCCTGCTCTATGAACACCTGCTCGCCCAGAATGTCCTCCAGCTCGCCGCGTACCTGCGACACCAGGTTGTCCCGCTCGTTCAGCCACAGCACGCGACCGTTGCGCCACGTGCGGATCACCTGGTCGGCAGCGGTAAAGGTTTTCCCCGTCCCCGTCGCCATGACCGCCAGCGTGGAGCGCGCCGTCTGCAACTGCTCGCGCGCCTTCGTGCCCATCTCCACTTGATAGGCGCGGGGTCGGCGCGCGACCCTGGGCGGCGCCGTTACAGCGGCGCGCGCCCCGAACAGTGCCAGTCCCTGTTGCACCATGGCCGCCTCAGAACGGAATGCCGTCGTCTTCGAAGTTGAGCGGGTTGCCGTCGCCGTCCTGGATCTGCAGCTTCTTCACCGGCTTGGGCTGGGGTCGGATGGCGGGCTGTTCAACGATCCCGCGCGCCGGCGGGCCGCCGTTGCGTGCGCGGGCCTGAGCGATGGGAATGAACCCGCCGCGCCCGTCGACGACCACCGCATACTCGTCGACGTGGGTCAGCTCGTCGGCGACGGCTTCGAGGCTGTCTGGGCCGGTGAACCCGACGCCTGCGCATCCCGGGCACGTCGGGCGCATCGACGGCACGTATTTGCAGTACGGGCACACGTACTCTGGACGCGCGCGCCGAACGGCGTCGGCAACCTGGTGCACATGCTCGTACAGCAGCGCATACGCCCGCTGCCCCACCTGTCCGCAGCCGTCCTTGAGCCCCGACAGGATGCCCTGGGCCGCCTTCAACTTCGCGTCCGCTGCGTCGATCACCTCCTGCACCCGGCGGGCAGCGTCCAGCTCTCCCTGCGGAAAGAACGTCTCCGCGATCCCCCAGGTCTCCACCGGCGGCAGCACCTGCTGAGGCATCGGCACGGGATCCGGCGCCGCCGCCCGCGCCTCGGCCGCACGGATGGCCTCTGGCGTCGTTCCCAGCTCGCGCGCCACCCGCTCGCGGGCCTGGCCGTGGGCCGTCTTCTTGCGCCCGGGTTTACCGGACACCGTGTCCGGTAATTCCCCCGCCGCCTCGACCTCGGCCGTGACCTTGTTCACGCGCCTGGCGATCAGAGCGTCGCGGTCGTCCTGCCGTCGGTGCAGATTCTCGTCGATCTCAAGGTCGGCCAACTCCTTCGCGGTGCCGTCGGCCATCCGCACCCAGCACGACTTGACGCCGTTGAGCAGCAGCGCCGCCATGCGATCGCGGCCAGCGATCAGCTTCTTCGATTTGGCCGCGATCGTCGGCGCGTGGATGGGCTCGTCGCCCAGTTCGGCGATCGACCTCGCCAGCTCAACGACGTGAGGCAGCTTCTGCCGCTTCTTCACGTCGCTGGGCAGGACGATCGTCTTTACCGCCACCTGCTTGTAGCCCATCCACCGCAACATGGGCTACGCCTCCACCCCGTAGGACAGCGCCGGGTCGGCCTCGCATTGGGCCGGCGTCCAGTTGGTCGCCTGCCACTTGCGCGCCGCCTGTGCCGTCTTCAGCTCCTCATGGACCGGCTCCATATAGATGGGCTGAGCGCCGCCGTCCTTCAGACCAGGCGACTGCTTGCGCAGGATCTTCGAGCCGTCTTCGCAGGCGAACAGATCGTAGGCGAGGCCCGTCTGCGGGTCACGCCATTGGTCGGCGAGCTTCGCCCCCAGCATGTCCGCCACCCAGCCCCAGCCCGCGATCTCGCCGATGGCCCGCCGCACGTCGGTGTTGCGAATGGCCAGGTACTCGGCTTTCGTGTACGACTTCGGCGCGAGGATGGCCCGCGCCGGGACGCGCTGCCCGTGCCAGGCGAAGAGCTGCCATCCGTCGCGCCACGCGATGAACGGGCCGGTGGCGCTGTGCGGGCGGTTCTGGTCGTCGCGCGCCACCACGGTCGGGCGGTCCGAGACGATGCAAAACTTGCGGTGCATGAACCGCGGGCCGGCGTGAATCGCCGCCGCCTCGAAGTGCTGAAATGTCTCGTACTCGGGCAGCTTCAGCTTGGCCACGTGCCGGAAAAACGACAGGTACGAGGCCCAGCCGGACCACTGGTTGCCGCCGTTCCAGAAGCGCGACCACCAGCCGCAGCACAGCACCAGGAAACGCACGATCGATGCGAGATCGTCGCGCGTGGCGTCGC
>DASSHC010000319.1:0-2581 GCA_035693105.1 Thermomicrobiaceae bacterium | reverse complement strand
GCCGCATTGAGCTGGAGAGCGAGCCGGCGCACGGCAGCGCCTTCCGCGTCATCCTGCCGCACGAGGTGGAACCCGAGCAGGAGGGAGAACGCGCCCATGTCGCAGGAGCCGAGTGAGCCCGCGCGCCAGAGCGGCCAGCAGTCACGCGTGATCGCGGAGCAGCGGCAGACGATCAGCGAGCTGCAGACGCCGGTCATCGAGGTCTGGGAGGGCATCCTGGCGCTGCCGATCATCGGCGGCGTCGACACCGCGCGGGCGCAGCAGATGAACGAGGCGCTGCTGCAGAAGATCGTCGATACCAGCGCGGAGTTCGTGATCCTCGACATCACGGCGGTTCCCGTCGTCGACACCGCGGTTGCCCGGCATCTGCTGGAGACGGTCTCCGCCGCGCGCCTGCTCGGCGCGGAGGTCATGGTCGTCGGCCTCTCGGCGCGCATCGCGATGACGCTAGTCCACCTCGGAGTCGAGCTGAACGGCGTCACCACGCGCACCACCCTGGCCAAGGGCCTCCAGCTCGCCTTCGACCGGCTGGGGTTGAAAGTGGTCCACCGCGGCGAGCCGGAACCCGCGATCGGCCTGGACGGGATGAGCGCCTAGATGGCGCGCGTGCCGATCGTCCACCTGGGAGACGTGCTGATCGCATCGGTGCAGGAAGATTTGACCGACCGCGACGCGGCGCTCCTGCAGGAGGAGTTGAATGGGCTGGTGGAGCGGACCGGCGCGCGTGGCGTGCTGCTCGATGTCTCGCTGCTCCAGATCATCGACTCCTTCCTCGGCCGCATGCTCCACGACATCGCCTCCGGCGCGCGTCTCCTGGGCGCGCAGACGGTGGTGGTGGGCATCCAGCCGGCGGTGGCGGTGACGCTGGTCGAGCTGGGCCTGGAGCTGCGGGGCGTGCGCACGGCGCTCAATCCGGACCGCGGCATGGCGCTGCTGGGGCGCTTGCTGTCTCGCGAACGTGCCAGGGGCGGTGGCTGAGATGATCGAGCCGGCCTCGCATACGCTGACGCTGCCGATCCAGGGCGAGGAGGGCATCGTGGCGGCGCGCTCGCGGGCGCGCGAGTTGGCGCGTCAGTTGGGTTTCGGCATGGTGGATCAGAGCCGCATCGCCACCGCGGTCTCCGAGCTAACGCGCAACGTGGTACGCTACGCCACCGGTGGCGAGGGTGAGGTCGTGATGCGCGCCGTGCGCGACCAGTCCAGCCGCGCGGGGCTGGAGGTCGTGGTGAGCGACCGTGGCCCGGGGATCGAGGATGTCGAGCTGGTCATGCGCGATGGCTATTCCTCCGGCAGCGGGCTGGGCCTGGGGCTGCCCGGCACCCGCCGGCTGATGGACGAGCTGGAGCTGGAGAGCGCACCCGGGCGCGGCACCACTGTCACCATCCGCAAGTGGCGTCGCTGAGAGGGCGATACCGCTGGAACGAGCGATCCAGGGTCAGTCTGATATCGAGCAGGTGCGCCGTGAGGCGCGGCGCTTGGCGCTGACGCTCGGCTTCGATCCAACCGCCGCCGAAGAGATCGCGCTGGCGGTCTCCGAGTTGGCCACGAACGTGCTTCGTCACGCGCACGATGGGGTGGTCACGATCGCACCGGTCGCGCGGCCCCGCGTGGGTCTTCGGGTCGAGAGCCGCGACGCCGGTCCTGGCATCGCCGACCTGCATCTGGCGCTGGAAGACGGCTTTAGCACCACTGGGAGCCTGGGGGGCGGTTTGGGAGCGGCACGGCGGCTGATGGACGATTTCGAGATCGCGAGCGGGCCGAGCGGCACGCGGATCGTGGCGCACAAATGGCTCCCCGAGCGCTGACGGTCGGGGCGGCCAGCCAGCCCTACCCCGGCGAGACGGTCAACGGCGACGCCTGGCTGGCCGAGCAGCAGGGCGAGCGCTGGCGCCTGGCGCTGATCGACGGGCTGGGGCACGGACCCGAAGCAGCCGCGGCGGCGCGGGCGGCGCTGGACGCGCTGGCGGCTTGGCCGGAGGCGTCGCCGCTCGACGCGCTCGTCGCCTGTCATCAGGCCCTGCACCACACGCGCGGCGCCGCCATCGCGATCGCCTCGATCGACCTGGCCGCCGGGCAGCTCTGCTTCGCGGGTGTGGGCAACGTCGAGGCGCGGCTCCGGCAAGATGGCAAAGAGCGGCGCCTGATGAGCTACCGCGGCATCGTCGGCGCGGTACTGCCGCGGCTGCGCGCCTTCGATCTCCCGCTCTCGGACGACTGGCTGCTCGTGCTGCACAGCGATGGCGTCAGCGCCCGCTTCGATCTCAGCGAGGAACTCCCCGGCGCGCACCACCCGGACGACCTCGCCGCCCAGATCCTCACCCGCTGGGCCCGGCCAACCGACGACGCCACCGTGGTTGTCGCGCGCCCTCCGCTGTAGGGGCAGACTTCCGTGTCTGCCTTGCTGCCCACGCGGCGAGGCAACGAGGAATGGGGCGATGTTGACGCGCCAGCGACAACGTTCGGCGACAATTCAACGAGGGCAAACACAAGGGTCTGCCCCTACAGTAGGTCACGCTCCGTTCGAACGGAGCGTGACCTACTGTAGGGGCAGACCCTTGTGTTTGCCCTCGTTGAATTGTCG
>DASSHC010000318.1:0-10882 GCA_035693105.1 Thermomicrobiaceae bacterium | reverse complement strand
GTCGGGCCGTATGTCTCGTCGAAGTCCTTGACCACCGCAATCTCGCAGCGCTTGCGCGTGCCGCTGGTGAAGCCGAAGAGGGCGTAGCGGTCCTCCAGCGTGGTCAGCGCCTCGCAGAGGAAGACGATGGCGCGGCGGGTGACCTCGATCACCTGATCGTTGCGCGGGTCGTCGTCGATCCAGGCGCCGGTCGAGCCGCTGAGGTCGACCAGGCAGCCGAGCGCGATGTTGCGCTGGCGCTCCAGCGTGCGGCTGTAGAGCTTCTCGCCGGCCGAGAAGCCGGCGCGCCGGTCGGCGTGGTCCTCGACCAGCGCGTTGAGGTCCAGTTCGTCGCCGTCGAGCTGGCGAGTCAGCCGCTGCCGCTCGGGCCGCAGCGCCTCGAACTGCTGCTTGAGCCGGTTGATCAACGCCGCGTGCTGGCGCAGGATGCGCTCGACCGCGTCGCTGCTGCCGCCGCGCGGGTGGCGCAGATGCACGGCGCACCACTCGCGCAGGTAGTCGTCGCGGCGGTAGTCCCACTCGTCGTAGAGGAGGGCGCCCTGCCGCTCGGCCTCGCTGAGCGGCACCTGGGCGGCGGTGATGGTCGGCTCGCGGTCGCCCAGGCTGAGCTGCACCGCGTGGCGCCCGCCCGCTGTGGCCCGGCGCTCGCGCTGGATGCGCTGCTCGATCGGCCGGATGTCGACCACCAGCGGCTCGCGGCGGCGGCGGTTCTCCGGCGGCGAGCCGGATGCCGGGGCCACTTCCTCCTCCGGCTCCGCCGCCTCGGGCGACCAGTCGCGCACCAGCTCGACCCGAATGCGCCCGCGGTAGTGGACGGGAGGCGTTGCCCCCGGCAGCGATGGAACGCCCGGCGCCAGCGCCGCCGCCAGCTCGCGGGCCGGATTCGGGTCGTCCGCGGCGAGCGCCTGCGCGAGCGCCTGCGGGTCGAGCGCGAGCTGCGGCAGCGGGATCTCGCCCAGCCGGTCGAGCGGTTGGGCCAGCAGCGCCTGCAGCAGCGCCTCGACCGGGTGCTCCGGCGCCGGGCGGCGGGCCAGCGCGTCGGCGCGGAGCCAGGACAGGTCGGCGGTCAGCCCCGGGTAGCTCGCCGCCAGCCGCCGGTCGAGCCACTCGCCCGCGAGCGCCTCGTAGAGCGCCAGGGCGCGGCCGGGGTCGGCGCCGGCCAGCAGCGGCGCGATCTCCAGCGCGCCGCTCCGCACCTGGAGCACCTGCCAGGCGGCATTCAGGCGATAGAAGCGGCGGGCCAGCGCCGGATCGTCGAAGAGATCGAGCTCCGTGGGAAAGAAGAGACGCTTGCCGTCGCTGTAGCTGCCGCCCCTCGCCCCGCCGCTGGCGGCAATGCGCAACGTGTCGTCCGAGAGGGCGGTGACGTAGAGCGCCAGGGTGCCCTCGACCGCGCTGAAGGGGAAGCTGACAGTTGCCGCCTCCGCGGCAGGCGCCGGCTGCGTGCGCGGTTCGGCGAGCAGGCGGGAGAGCCAGCGCGGCATCGCTAGCGCGGGAAGACGGTGGCGACCAGGTCGAGCACCGCGCTCTGTATCGTCTGGTCGTCGGTGATCGGCGCCGCGATCGCCAGCTCGCAGGCACGCCGGGGAGTGATGCCGCCGCCGATCAGTTGTCCGGCGTAGATCAGGAGGCGCGTGCTGGCAGGCTCGTCCAGCCCCGAGTCGCTCAGGTTGCGAATGAGAGTCCCGAGCCGCACCAGTTGCCCGGCGATAGCCGGGTCGACGCTGCTCTCGTGCGCCACGATCTCGGCCTCCAGCTCCGGAGGCGGAAAGTCGAAGTCGAGGGCTACGAAGCGCTGACGGGTGCTCGGCTTGAGATTCTTGAGCAGGCTCTGGTAGCCGGGGTTATAGGAGACGACCAGCAGGAACTCGGGCGGAGCGATGATCAGCTCGTCGGTCTTCTCGATGCGCAAGCGCCTGCGGTCGTCGGTCAGCGGGTGGATGATGACGGTGGTGTCCTTGCGCGCCTCGACGATCTCGTCCAGGTAGCAGATGGCGCCGATGCGCAGCGCGTAGGTCAGCGGGCCGTCGATCCAGACCGTCTCGTCGCCCTTGATCAGGTAGCGCCCGAGCAGGTCGCTGGTGGTCAGGTCGTCGTGGCAGGCGACGGTGACCAGCGGGCGGCCGAGCCGGTGGGCCATGTGGCGCAGGAAGCGCGTCTTGCCCACCCCGGTCGGCCCCTTGAGCATGACCGGCAGCCGCCGGGCGTAGGCCGCCTCGAAGATCGTGACCTCGTCGGCGATCGGCAGGTAGTACGGCTGCTCGCTGACCTCCGCGAGCTGCGCGTCGGCCCAGTGCCCGTTGTCCGGTCGCTCCATCTCGCCTGCGTCCTCCCCGAGCTCATCGGTTCCATTGGAGCAAGTGTAACGGAAACATCTCCCCTAGCGGTTCCGAGCCAGCTTGTGTCGGCCAACCGTGCCGTCTGCTTTGGCACTGAATCGAAGGATGGGGCAGTGGAAGCGGGCGACGGTCAGATGACGCGTCGTTGGGTCCGCTACACTCAGATTCAAAGTGGTACACGACAATCGCGCGAAGGCAGGCGCTTCATAGCGCTGAAGCCGGGTTGAGAGGAGTACGAATCCTTGGCCGAGGCAGAATCGGATGTTGAACGATTGGAGCGAGCATGGGCCGCCGTGCGAGAACTCCAGGATCTCGCGCAGGAGTATGGCATTGATGACATCTTCCAAGACAACGGGGCCAAAGTCCTCCAGACAATGATCAAGCTTGGTCTCAAGGGGATAGTCGGCCGGGAGGGAAACGACGCGGTCGACGCCGAGGGGAATGAGTATGAATTGAAGACCCTCAATGTGTCGCTTGGCCGAAGCCGCGGCATCACGACGCATCACCACCTGAATCTCGGCATCTTGGCCAAGTATCGTGCCGTACACGCCTGGTACATCGCACTCTACGAGGGGATTGCCCTCAAGGAGATCTATCGTTTGACTCCGCAAGCGCTCGATCCGATCTTCCGTGTGTGGGAAGATCGCTTGCGAGCCAGCGGGGATCGCCCGCTCAACAACCCGAAGATCCCGATCCGCTTTGTGCGCGAGTACGGCACACTCGTTTACCCGAGCGTGAGTTGACCCCCAACTTGCACGCATGTGCCGGCCTCAATCGCGGCGAAGTACTTGCGCGCTGTCGCCTCCTCGTTGGAAAAGCGAAAGACGGAGGCGGCGACGTAGGTTCGGTCCAGGTCACAGCTGATCCAGTGCCGGCCGAGCCGCTCCGCCGCTTCACCGGTGGTATTGGAACCGGCGAAGATGTCGAGGACGAGACCGCCAGGTCTGGTTAGGAACTTGATGAAAAACTCGGGGAGTTTGGCCGGGAAGCGGGCCGGGTGCCCTGCGACGCCGACCGCTGAGCAGTGGCGAAGGTAGCGCGAATTACTCTCGGTGTTGGGGATGGACAGAAGATGCGACGGAATAGCGCCGCCGTTGTCCTTGTCGAAACCGTTCGAGACATCGTGTCCCGAAGGGCGCAACTTCGGCGTGTAGAACTTTTCGCTGTTCTCCAGGAGCTTCTTCATGCGGCCAGAGTATTCTGTCAGGACCTCGCGCACATCGGCCTGCGGCCACTCCGTCTTCGAGAACCACCAGACTGTGTTCACCGTGTCCTTCGCGCGGATCTTCCGTTTGTTGACCCACTCAATAGGAGAGGGGAGTTTAGACGGATTGTGCCAGAAGAACTCCTCGGCTAAGAAATAGCCAATCTCATCACAAAAGCGCAGCAAGACGCGATATTGGTGCAGGCTGCGTACCGGGATGCCGCGCTGGTAGGCGCCGCCGAGATCGAGTACGAAGCTGCCGCTCGGCTTGAGAACACGGTGCACGCCTCGGCCGAACGCCAACAGCCAATCGACGTAGGCATCCTGCGCTGCATTGCCGTAGGTCTTCTGACGCAGCAGGGCGAACGGCGGCGAGGTGACAACCAAATCGACGCTTTCGGTGTCGAGTTCGTCGAGCAGTTCGAGGGAGTCCCCGCAATAGGCGGAACCGAGGGGTGTGACGTAGCAGAGGTCAACAGATCGCAACGCTGTTCGCTCGCCCACCTTGTCTCCCATCGATCATGTGTTCTATACGTGCACTCGCCCTGATTATAGGTGATGAAGGCGTCCAGAGGAGCCCAGAGCAGAAGGCAGGGCCGGCAGCACTCGATCCCTATCGTGCCCTACTTGACCCTAATGTACCGCACCTATCTTGCCCCCGTCAAGCCCTGGTTAATCGCATTTGCTACAATCTCGATGGAGCATGAGGAGTATGCGGTGAGCGAGCTGATTCCGTTGAATGTGGCGCAGCAGCGTGCCAGCTTGAGCAAGAACACGCTCCGCAAGCTGCTGCGCGAGCGAAAGATCATGCTCTATGAAAACCCCCGCGATCGCCGCGAGAAGCTGGTGGACTGGGCGGAAGTGGAAGCGGCATTGCGGCCACGACCGCTCGGACCGGCTGGCGAGCGGGGATCCCGCGCGCTCGGTTGAACTTGCTCGAATACCGCTCACAAGTCTACCGGCCCCGGCCGCATTCCGGAGCCGGTGCGACGACGGACTAGGAAGGACGAGGCACGGGGCCTGTCGCGATCCGAGCCGCCTAGCCGGTCTGCGGCAGGCGCACCTGGAGCCGCGGCTTCAGGTTCAGCGACACGCTGTTCATGCAGTAGCGCTGGCCGCCCCGGTCCACCGGGCCATCGTCGAAGACGTGGCCCAGGTGCGAGTGGCAGCGGGCGCAGCGCACCTCGGTGCGGGCCATGCCGTAGGAGCGGTCCTCCAGGTACTCGACGGCGCCCGGCAGTGCCTCGGTGAAGCTCGGCCAGCCGCAGTCGGAGTGGAATTTGGTGTCGCTGTCGAAGAGGAGGTTGCCGCAGGCGGCGCAGCGGTAGAGCCCCTCGGTCTCGGTGTCGACGTACTCGCCGGTGAAGGGGCGCTCGGTCCCGGCCTGGCGCAGCACGTTGTACTGCTCCTTCGAGAGCCGCTGGCGCCACTCCTCGTCGCTGCCCGCGACCGGCAGCAGCTCCGGGTCGGCCTCGGCGCTGGTCGCGGCCGGCAGCGGGCAGGTGACGCCGGTGCCCGCCAGCCCGCAGTAGCCGTCCGGCACCTTGTGCAGGTACTGCTGGTGGTAGTCCTCAGCGTAGTAGAAGGGGCCGGCGGGAGCGATCTCGGTGGTGATCTCGCCGCGCCGCGCCGCGCGCAGCTCGGCGTTGTAGGCGTCGCGCGCCGCCTCGGCCAGCCGCCGCTGCTCGTCATTCAGGTAATAGATAGCCGAGCGGTACTGCGTGCCGAGGTCGTTCCCCTGGCGCATCCCCTGGGTCGGGTCATGCGCCTCGAAGAAGGTCTTCAGCAGCTCGGCGTAGGAGATCTGCTTGGGGTCGAAGACGACCTGCACCGTTTCGGCGTGCCCGGTCTTGCCGGAGCAGACCTCGCGGTAGGTCGGGTTGGGCGTGGCGCCGCCGGAGTAGCCGGAGGCCGTGCTGTAGACGCCCGGGAGTTGCCAGAAGAGCCGCTCGGCGCCCCAGAAGCAGCCGAGCGCGAAGACGGCCGTCTGCAGCCCCTCGGGGAAGGGCGGCTGGAGCGGCGTGCCCAGCACCTCGTGCCGCTCCGGCACCTCATAGGACGGCTGCTCGCGCCCCGGCAGCGCCTCCTCGGGCGTGACGAGCTTCGCTTTGCCGCGGTTGAAGAACATGGATGCACCTCCGGATGGGGTTGTGGATTCCGCGCCGAGGGCGCGGGAGCGAGCGAGCCGGCACCTACAAGCAGGCATCATTTACATTAACAGCCAGAGGGCGCTGGTTGTTCCGGCCCACCACCGGCTCCCGGACGCTCACGAGAAGCCTATCACGCCCCGCGTAGTGGTTCTCAAGCTCCCGTCAATACTTCGGCTACCAATCAGGAATCGCGGCAATCGTGTCGAGTAACGATGCGAGTTCAGTTGACATTTGCCCCAGTTCCTGCGACATTGAGGGACATGCCAAGGCGGAAGCACCGACGTCAGGAGGGAGCGGCCCGATGCCGATGTACGTGATCCTCGGCCACTTCACCGATCAAGGAGCCAGGAACGTCAAGGAGCTCCTCCCAGCGTTCCAGAAGAACCGGGCCAACGGGGAGAAGCTGGGCATCAAGCTCCACGGTTGGTATCTGACCCAGGGCCGGTATGACTTCGTCGTGCTCGTCGAGGCACCGAGTGCCGAAGTCATGCTCCAGCAGACGCTGACCGTGGCCGGCAACGGCATGACCCGCAGCGAAACCCTGCGGGCCTACCCAATCGACGAGGCCCAGCAACTGCTGCAAGGCTGATCGCCGCGCGGCGGGCCAGGTGAGCGTACCGCGGTCCGCCTACCGCCGGGATGGCATCAGCGCCCTCGTGCCTCCAAAGCCAGCGTGTAGGCGGCGGCCTCTTCGGCGTGCGGCCAGTCCTGCTTGAAGGCGTTGTAGGCGATCGAGTCGAGCCCGATGTGCAGCTCGTAGCAGCGGACCCGGGCGTCGATATCCGCCGTGTTCGCTCGCGGATCGGCGCGGAAGCCCGCCAGCAGGCGCTCCGCCAGCGTGATGCGCGCGAACTCGGGATACCAGGGCTGGTAGTACCTGAACCAGACGATGTCGTACAGGGGATCTCCGTAGAACGCGGAGCCCCAGTCGAGCACCGCGCTGATGCGGCCGCTCTGGCAGAGGACGTTGAAGTGGAGCAGATCGGCGTGGACCAGCCCGCGCACCTCGGGGCAGCGCGCGACCAGCGGCTCGAAGCGCGCCCGTAGCGCCTCGTAGGCGCCCATGCCCAGCGCCGACCCTTCCAGCCGGGCGCGCCAGCCGTTGATCACGCTACCGGGAGCTTCGTTCTTGTCGTTCAGCAGGAAGGCCCGCCAGCTGGGGTAGCTCCCATGGCCGCTGCCGTCGAAGAAGCCGAAGCCGGTGGTGCCCGCGAGGTCCGCCGAGCGCAGCGCGCGAAACAGCTCAAGCACCGCGGGAACGGTCGCGACGAGCGCTTCGCCGGCGAGCGACTCCAGGTAGGCGCCTGCCACGAAGGGAGCGATGGCGAAGAACTGATCTCCCACCCGACCGATTTCGAGGATCGGTGGCACCGGCAAGCCCGGGCCACGAAAGCGCACGGCGAACGCGTCGCGCGCGAAGTTGTCCGCCACGTCGCTCCAGCGAATCACGCGCCTGGCGTCACCGACCGAGAAGGCAAACGCTCGCGACCAGGCCCCCACGCCGATCGGCACGACACCGTCGACTGGAGCGCCGTACTTGCGCTCCAGAAACGCCCGTGTCGCTGCCGCCGTCGCGCTCAATGCTTCGCCCATGAGGTGATTGTACGAGCGGAAGCGGAGCGATGCCCCAGCCGCGACTCCAGCATGACAGGAGGAGGGGCGGATCGCTCCCGATCGCGCCGGTGCGTTGGCGCAGCGCAGCAGAGATCCTTCGCTGCGGCTCAGCATGACAGGCGTGGGGCCGCAGCGCTCCCGTCCTGCCTACCCCTTGTCGTTCAGGGTCAGCACCATGGAGGGCGCGGCGATCTGGTGCTCGGCCTGGGTGGGCACGACCGCCGTGCCGACGGCGAAGAACTCGATCACGTGCGAGCCCCAGCCGTGGCTGCGCTCGTGGATCTGCACCCCGACGATTCCCTCGGACTGCAGCTCCTCGGCCTCGGCCTGCATGCGCTCCATCGCCAGCTCGCGGGCGTCGTAGAGCGCCTGGGTGTAGTTCGGCATCTCCTGGTTCTGGCCGATCTGCTTGAACCAGTTGCGCAAGCCTTGATGCGCCACGTGGTAGACGCAGTTGCCCATCACCATGCCGACCGGGCGGTAGCCGGCCGAGAGGAGCGTCCAGAAATCCTGCCCCGAGAGATCGCTGGTGAAGGGGCGGCCGTTCGGCGCGCGGTGCAGCTCGCCGCCGCGGTGCTTGACCGCCGTGCCGATGGCGATGAACTCGGCCAGCGCCTCGCCCCACTCGTAGCGCCCGATGTCGAGCCGCACGCCGACCACGCCGTCAGCGCCGAGCTGGTCGGCCTCCTCCTCCATGCGGGTCATCGCCAGCTCGCGGGCGTGGTACATCGCCTGGGTCAGCACGCCCATCTCCTGGTTCTGGCTCCACATCGACTGTTGGTAGCCGATGTGGTAGATCGAGCTGCCGACCACCAGCCCCAGCGGATCGAAGCCCGCCTGCTTGACCAGCAGGAACTCGTTGACCGAGAGATCGCTGGTGAAGAACCCACGGGCCACCTCGGCCCGCATGCGCTCCAGCCGCTCGCGCCCGTGCGCCGGCACCCCCGCCGTCGAGGTCGGATCGTAGCTCATCGTTCGCTTCCCTTCTCACTAGCGCGCAACTGGTTGCCGCTGACTCCACTCGACTCCGCGCGCAGATCGAGCACCTGGTGGATCGCCGGGATCTTCGGGACCATCTCCTTCAGCGCGGTCCCCATGACGTGGAAGGTGACGATCATATCTTTGCGCTTCCGGTCGTTCCCCAGCTCCACCTCGTGCTCGCGCTCGCTTTGCTCGATGTCCATCCCCACGATGCCCTGTGCGCCGCTCCGCTCCGCCTGCTCGCGCACCCGGCTCATGGCAAGGTGGCGCGCGGCGTAGAGCCCCTGGGTGAAGTCGCCCAGTTCCTGGTTAGCCCAACCGCCCCAGACCGAGTTGGCCCATTGGTTCTGCCAGCCGGCGACGACGTAGTAGACGGTGCTGGCGGCGACCACGCCCATTGGCCAGAAGCCGGAGCGGAAGAGCTTCCAGAAGTCCTGCCCGGAGAGGTTGGTCACGGCAGGGTGATCGACCGCTGGGGCGTCCTTGAAGCGCGCCGCCGTGCCGACGGCATTGAACTCGACCAGATCGGTGCCCCAGTCGTACTCGGCGCGCGTCACGTGCACGCCGATGACGACGTTGGCGCCAGCGCGCCGCGCCTCCTCCGCCAGCCGCCCCAGCGCCCGCGCGCGCGCTTCGTTCATCGCCCGGCTGACCACGGTCAGTTCCTGGCCGAAGCCGCCGGCGTTGAAGCCCCGGTAGCCCCAGCTCCCCGGCGTCGGCTGCCAGCCGACGTGGTAGATCGAGCTGCCCATCACCTGGGTCAGCGGATGAAAGCCGATCCGGCCGGCGAGCACGAACTCGTCGACGGTCAGGTCGGAGGTGAAGAAGCCGCCGCCCCGGCCGCGCAGCTCGTCCAGGCGGCGCTGTGCCTGGAGCGGGATGCCGCCCTGCGCCAGCGCGTCCTGGCTTGCCTGCTGCAACTGCGCCGCCTCGGCCTCTTGCCGCTTCTGCTCGTCGGATTTGCGCTGAAACAACGGCATGGCCCGCTCCGCTCTGCTCAGATGCCCAGGAGCCGCTGCAGGGCCAGGCGAGCCTGCTCGCTGCGCGCGGCCTCGGCGGCCAGCTCCCGGCTCAATGCCTCGATCCACTCCTCCAGCGGCAGCGGCTCGCGCTTGAGCACGATGCCGCGCACGCTTTTGGCGCGGCTCGGCTCCAGCCGCTCGCCCGCGGCGGCCAGCTCGTAGCGGGTGTCGCCCAGCTCGACCGCGATGCGGCGTACCCGCTTCTTGCCGAAGAAGCCACCGCGCTCGACCGTGGTCCCCGCGGGAAGCGCGTCGGTCAGCTTGTCGGCCAGGACCTCCAGAAAGGTCTTGAGGTCGCCGGCATCCGCCCGCAGCGATGCCGCCAGCAGCTCGAAGTCGCGATCGTCTACACTCACCTTCGGCCTCGCCGTCCCGTCCACCGTGTCGCTGGGCTCTCGCGCCAGCGCGATCCCTGGCTACTATCGCACGCGACGGGCTCGGCCGCGCTCCCGCGCTGGTCCCAATGCGGCAGATCGGCGTGGCTCGCTTGCGCGCACTCCAAGCGCATGCGCGCCCTTGCGCGTCTGCGTCGCGTGAACGTGCGAGAGGCCCGGCAGTTGCGGGTCCGGCGCGCCGGGCGGATAATGCGCCTGTCTTCCACCGACGCAGGACCGTGACCGCTCGAAGGAGAGGCTGATGGACTTCACGATTCCGGCCGAGTACCAGGAGTTGGTCGACAAGGCGGGCGCGCTGGCGGCGGAATTCCTCCCCCGCGCCCGCGCCTACGACGAGCAGGCCGCCTTCCCGGCCGAGAACTTCGAGCGCCTGCGCCAGGAGGGCTTCCTCAAGCTGACGGTGCCGCGCGAGCTGGGCGGCTACGGTCTCTGGCGCGACCAAAGCTACATCCCCCTCTACATGATCTTGGCGAAGCTGGCCGAGGGCGACGCCTCGACCGGGCAACTGGTGCAGATCCAGTCGCACGCCAGCGGCATCGTGGGCTATCTCGGCAATGAGGAGCAACGGCGGCGCATCTTGGGCGACGTGGTCGAGCGCGGCGCGCTGATCGCCTCCTGCGGCAGCGAGGCCAACCCGCGCGTGATCGGCCCCGGCAAGGTTCAGTCGGAGCTGGAGCCGGTGCCGGGCGGCTTCCGCCTGACCGGTGTCAAGCACTTCGCCTCGCTGGCCCCCGAGGCCGACTACTTCGTGGTCTACGTGATGGCGCCGGGGTCGAGCAGCGTGGCCGAGGGCTACACCACCGTGATCGTGCCGCGCGAGAGCGAGGGCGTCAGCTTCGAGGACACCTGGGACGTGATGGGGATGCGGGCGACGATCAGCTGGGCGCTGCATCTGGACAATGTCTTCGTCCCCTGGGAGAACGTGCTCGGCCAGCCGGGCGACTGGGTGCAGCACGACCCGCGCACCTTCACCCTGGCCTACGTCGCCAACCACCTCGGGGTCGCACAGGGCGTCTTCAACTTCGTGGTCGACTACCTCAAGCCGCGCCCCTTCCTGGTCAAGGACGACACTATCGCCTTTACCCTGGGTGAGATGGACTCGATGCTGCAGGCCACCCGCACCTCGATGTGGTACGCCGGCTGGCTCTGGGAGCAGAACCAATACGAGGAGGCGGAG